>CP144798.1:0-9071 GCA_036689335.1 Candidatus Stammera capleta | reverse complement strand
TTATTTAAATTTATTTGTTACTTTAAGTATTTTATTTATGTTGGTACAATCTTTTTCTATTTCGTATGTTCTTTTAAATTTTAATATTTTTTGTGCTATTTTTTTCATTATTTTGTATGATGATCTAATCATATGATTAGAATATATTATTATATTAAAACCTCAATTATATAATTCATTATTTTTTATATAGTTATATGTTGTGGGTATACAAGCTAATGGGATATTAGGGTATTTTTTTTTATATAATTTACTAAAATTAATTATTTCTTTGTGTGTTTTTTTTTTACTGTGAATTAAAATTATATCTGCTCCAGCTTTAGTGGCTTTAAAAGATCTATTTAAAGTTTTATCAATAGATTTACCTAGAATTAAACCTTCCATTCTAGCTATAATAGAAAAATTTTTTTTGTATACATTATTTTTTCCTATTTTTATTTTTTCACAGAATTTTTCTATATTTTCTAGTTTTTGTTTTTTATTGGTTTTTAGTAATGAATTTCTTTTTATTCCTTTTTTATCTTCTATTACTATAGAATTTATATTTGCTTGTTGTATTATTTTTATATAATGTTTAAAGTATTCTGAATTTTTTCCTGAGTCTGCATCCATTATTATAGGTAAGTTAGTTACAGATCTTATATCGATAATATTTTTAATTCTTTCTCTTATATCTAATATTTCGTTATCAGGTAAACCTTTACACATTGAATCTGCTAATGAACTAGATCATATTCCGTCAAATTTATATATTTTTTTGTTAATTGGATTGGTATAAAAAGAGTTGTTTATTATTATTGCACATAAGGGATTATGTGCTTCTAAAAAAATTAATTTTTTTTTTTTTTGAATAAGTTTTTTTATCATATATAAAATATATTAATATTAATATTTTATATATTATTTGATTTTTTTTTTTTTTTCATTTTATAAAATGTACATAAAAATATTTTTTTTTTTCAAAATATATACTTATATTTATATATGTAAATTTTATTATATAGAATATAACCCCCCGTATTAAATTAGTGATATTTAGTAGAGTTATATATACGGGGGATATGTAGTATGTATATTCAAATTATAAGTAAATTTATTAAACTAAAACCCTTGATCTATTTTAATTTAATAAAAATTTAAATACACATAACAATATTATATAACAATAATTTATAAAATGTAATTTTTTTTTACTTATTAAGTAAAATTATTTATTTTATTTTTTTAATATAATTATTTATTGTGTAAGTAATTTGAAAAAATAATGATATAAATGCTAAAAATAAATATACATAAAATATAGAAAAATTATTTAAAAAAAAAACTGATAAAAAAGAGAATAATATTTTAGCTAAACTAGATATAGAATTACGTATAATAGTTAATTTTCCTAAATCAAAATATGAACAATATGTATTTATTTTAATTTGCATACAAATTATATGTCCAGATAATAAACCAAAACATAATGAATTTAAAAAAATTAAAATAAAAAAATTTTTTGTTATACTTAAAATAGATAAAAGTAAAAAACACACTATAAAAGTGTATTTTTCAATAAATTTTCTAGAAATTATATCTTTGTATAATAAAAGACCTATTATAAAAGAAAAAAAAGCACAAAAAAAATTTAATATTGAGTAAACAAAACTAGATTTATAAATTACTAAAGCAGTTAAAAATGGTAATATAGTACTTAAATATTGGTATATTCCACTAGATGGAATAGAAAAAAATAATATTTCTAATATTTTTCTATTGTTGAAAGTATTTTTAAATCAATTAAAGTTTAAATTATTATTTTTTTTCTTAGTATTTTTTTCCTTTTCTTTTATTAATAAATATTTTTCACTATTTTGAAATATTTGAAAAGATAATAATGAACTTATAAAATAGAATATACTTATAAAAATAAATCCATGTAAAGTAATATTATTTAGTATAAATATATTACCTATGAAATTTCCTAGGGTTTGAAATATTTGGGTAATAGAAAAAGATATTTGAATAATTTTATTACCTATATTTTTTTTAAATAATAATTTTATAATTTTGTTAGAATTAGTTTTATTTATTGTTCTAATAGTAGAATAAATCATCTGTAAAATAAAAACTAAAAATAAACATAAATTAATATTTATATTTAAAAAAAAAATTATAAATATTCCTAATGATATAATTAGGAATATAATATTATTTAAGTAATATTGGTATATAGGATTTATAGAATCAACAATAAATATAAATGTTAAAGCTGAAATAAACATAGGAAAATAATTTGCAAAAGTAATTAAACTTACAGCTAGAGAATTGTGAGTATGATTATACACTAATCATACTAGAACAGTATTTTCTATGCTTTCGGCAAAAGAAATTAATATAACTGTTATTTGATATTTAAGTTGTTTGTTTTTTAAAAACATTTATTTAATTTAATAAATAATTTTGTTAATGAATTTTTTGTTTGAATAAATTTATTATATCATAAGTATAAAGTGAGAAAAAAATGTAAAAAAAAAGAAATATTTGGTTTTAATGTTTTTAAAATATTAGTTTTTCATATATAATATATATAATTGTTTTATGAATTTAAATATTTAAAATAACTTTTGTTGTTGATAGTTTTTATAAATTTTATAAAATTATAAATTTACTATTAATCAACATTCAATTTAATTGGTTTTAATTTTTTTATCACAAAACTCTTTTGTTTAATTTAGTGATATTTGGTAGAGTTATTAAAAAATATTAGAGTCATTTTATATTAATTAAGTGTATAAAATGTTGGTAAAATTAAAATCCTTGATCTACCATAAGTGTATAAAAGTTGAATATTATTAAAGAAAAAAATCAAAAAAAGATACATAGAAGATATAATCCTAAATTATTGTGTCGTGTCCCTAAAGGGATAGTTTCAAAATTAGTTACTAAAATTAAAGATCATGATTGGCATTATAATGACGATTTAATTAATTTACGTCGTGATCTTAATATTCGTATTCATGCTAGATCTGAATTATGTGAAACTTTAAATGTTTTATCTTCTGCATTAATAGTATATTGTAATTTAAATTTATATAGTGAATATTTATTTGAAATAAAAGTTCCTTTCGAAATTATAGCTTCTTCTATTAATATGTTACATATATATGATAATGGAAGAAAATCTTATGATCCTCCTTTACATGCTTTAAGAGTTTTAGAAAGATTAAAATATTTAATTGTTTTAAGATCTAAAAATCCTGATACAGGACATAATAAACCATTACGTATTTGGTTAACTAAAAAATTTTTTATTTCTAGAGGTATTACAATAAAAAAATTAAGATTTTTTTTATATAAATATGAAAATTGAATTGTACGTAATAATTTAACAAGTAATTTTCTATCTTATAGAAATAAACATTTATCAAAAATGAGAATTATAGGTATTGATTTATTAAAATTTCCTTCTTTAAGAAATTTATTGATTAAAATTAAAAAAAATGTTTTAGGTGATAAATTTATTCATAAAATTAATAATAATATTAAATTTTATTCTAATAATGTTAAAAAAAATGTCTTTTCGAAAAGAAGAAATTTTTCCCCTAAATTAGGGCAAGTAGTTAGTAGTAATACATCTAATTTTTGGTATTGTAAATTTGTTCACTGAACTTATACTAAAATGCCTTATCAGGTTTTTTTACTTGAAAAAGTTCTTCGTAAAGAAAAACCTAAATTGATTAATACTGATCCTGAAAAATATTATAAAACTCTCTTGAAAAGAGGTCAAAAATTATTTTAGTTAATTAAAATTTTTATTTCATATTTTTATTGAATGGGGGATTTTTTTTCAAAAAAAAAAAATTTTTATTTAGTTGAATTTTTATATGTTTTTATTTTTATTTATAGTTTTTTTTATTAAATTTATTTTTTTTTTTATAAAATATATAAAAAAAAAATGGTAATTTTATTAGTTTTTTATTTTTTTTTTCTAGTTTATATTAACTTCGAATCTTACTTCTGAACTAAAGTTTTAATAAATAATATATATTTAATTAAAAATATATTAAATTAAATATCTTAAAAAATAAATTTAAAAAAAAGAGAAATAAAAAATTAAAATTTAAATAAAAATAATTCCGTCTTATAAGAGACTAATATTTTTTTTTTCAATAAATATTTTTTTAATAAAAAATTTATTTTTTTAAAAAAAATATCTTTGTTTATATTTTTGACATTTTCAACTTGAGTTGAAGAATTAATCATTCCTAAAAATTCTTTTTTAGATAAAAAAATATCTCATAATTTACTCATATAAATATATAAATATTTTCTATTTCTAAAAAAAAATTTAATTTCTTTTTCATATTTTATGTTTCTATATTTTCTACTATAAGAAGAATTTATTGATTCTAATATATTCTCATATTCATTCAAAAAAATATTTTTTTTATAATTTCTATTATTTTGTAATATACAGAATAAACCTCTGTTATTTATTTTTTTATTTATTCATTTAAGAATTATTTTTCTGTTCATTCATTGATAAGATTGAGCAAATATAAATATATCTATATTAGGTAAAATTTTTATTTTTTCTTCAGCTGAACCTTTTATTCAATTTACAAAAGGAAATTTTTTTTTACCTAATTTAATCATTTCACTAGAAATATCTATAGCATAAAAACTATTATTTCTTCCTAAAATATCTATTAACTTTTCTAATACTATTCCTGTACCAGAACCAATATCTAAAATATTTAATTTATCTTTATTATTTTTTTTTTTTCAATTAAATATTTCTTGTAAAAATTCTATAGGATATCTAGGTCTATATAAATCATATTTTTTTGCTAATTTATCAAATTTTTCTATTTTACTTATTGACATATTTTTTTAATAATAAATTTATAATACCTTTATGTAAAATAATTTCTTTCATTTGTTTATTTAAAAATGGTATTTTATAAATATTTTCAAATATTTTAATTTCTCTTTTCTTAAAATTTAAATACATAAAATCATTATCTTTTATGTTTTTGATATTTAATTCTAATAATATTAATCCTAAATTTCATGAATTTCTAAAAAATATTCTACCAAAATATGGAGAAATAATTATTTTTATACCACTATATATTAGTGCATTAACAGCTTGTTCTCTAGAACTACCTATACCAAAAATACCATTTGATATTATTACTTGAAAAGAATTTATTTTTTTACTTAAATCAGGATATTTATTTTTAAATAAAAATTTAGATAATTTTTTGTTATTTGTAGACATATGTTTATATTTAGCAGGTAAAATATCATCTGTAGATATTAAAGGGGCATCAATATATTTTATATATAATTTCTTTTTATTATTCATATAAATCTCTTGTTGAAGGTATTTTACCTAAACAGGCAGTATAAATAGCTACTAATGGAGAAGATATATATATCTTACAGTTTGAATTACCCATTCTTCCCTGAAAATTTCTATTCATAGTAGTCATAACTTTATCTTTATCAGCTGGTATAGATCCTTGAGTACCAACACAAGGTCCACAACTAGGAGGAGAAATAATTACTCCGGCTTTTATCATAATATTAATATATTTTTTTTTAATAGATTTTAAGTATATATTTTTTGATCCTGGAGATACTATACATAAAATTTTTTTATGGATTTTCTTTTTCTTTAATACAATAGATATTTCTTTCATATCTTCTAGAGAACTATTGGAACAACTTCCTATAAATACATAATTTATTTTTATACCAGATACATTATTTAAATTTGTAATATTATTAGTATAATGAGGAATAGATATTTGAGGTTGAATTTTATCTATATTAATAAAAATATTATTATTACTATTATTTTTAGTTGTATGTTTTAATTTAAAAGGTATATTTTTGTTTTTAGGTAAAAATATACATTTAGCTCCTAATTCTACTGCCATATTTGATATTGTAATAGAAGAATCTATAGATAAATTTTTAATTCATTTTCCATTTATTTCTATAGATTTATAAAGAAATTTTTTTTGTCCATATTTTTTTAATATATATAGAATAACATCTTTACTTTTTATTATAGATTTTGGATTTCCTAATATATGAATATTGATAGTATCTGGAACTTTAATTCATATTTTTCCTGTTATCATAGCATATACTATATCTGATAATCCCATACCTAAAGATAAGGATTGTACTACTCCTCCTGTACATGTATGTGAGTCTGATCCTAAAATTATACTATTAGGGGTAAATATTTTTTTTTCTAAAGCTAGTATATGGCTTATTCCTTCTCCTCGATTATATATATTAGCTTTAATTTTAAAAGCAAATTTAATTGCTTTTTTAATTTGTGAAGATATTTTTTTATTTATAGATAAAACTGAATGGTCAAAAAAAAAACTAATTTTTTTATTATTAAAAACTTTTTTAAAATTATATTTTTTAAATAAATCAGCAATTGTATGAGAATTTCCATCTTGTATATAAATATGATCTATACTTACTTTAATAAATTCACCTACATTAATTTTTTTTTTTTTACTATGTAGTTTAATTATTTTTTTTACTAAAGTATCATTATTTATTTTTTTTTTCATAATATTTTTTTTTAGTTTTTTTATATAAATAAAATAATTCTTTTACGTTTATTTGTTTCATTTTTTTTTCTGATCTTTTTTTGATTAATTTTAAACATTCAGTTAATATTTTATTATTTATTTTTTTAATTCCTTTCTTATTTAAGAAATATTTGATTGTACTTTTTCCTGAATGTTTACCTATAATAAATTTTCTTTTAGTATTTATTATTTTGGGATCAAAAGGTTCAAAAGTAGTGTAATTATTTATTAATCCATTAACATGTATTCCAGATTCATGTTTAAATATGTTTGATCCTATAATAGGGGATCATGGATATATTTTACTGTTAGTGTATTTTGCTATTTTTTTAGATATATAAATTAATTTTTTTGTATTTATATTTATATCTATTTTATAGATGTGTTTTAAAATCATTACTAATTGGGACATATCTGGCATACCTGCTCTTTCGCCTATTCCATTTATACAAACATGAAAATATTTTGCTCTGTTTTTTAGTCCAGCTATAGTATTTGCTACTGCTAATCCAAAATCATTATGACAATGACATTGTAAATCTATTGTAGATATATTTTTTATTTCTTTAATTTTTTTTCCATATTCTTCATAGTCTAAAATACCTATAGTATCTGATAAACGTAATCTATCAGCTCCGGCTTTTTCCACTGCTAGAGTGTATTCTTTTAGGGTATTAATATTAGTTCTTCCTATATCTTCTGCACTTACTGATACAAATAAATCTTTATCTTTACAAAATTTAATTAAATAATCTACTGTTTTTATTAGTCAATTTTTGCTTTTATTTATACTATATTTTAGGTGTATTTTTGATGTTGGTAATCCTATGTGGATGTGTTTAAATCCTAATAATATACTGTATTTGATGTCTTCTAGTACACCTCTATTTCATCCTATTATATTAACTTCATTTTTTCTTTCTAACATATATTTTATTGCATCTACTTCTTCACCTTTCATAATTGGTATTCCTGATTCTATTCATTTAACACCTATATCTATTAGTAAATTAAAAATTTTTATTTTTGTTTTTTTATTAAAAACTATTCCCGGTGATTGTTCACCATCTCTTAAAGTAGTATCTTCTAGAATTATATTTTTATTAATTTTATACATATATTTTATTTATTTTTATTTTTAGGTTTAGGTATATTTAATTTTTCTCTTAAAGTTCCTTGTTTATATTTTTTTTTATATATACCTAAATTTTGTAATCTTGGTATTATATTAGATATAAATTCTTCCAAGAATTCTGGTAATACTGGTGGTAATATATTAAATCCATCACATGCTTTGTTTTTAAATCAATCATATATTGTTTTTGATATATCATCATATGATCCAATTAAATTTAAATGTCCTCTAGATACAATAATTTTTTTATAAAGTTCTTTAATAGATAAATTATTTTTGTTTGCTATATATTCAATAATTTTTTTTCTACTTTGATTTGAGTTTGATTTTACATTTATAGGTGGAAGTGATTTATTTTTATTTAAATTATTTACATCAATAGTTTCCCCTAATAAATTTTCTAGCATATTTATTCCAAATTTTTCTGGTATAAAATTTTGTAAGTAATTAAATTTTTCTAATGCTTCTTTTTTATTTTTTCCTATATAAAAGCTTAATCCTGGCATTATTAGAATATCACTAAAATTTCTTTTATATTTTTTAATTTTATTTTTTATATCTTTATAAAATTTTTGTGCTGATACTATATCTGGTTGAGCGGTAAAAATTATTTCAGCAGCTCTAGCAGCTAATTCTTTACCTGGAATTGATGAACCTGCTTGTACTATTATTGGATGTCCTTGTGGTGATCTAGAAATATTTAATACAGAATTAAATATTTTATGATATTTACCATTATAGTTAATTTTATAAAATTTATTTTTATCATAAAATATGTTTTCTTCATATTTTTTAATAAAAGCTTTATCATCTCAACTATCTCATAATTTAGTAACTATTTTTCAACATTCTTTAGCTTTTATATATCTTTTATCGTGATTTAAATGTTTTTTATAACCGAAGTTTCCTGCTGCATTAATTTTTGAAGATGTTACTATATTTCAACCTGCTCTACCATTACTTATATGATCTAAAGAAGAATATTCTCTAGCTATATTATATGGATGTTTATAAGTAGTTGATGAAGTACCTATTAAACCTATATTTTTAGTTTTAGATGCTAAACTAGATAATAGACTTATAGGTTCAAAAAATGTAGTTCTACTACAGTATCCTTGTCCTTTATCATCCTCAAATATTGATGGTGTATCTGCAAGAAATATAAAATCTATTAGTCCTTGTTCTGCTATTTTAGATAAATAAAAATATTTTTTTATATCTTGTATTTTTTCTTCTAATTTTTTTTTTTTATATTTTCAAGAACATGGATGATGTCCATATTGATAAGTTATGTATGCTCCTATAATAATTTTTTTCATATAATT
>CP144797.1:0-5890 GCA_036689335.1 Candidatus Stammera capleta | reverse complement strand
TTTTAATTAAATTTTAATTTAATATTAGATTTTTATTGTAACATAAAAAAAAAAATTTTCAAAAATATTTTAATTTAAATTTTAAAATTAATTTAAAAATTATTTTTTATTTTGAAAAATATGATATTTAAAAAAAAAAAAACTAAATCTAGTAATAAAAATATTTTCGTAAAATCATCAGAAATTAATTTTAAAAATTCAATAAATACCATTAATTCAATTGGTTATATTACCAGTATTTTAGCCTCTTGTGCTTCTATACCTCATTCTAACACTAAAAAAACTTTTTTTAAAAGAAGTAACGGTAATATTTCTTTAAAAATTATATCTGATCCTGAATATGGATTACCTTATGGAATAATTCCTAGAATTATTATGATTTGATTATGTACTGAAGCTAAATTAACTAATTCCTCTGAATTATATTTAGGTAAAACTCAGAACGAATTTATTAAAAAATTAGGTATGTCTCCTACTGGAGGTAAATATGGTTCTATAAATAGAATTAAAAAACAAATGATCAGATTATTCCATTCTACTTTTTCTTTAACTTACAGTTATAATAGTATACATAAATTTAGTAATTTAACAATAGTTGATCATGGTTTTTTTTCTTGAAATAAAAAAAAATTTTTTAGAAATAAAATTAAATTATCTGATAAATTTTATAGAGAAATTAAATATACTTCTTTGCCAATAGATTTAAAAGTTATTAAAGTTATGAGATCTCCTTTAGCAATAGATATATATATATGATTAACTTGAAGACTTAGAATTATAAATATAAAAAAAGGTATATTTATATCTTGACAAAACCTCAAATATCAATTTGGTTCAAATTATTCTAATTCTAATAAAGGTTTATCTAATTTTAAAATAGAATTTATTAAAAAATTAAATTGTGTATGTTTTTTTTATACTAATATTAATATAACTATTTTAGATTTTGGTTTAAAATTAAAAAATAGTTACCCTCATATACCTTATTTGAATTGTAAATAATTTTAATTTTTTAAATACATGTATATATGTAATACATGATAAATACATGCTGTAAAAAATTAATGAACGCAATCTTCTGAAAGATCAATATGTTTTTGATATTTTTTTTTTTATTTTTGCTGGTGTTTATGCGTTGTTTGGCTGGTGTTTATGCGTTATTTGGCTGGTGTTTATGCGTTGTTTGGCTGGTGTTTATGCGTTAAATTAAAATTCAAAAATAAAATTATATTTATAATTTTGCATTAAATAAATACTTATGTTATACTAGCGTAATTTATAAAGAGAAGGAAAAAAAATTACAAACAAGATTTATAATCTTGTTTAAATATTAATTTAATTTTTAGGATTTCATATGAAAAAAAGTATTCGTTATTATTTCAGTAATTTATGCTGCGTAATATGTTGCTTATTAAGCATGAACTTTGCTATGTCAACTGGTGATACACGTAATGTCAAAGAACCAACTATTCCAAATAGTTGTAGTGTATTAAAAGCTAGTGATAAAGTCAGTACTAGTTCAATTCAAAATGAAATGAATCGTTGTTCTAAATTAAAACAAGTCGTTTCATTACAATCTAATGGTAAAAATTTTCATTTTTATTCTGGTCCTTTATCAATCCCATCTAATGGTGGTTTATTAATTAATAAAGGAGTTGTTTTATCAGCTATACCTGATCCTGCATTATACGATAATGGTAATAAAAGATGCGGAACAGTTGATAATTCTGGAAGAGGTTGTTATCCTTTTATAAAAGTTATCAATGCTAGTAATAGTGGAATATATGGAAATGGTACAATTGATGGCCAAGGTAACTCAGTTTTAAAAAATTCTGTTGATAAAAAAACTTGGTGAAATTTAGCAAGTGACGCTAAAAAATTAAATAAAGCACAAAATGTACCTAGATTAATAGAAATAAGAAATTCTAATAATTTTACTCTATACAAAATATCTTTAAAAAATTCTCCTAATTTTCATGTAGCTGCTAGTAATGTTAATGGTTTAACAGCATGGGGAGTTAATATAAATACACCTGCTGATGCACGTAATACTGATGGAATAGATCCAGGTTCATCTCAAAATGTTACTATAACTCACTCATATATTAGTACAGGTGATGATAATGTAGCAATTAAAGCTTCTAGCAATCCTTCATCTCATATATCCATAACTAACAATGTTTTTGGTAAAGGTCATGGAATGTCTATAGGTAGTGAGACTTCTGGAAAAGTTAATGATATATTAGTTAATAATTTAACACTAAATGGTACTACTAGTGGTTTACGTATTAAAAGTGATAAATCTAGAGGTGGATTAGTAAGTCAAATAATTTACAAAAACATATGTATAAAAGATGTACAATATCCTATATTTTTAGATATGTTTTACGGTAAAAATGCATCAGGAAATAAAATTCCTTCTTATAAGGATATTACTTTTAACAATGTTAAAGTATTAACACCAGGTAAATTTATTTTTCGTGGTTTAAAAGGAAATAATATTCAAGTTACATTTAACAATGTTAGTATTAAAAAAGGATCAAGTATATTAATGGAAAATGTAACTTCAACTGGTAAGATGAATGAAAATGTTACAGGAAATGTTTGTCCTTCTTATATAAAAATGTAAGATAATTAAATTTTAAAACCCTAATTTATTAGGGTTTTAAAATTATTTAAAATTTTAGTTTTAAAAAATTTTAAAATTTTTTACAATGAATTATTCAAAATGTTGATTACCAAAATTACAAGATAAGAATTGAGTTGATAAAGTATCAAAAGTTGATTTTTTAAAAAAAATATATATTTCAAAAAATAATCTCTTTCTAAAAAAAGAAATAATTTTTTTTATAGGTAAAAAAAATATTAATTTTGTAAAAAATAAAATTAATGCTACCTTAATATTTGAATATAATAATTTACTCTTAAATGAAGAATTTTCTATAAATTATTGAAATAAAAAATTATATATAAATTCTAAAAATAATCATGGTTTCATATATGGTTGATTTTATTTAATAAACAAAATTCAATCAAATGATATAAATTTAATTATAAAAGAAAAAAGTTTTTATATTAAAGAAAAACCAGATACTAAAATAAGGATGTTAATTAATCTAGACCATACTAATGGTAGTATAGATAAAGGTTATTCGGGAAGCTCTATATTTTTTTTTAATAATAAAATACATTTTAATTTATTAAGAATTAAATATTACGCTAGATTAATTTCTAGCATAGGTATAAATTCTTTATGTATAAATAGTAATAAAGTTAACTGAAGTGATACACATTTAATTACTAAATTTTGATTAATTCAATTATATGAAATATATGATATATATATAAAGTATAATATAAAATTATTTATTTCTGTAAATTATAAAAGTCCTGTAATATTAAGTAATTTATCCACATATAATCCACAAAATAATAAAGTTATTCAATGATGAGAAAAAAAAATTGAAGAAATATATGAATATATGCCTTATTTTGGTGGTCTCTTAATAGATTTAAAATATATAAATAAGAAAAAATACATCATTCAATATTCAAAATTAATTGCATCTCCATTAAAATATTTTAATGGATTATTATTTTTAAAATGTTCTGCATATAAAAAAAAAAGTTGAAAATATATTTCAGATAAAGCTTGTTTTGTATACGAAAAATTTAATTATTTAGATGGATTATTTTTAGATAACGTAATTCTACAAATTAAAAATGGTCCTATAGGTTATCAAGTTAGAGAACCAGTTTCTAGTTTGTTAGGTACAATAAAAAAAACATCTCAAATATTAGAATTACAAATTACTCAAGAATATACTGGTCATCAAATTGATTTATGTTGGTTATTACCTCAATGAAAATATATATTAAATTTTGATACTTTTTGCTCAGGAAATAACTCAAAAATAAAAAAATTAATTTCTGGTAAAATATATAATATGAAATATTATGGTATATCAGGAATATCTAATATTGGAGACAATTTAAATTGAACTGGTAATGAATTAGCTCAAGCAAATATATTTGGTTATGGAAAATTATTATGAAATTTAAATATTAATTTAAACAATCTATTAAAAGAATGAATTAAATTAACCTTTAATAAATTTAATAAATTTTTAATAAAAAATATTAGTAAAATAATGTTTAATAGTTGAAAAACATATGAAAAATATACTTCTCCTTTAGGAATAGGAGGAATGGTTAATTCTATAAGTAAATATGGACCTAATATAGATAGTAATGAATATTCTAATTCAGGTATTTATCATTACTCTAATAGATATAGTTTAGGTGTAAATAGAACTAAAAAAGGAAGTAAATACACAGAACAATATTTTTATAAAAATAAAATAATGTTTAATAATAAATATAAATGTACTGAAGAATTATTATTATTTTTTCATCATTTACCATATACTTTTTTTTTAAAAAAAAGTAAAAAAACTATTATACAATATATTTATGACAATCATTTCCAGGCTGTAAATACTATTATAAAATGAATTATTTTATGAAAAAAAATTAAAAAATTAATATCTAATAAAAAATATAAAAATATAAAAAGTAGGCTAATAAAACAATATTTTAATGCACGAAAATGACGTGACCAAATTAACACCTATTTTTTTAGAAAATCTGGTATCAAAGATAAATACAATAGAAAAATATATCCTTAGTTTTTTTTAAAAATATTTATAATCTTAAAGAATAAGTTTAAAAATATAGAAATTAACACAGATAAAATTAAACCTTTAATTTCAATATTTTTATAAATTAATTTTAATTTACATACACCAACTATAAAAGTAATAAATATCAACAATATATTTTGAAAATTATCAAAATCTATATTAGAATATAATAAAGTTTTTAATCCAGATATTATTATAATTCCATATATAAATAAAGATATACCAGCAATTACAGGTATAGGTATTAATTGTAAAATTATAGATAATTTACTTACAAATGATAAAAATATAAATATTAATGGAGTTATATATAAAATATAAGGATTTAAAAAAAACTTATTTTTTATTAATATTAATTTAATATTGTCACTATAAGTAACAAATGGTACTGATCCATAAAAACTAAGTATTATATTTAAAAATCCATTAATAAAAATATATTTACTTAAATTTATTTCTTTAAAATTAATTTTTTTTATTATTACCAAAAAACTTATATATTCTATTAAAGATATTAATACTATAGGAATAGTAAGTAAAAAAAACAAAAAATTAAACTTAGGATTTAAAAATACTATTTTAGGTATATTAAACCAAGGTTCTTTATAGATAATTTCTATATTAATTATTCCTAAATAAATAGATATTATATATCCAAATATTAAACCTAACAATGTAGGAAAAAATAAAAAAAATCTATTTAAAAATAGTGAACTAATAAATGTAACTAAAAATGTAAATAAAAAAACTAAAATATATTTTAGGTTATTAAAATCTACCATTTGAATAAATGTATTTGATAGATTTAAACCTGTAATAATTAATATTATTCCTAACATTTTACTAGGAAATAAAAAATTTAGTCAAAAAAAACCATATTTTTTAATTAAAAAACTTAATATACAAAATATTAAACCATAACATAAAAAAATACCTACTATATATTCATATCTACATTTTAAGGTAGCTAAAAAAGACGTTAATATAAAATTAGGTATAAAATAAAAAGGAAATTTATTTTTACACATTATCATATGTATGATATTAGTAATACCATTAAATAAAAATAATATAGATGGACTTATATTAAATAAAAATGATGTTATAATGTTCATTATACTTAATGTAATTAAATTTTGTATTAACATATTTATGTATATATATTTTCTTTTTTTTTGAAATAACAT
>CP144796.1:145380-310384 GCA_036689335.1 Candidatus Stammera capleta | reverse complement strand
AAAAAAATTCTTTTTAAAATATTTAATAAATTAAAAATTTGAATAAAAATATTTTAGAAATTAATCACCTTTAAGTATAAAAATTAAATAATATAAATTAATTTATAAACAATAAAATTTATATTTAAATAATATTTAATATAAATTAATTTTTAAATTCTATTACATTTGTTTACATAAATTTAAAAATACAAATTATTTGTTCAATTTAAAATCTTTATCACATTTTAAATAAATTTTACTATTAATATTTTATAAATTCAATATATTTACAAAAAAAAATTTGATTTATTTTTTATAATAGTTTAGAATTATTTATGTTCATTTAAGTCATTCACATTGAGTTAAATTTTATGGTTTTAAAAAGTTATTTTTTTGATACAATAATTATTGGTGGTGGTCATGCAGGTATAGAATCAGCATATATATCAGCCAAAATGAAAAAAAAAACACTGTTAATTACTTACAATAAAAATAAAATAGGAGAAATGTCTTGTAATCCATCTATAGGAGGGATAGGAAAAAGTAACTTAGTTAAAGAAATAGATGCTATAGGTGGTTTGATGGGTAAATTAGTAGATATATCTGGTATACAATATAAAATCTTAAACACTAGCAAGGGAGAATCTGTAAGAGCTACAAGAGTTCAAATAGATAAAAATATATATAAAAATAATGTAGTTTCAAAATTGAAAGAATTAAAAAAATATTTAGTTATATATCAAGAAGAAGTTATAAGTTTAATAGTGGATAAATATTTAGTAAAAGGAGTAATAACTTCAGATAATAAAAAAATATTTTCTAAAAAAGTAATTCTGTCCACAGGAACATTTCTAAATTCAAAAATATTTATAGGTTTTGATCACTGAGATGGAGGGAGAATTTCAGACCATTGTTCTAAATTATTAACAAATTTTTTAATTAAATATCCTTTTAAAACAAGATTTTTAAAAACAGGTACTCCACCTAGAATAAAAAAGAAAACTATTGATTTTAAAATATTAAAAAAAGAGTCAGGAGATAATAATATTTTTTTTTTTTCTTTTTTTAAAGATTTAAGAAAAATTAATAAAATACCTCAAATAAATTGTTATATAACATATACAAATAAACAAACACATAAAATTATAATAGATAATTTAGATAAAAGTCCATTATATAATGGAAAGATTATTGGTAAAGGTCCAAGATATTGTCCATCTATAGAAGATAAAGTAGTTAATTTTTCAAATAAAAAAAAACATCGTATTTTTTTAGAACCTGAAAGTATAAATGGAAAAAATATTTATCCTAATGGTATATCTACTAGTTTACCTATTAATATACAAAAAAAAATTATTCGTTCTATTAAAGGAATGGAAAATGCAGAAATTTCTGTTCCAGGATATGCTGTAGAATATTTATTTTTTGATCCTAGAGATCTAAAAAAAACATTAGAAAGTAAAATAATAAAAAATCTTTTTTTTGCCGGACAAATAAACGGAACTACTGGTTATGAAGAAGCAGCAGCACAAGGATTAATAGCTGGAATTAATGCTAGCTTAAAAAAAAATAATTATTTTATTCCTAATAGATCAAATTCATATATGGGTGTTTTAATTGATGATTTATGTAATAAAGGAGTTAATGAACCTTATCGTATATTTACTTCTAGATCAGAACATAGATTATTTTTGAGAGAAGATAATGCTGATTACAGATTAACACCTATAGGACATAAGTTAGGTTTAATAAGTGATAAAAAATGATTTTTTTTTAAAAAAAAAATGAGTTATATTAAAAATAATTATTATTTTTTTAAAAAAAAATATATATCTATAAAATATTTACCTAAAAAAGTACAAAATAAATTTTTTAATAAAAGAATAAACAAAATTCCTTTAAGTTATTTAATTTTAAATTTCAATATTTTATTAAAAAAATTTAAACCTCTATTAAATAAATATAAAAATAATATTAATATTAATTATCTGAAAGAATCAGAAATAATTTTAAAATATAAAGGATATATAAAAAAACAAAAGAAAGAATTATTTAAATTTAATAAATATAAAAATATATATATACCTGAATATATTAATTGAAATAAAGTTCCTGGATTATCAAAAGAAGTAACAGAAAAATTAATTAAGTATAAACCTAAATATTTAAATGAAGCTTATCAAATTTCAGGTGTAACTCCATCTTCTATAATAAATATACTTATTTATTTAAAAAAAAATGATTTTATATAAATATAAATTTTGAACTAAATTAATTTATTTTTTTATTTTCAAAATATATAGATAGTATTTTTTACAAAAATATAAAATAATAATATTTGATATTTAAAATAATAATTTAAAGAGTTTTATTATGATAAAAAATATTTTTTTAAAATTTAATTTACCTTCTAATTATATTGTTAATCATTTAAATCATTTACAATTTAATTTAATTAAATTTAAATTTTTAAATAATTTAAACAATAAATATTCATTTTGAAATTTAAATGTAGATTCTTTATTGATATCTTTTTTAATAGGTTTTTTATTTTTAATAATTATAAAATATAATATAAATTATATTAAATATAATAAACCATTTAATAAAATACAAATTTTAATAGATATATTGATTTTATTTGTTTATAAAAATATGATGAATATATATGGTAAAAAAAACAAATTTGTTTTTTCTTTGTCTTTTACAGTATTTACATGGATTTTATTTATGAATTTAATGGGATTATTTCCTGTAGATCTATTACATTATGTTTTTTATCTATTATTTAAAACTAAAGTTTTTTTTTTAATACCATCTTCAGATTTAAATATAACATCATCTATGTCTATATGTGTATTTATATGTATAATGATGTACAAATTATATACTTTTAACTTTAAAAAAATATTTAAAGAAATATTGTATTTTCCATTTAATTATAATTTATGTATACCTTTTAATATTATTTTAGAATTAATTAATTTTTTTTCTAAAATATTATCCTTATCATTAAGATTATTTGGAAATATATATTCTGGAGAAATAATATTTTTATTGGTTTATTATATAGTTCCTTGGTGATTGCAATTATTTATTATTTTTCCTTTAACTTTATTACATATATTAATTTCTTTTTTACAATCTTTTATATTTATGATACTTACATTAATATATATATTATAAATCTTTTTTTTATTTTATGGAGTAAACATGCAAAATAGTATTTTATATATATCTGCAGCTTTAATGATGGGTTTAGCCTCTATAGGAGTATGTATAGGAATAGGTATTTTAGGAGGAAAATTTATAAATAGTGTATCTAGACAACCTAGTTTAGTATCGTTATTACGTAACCAATTTTTTATTGTTATAGGATTAATAGATGCTATACCAATGATTATTATTGGATTAAGTTTATATATTATTTTTTCAGTAATAAAATAAAATTATTAAAATTAATAAAGTTTAATTAATAACATGGAAATAAATATAACTATTTTAGTTCAAATGATAATATTTTTTTTTTATATATCTTTTTGTATTAAATATATTTGACCTTACGTAAATAAGGTTATTGAAAAAAGAAAAAAAAAAATATATTTAGAAAATAAAAAAATTGAAAAAAAAAAAAATAAATTTTATGTTCTAAAAAAAAAAATTGATTTTTTTTTATATAAAGTAAGAAAAAAATATTCTAAAATTATTTTAAATTCTAAAAATAGTAGTGTTTCTATAATTAAAAAATATAAAAAAAAAGCTAAAAATAAATATAAAAAAATATTATTACAAGCAAAACAAAAAATTTTACTTAAAAAAAAAAGAATGTATAAATATTTTTCTAAAAATATTTCTAAATTTATAAACAAAATTTTAGTAAATATAACTTTAAATATATTTAATAAAAAATTAGACAATAAATTTATTAATAAAATGTTAAATAAATTTAAGTTTTAAATACAAATATGTTAAATATATATGATGTTTCTTACTTTTATTCCTTAATTGTATTTAATTATTTTAAAAAAAATAATATTAAATTTTGTGAATGAAATAAATGTATTAAATTATTAATTTTAATTTCAAAAAAAAAGAAATTTTATATTTATTACAGAATGAATAAAAAAAAATGTTTAAAGGAAATCTTTTATATTATTAATAAATATATTACTTTAAATAAAAAAATAGTTAATTTTATTGAAGTTATTTTTGATGATAATATGTTTTTAAATATTAATTATATATATTTAAGTTTAATAAAAATATATAAAAAAAATAAAGATATTTTATATGTTAATGTATTTACAAGAAATAATAATTTAAATATTTTGAATATTAAAAAAATTAAAATAATTTTTAGAAATTATTTTATAAATAAAAGATTATTTTTCTTATTTAAGAAAGATAAAAGTATTATTGCGGGATTTAAAATTTATATAAATGATTTAGTTTTTGATGCAAGTATATTAAATATAATTCAAAAAAATATTTTTTATAAATATAAAAATTAAAAGAGTAAACAAATGTTACATAAATTTTCTGGTATTAATAAATTAATAAAAGAAAGGATAAATGAATTAGATAAAAATATAGATAGATATTATGAAGGAACCATAATATCAGTTATGGATGGTATAGTTAAAATTATTGGTTTATCAAAAGTCTTAATTAATGAATTAATAGAATTTCCTAATAATATTGGTTATGCATTAGTTTTTGATTTAGATAATTATATTGTTAATACTATTTCTCTAACATCGTGTTTAAATTTAAATGTAGGTATGAAAGTTAGAAGTACTGGAAAGAAATTAAGTGTTCCAGTAGGTAATAAAATGTTAGGTAGAATAGTAAATTCTTTGGGTAAACCTATTGATGGTAAAGGAAATATAGAACATGAACAATTATATCCTATAGAATATAATTCTCCTGAATTAATACATAGACGTTCTATAAATAGACCATTATGTACTGGATATAAAGCAATTGATAGTATGATTCCTATAGGTTTAGGTCAAAGAGAATTAATAATTGGTGATAGAAAAACAGGAAAAACTAGTTTAGTAATAGATATAATTATTAATCAATGTAATTTAAATGTTAAGTGTATATATGTTTCTATTGGGCAAAAATTATCTTCTATATTTAATATAGTAAAAAAATTAGAAGATTATAATGCCATGACTTATACTACCGTGGTAGTAGCTTCTTCTTCTGAAGAAGCAGTTATGCAATATATAGCTCCTTATTCTGGTTGTTCTATAGCAGAATATTTTAGAAATAATGGAGAAGATGCTTTAATTATATATGATGATTTATCAAAACATGCTGTTTCTTATAGACAGATATCTTTATTATTACATCGTTCTCCAGGTAGAGAAGCTTATCCAGGAGATGTATTTTATTTACATTCTAGATTATTAGAAAGATCTGCATATGTAAATTATAAATTTATAAAGAAATATAATTATAATTATTCTTCTAATAATATTTGTGGTTCTTTAACAGCATTACCTATAGTAGAAACTTATGAAAGTGATATTTCGTCTTTTATTCCTACTAATGTTATTTCTATAACTGATGGACAAATTTTTCTTGAATCTAATTTATTTAATTCAGGTATTAAACCAGCTATAAATCCAGGTATTTCTGTTTCTAGAGTTGGTTCTTCTGCACAAACTTCAATTATGAAATATTTATGTAGTTCACTAAGAACTTCTTTATCTCAATATTATGAATTGCTTAATTTTTCTCAATTTTCTTTTGAAATTGATAGTTATACTAATAAACAATTAATATATGGTAAAAAAATTGTAGAAATACTTAAACAAGAACAATATAAACCTTTATCTTTGTTAAAACAAATATTAATATTTTTTTCTTTAAAGTTTGGTTTTTTGGATGATGTAAATATTAATAAAATATTAATTTTTGAAAAAAAGTTATATAAATATGTGTATAAATATTATCCTAAATTTAAAAAAAAAATTAATTTATTTACTTCTTTAGATAAAAAATTAATATCTGAACTTAAAAATATAATTTTTTTATTTAAAAAAGAAAATAAATTTTAATATGGAGATTAATTTGATTAATAAAAAAAATTTAAAAAATAAAAAAAATAGTATTAAACATATTCATAAAATTACTAAATCTATGGAAATGATTTCTATATCAAAATATAAAATATTAAATAAAAAAATTATAAATAGTAATAGATATATAAATAATTTTTTAAAATTTATTAGTCATATTAATTTTAATAATCATTTTTTAGTTAAAACAAATAGTTATATAAAAAATATTTTATATATTGTCATTTCTACTAATCAAGGTTTATGTGGTAATATAAACAATAATATATATAAGAAAATAATTCTTGATATTAAAAATAATTATTTTTCAAATAAAAATATTTATTTATTTTTATGAGGAAAAAAAAATTTTTTTTTAATTAATAAATTAAAAAGTTTAAATATTAAATTTAAGATGTTTAAAAAAAAAATTTTTTCATATAATATATGAAATTATAATAAAAATAATATTTTAAATAAAATAATTAATTTTTATAAGAAAAAACATAATACTATTGTTTTTATAGTTTTTAATTTATTTAAACAAAATAGATATGTAATACAAATTGATCAATTATTACCTGTAATAAATTATAAAAATAAAACTGATAAAATTATTTACTTATACGAAGATAATAAAAATATATTGTATGACGATTTATTATCTACATATATAAATTCTAAGATTAATAATAGTATATTAAGTAATATAATATGTGAATATTTTTCTAGAATTTTAGTTATGAAAAATGCTTCATTAAATACAGAAAATTTATTTAAAAAACTAGATTTAGAATATAATAAAATACGTCAATTTAGTATTACCAAAGAAATTATAGAATTAACTTCTAATATTAATATATTGTAAAAAAAATTATAATCTAATAACTTAAATTTATATGTCAAATAAAGAAGGTAAAATAATTAGAATATTAGGTGCTATAGTAGATGTAGAATTTAATAAAAATTATATACCAAAATTATTTAATGCTTTACATGTAATTAAAAAAAAAAAAATAATTTTAGTACTAGAAGTACAACAACAATTAGATAATTATATTGTAAAAACTATAGCTATGGGATCTACCTCTGAGTTATATAGAGGTATGAAAGTAATTGATACGTATAAAAAAATATTCATTCCTGTAGGAAATAATTTACTAGGAAGGATAGTTAATGTTTTAGGTAAACCTTTAGATGGTAAAAAAGATATAGTAACTAATGAATATAAATCTATATATAATAAACCACCTAAATATGTTGATTTATCTTATTCTCAAAAAATATTAGAAACTGGTATTAAAGTAATAGATTTAATATGTCCTTTTATTAAAGGAGGTAAAATAGGTTTATTTGGAGGTGCAGGTGTAGGTAAAACTGTTAATATGATGGAATTAATTAGAAATGTAGCTGTTAAACATTCTGGTTATTCTGTTTTTACTGGAGTAGGAGAAAGAATTAGAGAAGGATATGATTTTTATAATGAAATGTGTAGTTCTAAAGTTATTGATAAAGTTTCATTAGTTTATGGTCAAATGAATGAAACTCCTGGTAATAGATTTAAAGTAGCTTTTACAGGTTTAACTATAGCAGAAAAATTTAGAGATGATGGACATAATGTTCTTTTTTTTATTGATAATATATATAGATATATATTAGCTGGTACTGAAATATCTTCTTTGTTAGGACGTATACCATCTTCTGTAGGTTATCAACCAACTTTATTTGAAGAAATGGGTTGTTTACAAGAAAGAATTTCTTCAACTAAAAAAGGATCTATTACTTCAGTACAAGCAGTATATGTTCCTGCAGATGATTTTAGCGATCCTTCTTCTATAGCAACATTTTCACATTTAGATGCTATTATTGTTTTAGATCGTCAAATAGCAGCTTCTGGTATATATCCAGCTATTGATCCTTTATTATCTAGTAGTGATCATTTAAATCCTGATATTGTTGGGTGAGAACATTATAATGTTGCCAATGATGTAAAAAAAATATTACAAAAATATAAGGAATTAAAAGATATTATATCTATATTAGGAATAGATGAATTATCAGAAGAAGATAAAATAATAGTTTCACGAGCAAGAAAAATACAAAAATTTTTATCTCAACCTTTTTATGTTAGTGAAATATTTACAAATATTCCAGGTAAATATGTTTCTATAAAAAAAAATATTCAAGGATTTAAAAATATTATTAAAGGTAAATATGATCATATACATGAGAATTATTTTTACATGATAGGTGAAATAAAAAATTTTGATAAAATTTAATAAATAGATATTTATGAGTTTTAAATTTTTAATGATTTCTAAAAAAAAAATATATTTTGATGATTATATAAAATATATTAAATTATCTAGTTATAAAGGTGAATTAGAGATTTATTCTCAACATTCTCCAATTGTATTTATAGTTAAAAATACTTTTATTAATATTAATA
Organism: Candidatus Stammera capleta; assembly: GCA_036689335.1. Taxonomy (GTDB): domain Bacteria; phylum Pseudomonadota; class Gammaproteobacteria; order Enterobacterales; family Enterobacteriaceae; genus Stammera; species Stammera capleta_V. The sequence goes on along the minus strand of CP144796.1, from coordinate 301,882 downwards.
TAAAATTTAAAAAAAGTATATATTTTTATATTTGTAAAGGTTTTTTAGAATTTAAATTTAATAAATTAATTATTTTAATAGAAAAGTTATTAAAATTAAATACTTTGAAAAAAAAAATATATTTAAAAAAAAAAGAAAAAATTTTAAAAAAAATAAAAAATAATTATTTTAATGAAAATATAAATAAATTTTTAAAATTAGATTTAAAATTAAAAAAATATAATGATATTATATCTTTTATAAGAAAAAATAGAATATTATTATAAATTTATTTATATTTTGTACATTTTAATTTATTATTATATAATATAAATAATTTATATGGGGTTATAGCTCAATTGGTAGAGCATCTGTTTTGCAAGCAGAAGGTAAGCGGTTCAAATCCGCTTAACTCCATAAGCCGGTTTAGCTCAGAAGGTAGAGCAACTGACTTGTAATCAGTAGGTCACCAGTTCGATTCCGGTAGCCGGCATTAATTAGGTGGGATTCCTGAGTGGTTAAAGGGGACAGACTGTAAATTTGTTGTCATAGACTTCGAAGGTTCGAATCCTTCTCCCACCATATGCGAGTATTTTATAATGGTTATTATTTTAGCCTTCCAAGTTAAAGATACGGGTTCGAATCCCGTTACTCGCTTAAGTTTTTATATATATAAAGTTAATACCGTTTATTATTTTTTCTTTTAGAAAATTTATATTTTTTGTTTTATAATTTGATCTATTGAAATTATTTTTTTTAAAAAAAAATAATTTTTTGATATTAACTAATCTAAATAAATAAATATTTTTTATAAAAATATATTTTTCATCTAAATTTAAATCTAAAATTATTAAATTAATTTTTTTACTAATATTTTTTCTATTTATTTTTCTAATGAAAATGATTATTTTTTGTATTTTAATAAAAAATATATTATTTTTTTTATTATTTAGATAATTTATTTTTTTAGGAAAATTTTCTATCATAATAAAAGATTTTTTATTATTAAATATTTTAAATTTATTTCATAAATATTCAGTTATAAAAGGTGTAATAGGATGAATTAATTTTAATATTAATTCTGAAATATATATTAGGACTAATTTATTATTAATATAAAAAATATTTTTTTTAATAAGAATTTTGTTTGTTTCTAAATATCAATCACAAAAAAATTTTTTTATAAATTTAAAAATTTCTTGACTTAATAAATCAAATCTAAATTTATTAATATAATTGTTAAATTTAACAATTAATTTATTAAATTGATTAAGAATCCAATGTTCTATTAAATTAAGTTTGTTAACGTTTAATATTTTTTTTTTTTTTAAAAAACTTATTTTTTTAAAATATTTTATTATAAATCTATATGCGTTTCATATTTTATTACAATAATTGTAACTGTGTGTTAATTTTTTTGTTTCAAAATTAATTCTTAATTTAGTATTAGTTATAGAACATAAAGTATGTCTAAGTATATCTACTCCATATGGTTTAATACCGTTAGGAAAATTTTTTTTAGTATCTTTAATAATTTTTTTAATTAATTTTTTTTTAATTACGTTTTTTATTCTTTTATTAATTAATTTATTTAATTTAATACCTTTAATTATATCTAAAGGATCAATAACATTTCCTATGGATTTTGACATTTTATTACCATTTTCATCTCTTATCAATCCAGTTAAAAATACTTTTTTGAAAGGTATATTAATATAATTATATTTTTTTTTTTTTAAAATATATGATGTCATCATTATCATTCTTGATATTCAAAAAAAAATTATATCAAATCCACTAACTATTAAACTTATGGGATGAAATTTTTTTAATAAATTATTTTTTTTAGGTCAACCTAATGATGTAAAAGTTCATATAGATGAAGAAAATCATGTATCTAATACATTTTTATCTTGTTTAATATTCGTTTTTATTTTATATTTAGAAATAATTTTTTTTTTATTACTCCCTAAATATATATTATTATATTTATCATATCAAATTGGTATTTTATGACCTCAATGTATTTGTCTTGATATACATCAATCTTGAATATTATACATTCATTTAAAGAATAATTTTTTGTATTTTGAAGGAACAAAATTAATTTGTTTTTTTTTTACTATTTTTATAGCTTGATAAGATAGAAAAGTTGTTTTTAAATATCATTGATCTGTAATTATTATTATAGGAACAGAATTAGTTTTATTACTTAAATAAATTTTTTTTTTTTTATTTTTAATTTTTAATATATATTTTTTTTTTTTGAGAATTTTAATAATTTTTTTTCTTACTTTTTTAATATCTAGAGTATTTAAATTTAATATTTTAGTTATATTTATATGTGATTTTTTTTTTTTTCATTTATAGTTTCATATATCTGGTTTTTTTTTTATTGATCCATCTAAATTATAAATATTTATTATATTTAAATGAAATTTTTTACATAAATTTAAATTATTAATTTTGTGTCCAGGAATAATTTTAGTATATTTTTTTTTTTTATTAAAAATTATTTTTTTATCATAAATAATTTTAATTTTTTTATAAGTTAATGGATTTATTAAATGTTTATTTTTTAAATAAATATTTTTTTTACTTATAGCTAATGCAGTAATTGCAAAAATTGTTTCTGGTCTAGTAGTTTTTATAAATAAATATTTATTATTTTCTAGAATTTTGTATTTTATAAAATAAAATTTTTGAGTTTTTTTTTCTTTATTAATTTCTAAATCAGATAAAACTGATTTAGTTTTTGTATCTCAATAAACTGTTTTTTTAGATTTATATATTAATTTTTTTTTATATAAATATATAAATACTTTTTTTACAGCATGAGTAAAATTTTTATCTAAAGAAAAACATTTTTTAGTTCAGTCTACAGAACTACCTAATAATTTAGTTTGTTTATAAATTTTTTTTTCATATTTTTTTTTTCATTTTCATATTTCTTTGATAATCTTTTTTTTTGGTATTTTTTTATTTTTATTTTTTTTTTTTTTTATATAGTTTTCAACTATTATTTGTGTTGATATACCTGCATGATCTATACCCATTAATCATAATGTTTCATATCCAGACATTCTTTTAAATCTTACTATTATATCCATAATAGTTTGTTGAAATGCATGACCTAGATGTAAACATCCAGTAATATTAGGTGGAGGCATAATTACAGAAAATATTTTTTTGTTATTTTTATTTATATTTGGTTTAAATAATTTATTTTTTTCTCAACAAGAATATATTTTATATTCTTTTTTATGTAAATTAATTTTTTTTTTCATTTTTAAATATTTTCTTTAGAATGATTAATTAAAAATTGAATTATTATATTTATTGGTTGTCCAGTAGAACCTTTATGGTTATATGCTGTACCAGCAATATCTATGTGTGCTCATTTATATTTTTTTACAAAATAAGATAAAAAACATGCTGCTGTTATTGTTCCTCCATAGGGTTTATTAGTACAATTTTTTATATCTGCAATATTAGATTTTAAATATTTTCTGTATTTTAAAAATAATGGTAATTCATGTATATATTCCTCAACTTCAATACTAGATTTTATTAAATTATATGATAATATTTTGTCATTAGTTATTAAACCGTTAATTTTATTACCTAATGCTATCGCACATGTACCTGTTAGAGTAGCAATATCTATTACAATATTAGGTTTAAATTTTTTTATATATGTTAATACATCACATAATATTAATCTACCTTCTGCATCAGTATTTATTATTTCTACAGTTTTTTTAGACATAGTTTTTATAATATCTCCTGGTTTAGTAGAATTTTTGTCTATCATATTTTCTGCACATGCTAATATTCCAATAATATTTATTTTTAGTTTTAATTTTTCAATTATATACATAATTCCATATATAGATGCAGCACCAGACATATCATATTTCATTTCATACATATTTTGGGAGTTTTTTAATGATATACCTCCAGAATCAAATGTTACTCCTTTTCCAATTAGTATTATTGGAGTGTTGTTTTTATTATTATTAAAATATTTTAATTCTATTAATAGTGGTTTATTATTTGAACCTTTATTAACGGATAAATATGCATTCATACCTAATAAAGATATTTTTTTTTCATTTAAATATGATATTTTAATATTTGATTTTTTAAATTTCTTTTTTATAGTATTTAAAATATATTGTGAATTACATATATTAGAAGGAGTATTACAGAGGTTTTTAGATATTTTAATTCCTTTAGATATTATTAAAGCATTTTTAATATATTTTTGTGCTAGAAAATGTTTTTTTTTTTTAATAATAAAATTTATATTTATATTATTTTTATTTTTTTTTTTTTTTTTAAATTTATTAAAAAAATATTTTTTTTCTTCAAAAATTTTTATTATATTAAATATTTTTCAATTTGTATTTTTTAAAGGTAAATTATTTAAAAAATATGCTATATTTATGTAATTATATTTTTTAATTATTTTAAAAGAATATTTAATAATTTTTATAAAAACTTCTTTATTTATTTTTTTTTTTTTTCCACATCCTATTAGGATATAATCATCTTTTTTTTTTGAATTTATATTTTTAATTATTAAGTGAGTATTTATTTTACCATTAAAATTGTATTTTTTTATTTCTTTTAAAATTAAATTTAATTTTAAAAATTTGTTTTTAATTTTTTTATTTTTATATAAACCAATTACAGAACATTCATTGTTTATATAATAGTTTTTGGGATTTTTTTCTATTTTATATTTCATAAATTTAAATATTTTATTTAATTAATAAGAGATTATTTTAAAAATATAATTTATTCATTATAATATAACTTATATTTTTTTATTAATTTATTTATTAAAATTATGAATGTAAAAGATATTTTTTTTATAGGAAGTAATATTATTTATTTAAAAGAACCTTATAAAATAGAATTTATTGAATTTATTAAACCTGGTAAAGGACATAAATTTATACGTACTAAAATAAGAAATTGAATTAATAATAAATTGATTACTAAAACATTTAAGTTTTTTTCTAAAATTAGAAAAGCAGATATTCGTATAGATGATTATATATATATATATAATTATAAAAATAATTGGTATTTTTTAAATAAATATAATTATAGTCAAATTTGGTTACCCGAAAATTTAATTAAAGATTATATTTTATGAATATATAAAGATAATATTTATAATATTGTATTTTGAAATAAAAAACCAATTAGAATTATTTTACCTGAAAATATAACTTTAAAAGTTATAGAAGTAGATATTAATAAAAATAATAATTCTTTATCAAATTTAAAATATGTAAAATTAATTACTGGTATAAAAATTAAAGTACCTAATTTTATTAATGTAGGAGATATTATAAAAATAAATTCTAAATTTTATTCTTATAAATCTCGTATAAAATAGTTATATATAAATATTTTAAATTAATTAATTTATATATTTTATTAATATAATATTTTTTTCATAGTATAATTTTTATTAATATTTAATAATTAGTTTAATAAATTTAAATATTTTATTTTTATAATCAATGTATTTATTTATATATAAATTTTCGGAGTTTTTATGTTAAAAAGTAAGAAAATTTTGATTGTTGATGATGATATAGAATTAATATCTATTTTAAAAAATTATTTAAATAAATATAATTTTTATGTTAAAAATGTAATAAATTCTATTCAAATGCAGAGATTATTAATTAGAGAAATATTTCATCTAATTATATTAGATTTAGTGTTACCGGGAGAAGATGGTTTATCTGTATGTAAAAGATTACGTGGAGAAAGTAATTTTATACCTATAATTATAGTTACGGCTAAGAATGATGATATAGATCGTGTTATTGGATTAGAAATAGGTGCTGATGATTATATTTCTAAACCTTTTAATCCCAGAGAATTATTAGCTCGTATTAGATCTTTATTAAGACGTCAAAGTTATGAAATGTCTAATGTTTCTTTATTTAAAGAAGATATTATAGTTAAATTTGGTAATTGTAAATTAAATTTAGTTACTAGAGAAATGTTTAAAAATAATAAAAAAATTTTTTTAACTAGTAGTGAATTTTCTATTCTTAAAGTTTTAATAAATAATGCTAAAACACCTTTATCTAGAGAAAAACTTATGTTTTTAGCTAGAGGTAAAGAATATAATGCTATTGAGAGATCTATAGATGTACAAATTTCTAGACTACGTCGTTTAATTGAAAATAATTCTGTTAAACCAAGATATATACAAACTGTATGAGGATTAGGTTATGTTTTTGTACCAGATAATACACTATAGATATAATTAATTGTTAATAAATGAATTTATTTATTGAAAATTATTTTTTAAAAATTATTTTAAAATAAAACTATTTTTTTAAAAAATAATTTTATTAAATAAAATAATTTTAATCTACAGGGGCATAAGGATTTGAACCTTAACCCATGATTTTGGAGACCATTATTCTACCAGATTAAACTATACCCCTAAATTTAGGTCTAAGCGGATTTGAACCACTGACCTCACCCTTATCAGGGGTGTGCTCTTGCCACTGAGCTATAGACCTTAATATAAATTTCTTTATAAGAAAAAGTATAACAAATTTAAATTTTAAAGTCACTATTAATATTTATAATATTTATTTTTTTATGAATTATTTTATATAATATATATATTAATTAATTTAATATAGCATAATAATTTTATGAATAAAAAAAATATATTTAAAAAAATTATATCTGGAAAAATTAAAACTGATCTTATTTATAAAGATAAAGATATAACTGTTTTTTATGATAAAAATCCTAAAGCTTTATTTCATATTTTGTTAGTACCTAATATATATATAAAAAATATGAATAAAATAAATGAAAAACATATTTTTCTTTTAGGTAAAATGTTATTTTTAGCTTCTAAAATAGCTAAACAAAAAGGTATTCATAAAAAAGGTTATAGATTAGTTATTAATTGTAAACGTAATGCTGGACAAGAAATACCATATTTACATGTTCATTTGTTAGGAGGAAATAATTTAGGTGAAATGGTAAATTAATATTATTATGTAATAATTTAAAATTTTAATAAAATATATGAAAACAACTAATTATTCTTTGTTTACTTCTAAAAATATTTCGTTAGATAAAAATAGTAATTTAATATATAATTTAATGATAAAAGGTGGTTTAATACGTAAATTATCTTCTGGAATTTATATTTGATTACCAAATGGTATAAAGATTATTAATAATATAATTAATATTATTAAAAAATATTTTAATAATATTAATGCAATAGAAATTAATATGCCTGTTATACAGCCTTCTTATATATGAAGAAAGAGTAATAGATTAGTGGAATATGGAAAAGAATTATTTAAATTCTATGACAGAAATAATAAATTATTTATTATTTCTCCCACTCAAGAGGAAGTTATTACTCAATTAATTTGTAATGAAAATTTAAGTTTAAATTTTTTCCCTAAAATTTTTTATCAAATACAAAAAAAATTTAGGGATGAAATAAGACCTAAATTAGGAATATTAAGATCAAGAGAATTTTTTATGAAAGATGCTTATTCTTTTCATAATTCTTTAAATTCATTGAATAAATGTTATTTAAAAATATTTGAAATTTATAAATGTATATTTAAAGAAATAGGTCTAAATTTTTTTTATAAAAAAGCTGATTGTGGAAATATAAAAGGTATTTTATCTCATGAATTTCATGTTTTTTCTAAATATGGTGAAGATAAAAATAAAATTAATATAAATAGAAAATATTTTAGTTATTCATATTATTTTAATAAAATTAATAAATGTAATTTTATAAATTATAGAAACAAAAATTTTGAAATTTTAAAACTTTTAAATATTAAAAAATTAAATAGTTTAATAAAATTACGTAATTTTATTAAAATTAGAAAATTTGTTAAAACTTATTTAGTTGAATGTATAGATAATATAAAAACTTTTTTTTTGTTTGTTTTAGTTCCTTTAAATAAAAAAATAGATTTACATAAATTATATTATATATATCCTTTTGTACATAAAATAATTGTTTGAAAAAAAAAAAAAATTGAATTTAAATATAAATTTAAATCATTATTTTTAGGTCCATTTTTAAATTATAAAATTATTTCTGATTATTCTTTAATTACAACTAAAAATTTTTCTATAGGTTCTAATAGAAAAAATTATTTTTATATTAATGTTAATTGATATATAAATATTAATGTTAGTGGATTTTATGATATATGTAAAAATTTTTGTTTTAATTTAAATAATATTAAAAATAATAATAATATCAAAAAATTTACATCTAGTGAAATAGCTCATATTTTTAAATTAGGTGATTATTATTCTTCTATTTTTATAAATAAAAATAGAATTAATAAAAATATATTTATGGGTTGTTATGGTATAGGAATTAATAGAATTATTTCTTGTTTAATTGAACAATATAATGATCATAATGGAATTATATGACCTTTATCTGTTAGTAATTTTAAATTAGGTATATTACCTATTAATATGTATAAATTTGACTTAGTATATGAAATTTCTATGAAAATTTATAATTTTTTAATTTCTAATAACATAGAAGTTTTATTAGATGATAGAAAATTATATATTGGAGAAATGATTACTGACCTAAATTTATTAGGTATTCCTAATTTATTGATATTAAGTAATAAAATGTTAAAACTAGGCTTAGTAGAATTTCAAGATAGGTTAAATAAAATAAAAAAATTTTTTTATGTAGATGATATTTTAAATTATTTATTACTTAAATATAAGTAAATTATTTTTTTCATTCTATTATTCATGAAGATTTTTTTTTTGGTTTTCCTTTTTTAGTTTTAAAAATATTAGGACATAAAATAGGATTTTTATTATAAAATATTATAGGTATATTTTTTCTTTCTCAAGGTAAAATTTTTTTTTCTTGTCATATTTTTTTTATTTTTTTTTTTTTATCTTTTATTTTGATTCTATTTTTAATATTAAATTTTATATAAATAATTTCATTTTTTTTATTTTTTCTAACTAGATTTTTGTTTTTTTTATTTTTACTTTTTTTTATATAAAGATAACCATTTTTATTAGGTAAATAAAATTTATTATTAGTATTTTTTCATATTAATAATTTATTAGTATTAACATATTTTTTTGTTAAGTATAAAAAATTTTTATATTTGTTAACTATAAATTTTTTAAAGTGTATTTGAAAATACACTTTATTTTTTAACGTTATTATTTGTTTTCACATTTTTTTCATTAAATTATATGAAATCATTTTTTGTTTATTTAATTCAATTCACTTTCTAGTGATTAAAAATTTTTCTATTTTACTTAATTTATTTAAGTATTTTACATTTAAAGAATTTTTATATGTAATACTTTTTTTAATTTTTTTTTTTAATAATTTATATAATAATTTTTCTTGTTCAAAACAAATTTTAGCGCTTCTATATACTGAAGATATAAAATATGGTCATCTTTTAACTAATTTTTTTATAATTATTAATCTTAAAAAATTTCTATCTAATTTAATGTTTTTATTACTTTTGTCTTCAATTCATAATAGTTTATTTTTAAAAGCATATTTCTTAATTTTTTTTCTATTTATTTTAAGTAAAGGTCTATAAATAATAATTTTATTATTTAATTGATTTTTTTTTTTTATTCCAGATAAACCTTTTGGTCCACTTCCTCTTTTTAAAGATAAAAAAAAAGTTTCACATTGATCATTTTTATTATGTGCAGTTAATATAATTTCATTTTTTAATACATATTTTTGATATATTTTATATCTTTTTTTTCTTAGTGAAGATTCAATATTTTTTTTAATTTTTTTATTTATTTTAATTATTTTTAGTTTTATATTTAATTTTTTGCATATTTTTTGGCAATGTTTAGATCATTTTTTTGAAGAATTATTTATATTATGGTTAATATGTATAGCTCTTATAGAAATTTTTTTTTTAGTAGACTGTTTATACAATTCATATAATAGTACTGTAGAATCTATACCTCCACTAAAACCAATTAAAAAATTTTTATATTTTTTAATTAGATGAGTAATTTTTTTTTTTATAGACATATATATAATTTATATATTTTATTTTATTCCTGTATGTCCAAATCCAAATTCATTTCTTTTTGTTTTATTTTTAAAATTATTTACTATATTAAAATTTATTTTTTTTATTGGTATAAATATTATTTGAGCTATTCTATCTTTGTGATTTATATTAAAAGATAATTTACTTCTATTAAATAATGAAATCATTATTTCACCTTGATAATCAGAATCAATTACCCCAATACTATTACCTAATATAATTCCATGATTATGACCTAAACCTGATCTTGGAACTATTATTCCTGTAATATTTTTATTTTTTATATGTATTTTAATTCCACTAGAAATTAATTTTGTTTCTAAAGGTTTTATAGTTATTTTTTTTTTTAAATATGCTTTAATATCTAATCCTGATGATCCTTTAGTCATATATTTAGGTATTGATGAATCTTTATGTATCTTAAATATTTTAATTTTTTTCATTGTTTTTAGTTTTAAATTATATTAATATATTTGTATAGTATTAAAAACTTATTTTTTTTATTTAATTATTTATGGGTCGTTAGCTCAGAGGTAGAGCAGTTGACTTTTAATCAATTGGTCACAGGTTCGAATCCTGTACGACCCAAATTTTATATATATAAAAAATCTATATGTAATATTTTATTTTTAAATGGATGTTTTTGTATTTCTTTTATTTTTGATTTTATAGTCTTTTTTTTTGATTCTAATATAAAAGTAATATTTTTAATATCAATTTTTTTTTTATTTTTTTCTAATATACTATATGTATAATCATGTTTTAATAAAAACATTATATTTTGTTTTTTTTTACCGTATATTATTGCTGATATAATATTTTTTTTTCTTATTTTTCTATTATATTTAGATCCTGTTTTTTTTTTATTTTTAACTTTGAGTAATATATTTTTCATTTTTATTTAATATAAAATTTATTAATATGATTATATTAACATATAATATATATATGAATACTAATTTAGTAATTAGATCTAAAAAGATAGGTATATATATTAATATATATAAATTAAGAAAAATTTTTTATTTAATTAAATATTTAGGAATAAATGTTTTTTCTTTTGTTATATATCCTTTTTGGTTATATAAAAAAAATGTTTTTTTAAAAAAAAAGATTGAAAAAATATATTTGTTTTTAAAAAAAAAATTTATTACCAAAAAATATTTTTTTGCTCATAGTAGTTTTTGTATTAATTTAGGTCATTTCATTAAAAAAAAATTATTTTTATATAGAAATATATTTATTAAAGAAATTAATTACTGTAATTTTTTAGGAATTAAATATATTGTATTTCATCCTGGTTATCATTTGAATAAAATATCTGAATTAAAATGTATAAAAATTATTATTGATTCTATTAATTTTATAATTAATAAAACAAAAAATATTATTCTATTAATAGAAAATACTTCTGGTCAAGGTACTTCTATAGGTTATTCTTTAAAACAGATAGCATATATTATTTCTAATGTAGAAAATAAATTTCGTATAGGTGTATGTATTGATATTTGTCATGCTTTTTCATCAGGTTATGATTTGAGAAAATTTTTTTTGTGTGAACTTTTTTTTTTATATTTTCATAATTTAATAGGTTTAAATTATTTAAAAGTTATTCACTTAAATGGTAGTAAATATAATTTTTTTAGTAAAAAAGATAGACATGATTCTATTAAAGACAATTTAGTTTGTAACAATATATTTTATTGAATTATGAAAAATAATTTATTTAATAATGTACCATTAATATTGGAATCTAAAAATAAATCTTTATGATTAGAAGAAATTAAGTGATTATATTCATTATAATTTTTATTCTATAGTAACTACTACAATAGTATATTTTTTTTCATCTGTAATACTAATATTAGTTTTTTTTCCTCTTTTTTTTTTAAATATTTTTGCAGCATAATTTAGAAAATATATTTTAGGTTTTCCTTTTTTGTTATATAAAATTTCAAAATCATTAAAATGTATTCCTTTTTGTATTCCTGTACCTAAAGCTTTAGATGCTGCTTCTTTTGCTGCAAAACTTTTAGATAAAAATAATATTTTATTTTTTTCTTTTTTGTATTTCTGTAATTCTAATTTAGTTAAAATTCTTTTAGATAATTTTTTTATAAATATATTTGACATTTTTTTAAATCTATTAATATTTACAATATCTATTCCTAGACCTAACATATATATTTTAATTTCTTAATTTTGGTTTTTTAAATTGTTTTTTTATTGAGGAAGATAACTTATCTAATGATGATTTTTCTAAATATTCATTTTTATTTTCTCATGATATTTGATCTTCAGCTAAATAAATATGAATAGGATATCCATTGTCATCTTCCATAATTACATGATATCATGGAGATTTTTTAAAAGTTTTATGTATTAAGGATTCCTCTAAACTTAATTCTTGAATTGAATATTTATAGTCTATATCTATTATAACACCTGAAAAACCAAATAGTTTATGTTTTATTTTTTGTCCTATATTAAATTTACTTGTTAGAATCATTTTAATCCTTTTTATAGTTATTTATTATTAATTATATTGTTTTTTAAATTATCTTTAAAGTTTTATATTTTATTTATAATCATTTTTTTATTTTAAAATAAAAATATGAAATTAAACTTAATGAAAACATTGCAATTATTGTAATTGGATATCCATATTTTCAATATAATTCTGGAATATATTTGAAATTCATACCATATGATGATGAAATTAATGTAGGAGGTAAAAATATTACTGATATTAATGAAAATATTTTTATTATTCTATTTTGTTCTATATTTAAAAATTCAATAGATGATTGTATTAAAAAATTTATTTTTTGAAATATAGATTCGTTATGGGGTAATAAAGATTCTATATCTCTTATTATTTCTTTAGCTTGTTCTTTTTGTAAATTTTTTAATACTGATTTTCTAATTAAAAAATTTAATGCTCTTTTTGTATCTGTTAAGCATATTCTTATTTTTGATGTAGTATCTTCTTTAATAGATAATATTGATATAGAACTATTAAATTCCTGATTATTTTGATCTCTTAATATTATTTTAGTTAAAATTTCTAAATCTTTGTAAATATTTTCTATTTCGTTTGCTAATTGTTCTATTTTAATTTCAAATAAATTAAGTAATAATTCATATGGATTACAATGAATTAATATTCTATGTTTAGTTTTAATTCTATAAAAACGAAATGCTGGTAATTCTTTTTCTCTTAAAGAGTAAAGCTTATTATTTTTAATTGTAAAAGCTACGGTAGAATTATTAATTATATTATTAGAATTTTTATAAAAAAAAAATGAATGTACATGTAAACCGTCTTTATCATTATAAAATCTAGCTGATGATTCAATATTGAATAATTTAGGTTTTTGTATTATTTTTTGACCTAATATATTAAGAACATATTTTCTTTCCTCTATAGTAGGATCTATTAAATCTGCTCAAATATAATTAGTTATTTTAATGGGTTTATTTTTTTTATATATTTTAAGTTTTATTAAACCTTTTTTTTTTAACTTAAAAATATTTAACATATTTATGTAAATTAATGATATTTAATATATTAATTATATTATTAGATTTTTAAAATTCATATTAATTTTAAATTTAAATAAATTATATTATTTAATTTTATTAATCTATTATATTTAAATATTTATGTTTTTAAAAAAATGTAGTAATATAATATTAATTATTATTAGTTGTTTAGGAGTTTATATGAATAAAAATATTTTAAATGTTGATAATGATTCTTTTAAAAAAGAAGTTTTAAATTATTCTGGGTATGTTTTAGTTGATTTTTGAGCTAGTTGATGTAATCCTTGTAAATTATTTAGTGAAGTTTTAAATAAAGTTTATAAAGATTTTTATAAAAAAATAAAGTTTGTTAAAGTGAATATAGTGAATTCTAATTTTCTTCAAAATAAATATAATATTAAAAGTGTTCCAACTATAATATTATTTCATAATGGTAAAATTTTATCTAGTAAAGTAGGTTTTTTAAATAAATTTAATTTAATAAATTTTTTGAATTCTTATAAATTAAATTAGTTTAGGTGTCTTCTTAATTTTTTTTCTTAATAAATATTTAATGATTTAATATTTGTTATGAATCTTACTCAACTAAAAAATATATCAGTTTCTAAATTAATTCTTCTCGGAGAAAGAATAGGGTTAAAAAATTTAGCTAGAATGCGTAAACAAGATATAATGTTTTCTATTTTAAAACAACATTCTAAAAGTGGTGAAGATATTTTTGGTCAAGGTGTTTTAGAAATTTTACAGGATGGTTTTGGTTTTTTAAGATCTTCTGATAGTTCATATTTGGCTGGTCCTGATGATATATATGTTTCTCCTAGTCAAATACGTAGATTTAATTTAAGAACGGGAGATACTATTTTTGGTAAAATACGTCCTCCTAAAGAAACAGAACGTTATTTTGCATTATTAAAAATAAATAAAGTAAATTATGATAAACCAGAAAATTCAAAAAATAAAGTATTATTTGAAAATTTAACTCCTTTACATACTAATTGTCGTTTATATATGGAAATTGGTAATGGATCTACTAATGATTTAACTTCTAGGGTTTTAGATTTAGCTTCTCCTATAGGTAGAGGTCAAAGAGGTTTAATAGTAGCACCTCCTAAAGCTGGTAAAACAATTTTACTTCAAAGTATTGCTCAAAGTATTAGTTGTAATTATCCTAAGTGTTTACTTATGGTTCTTTTGATAGATGAAAGACCTGAAGAAGTTACAGAAATGTATCGTTTAGTAAAAGGTGAAGTAATATCTTCTACTTTTGATGAACCAGCTTTAAGACATATTCAGGTTTCTGAAATGGTTATTGAAAAAGCTAAAAGATTAGTAGAACATAAAAAGGATGTAATTATTTTATTAGATTCTATTACTAGATTAGCTCGTGCATATAACACAGTTGTTCCAGCTTCTGGTAAAGTATTAACAGGAGGAATAGATGCTAATGCTTTACATAGACCTAAAAGATTTTTTGGTGCAGCTAGAAATGTTGAAGAGGGAGGTAGTCTTACTATTATTGCTACTGCATTAATTGATACTGGTTCTAAAATGGATGAAGTAATATATGAAGAATTTAAAGGTACTGGAAATATGGAATTGCATTTATCTCGTAAAATAGCTGAGAAAAGAATTTTTCCTGCTATTGATTATAATAGATCTGGAACTAGAAGAGAAGAATTGTTAACTTCTTTGGAAGAATTACAAAAAATATGGATTTTAAGAAGAATTATTCAACCTATGAATGAAATAGATGCTATGGAATTTTTAATTAAAAAATTATCTATGACTAAAACAAATAGTGATTTTTTTAAAATGATGAAAAATAGTAATTAAATTTATTATTAAGTAATATTTTTGTTTAAAAAATTTTAAATATTGTTATAATTATTATATTGGTGGTTATAGCTCAGTTGGTAGAGCTCTGGATTGTGGTTCCGGGAGTCATGGGTTCAAGTCCCATTAACCACCTTTCGGTGAGTGGCGCAGTTTGGTAGCGCAACTGGTTTGGGACTAGTGGGTCGGAGGTTCAAATCCTCTCTCGCCGATTTAAATTTTAATAATTTTATGAAAAATATATTAGTTACTTGTGCTTTACCATATTCAAATGGATCTATACATTTAGGTCATATTTTAGAACATATACAAGCAGATATATGGGTTAAATATCAAAAATTTTTAGGTAATAATGTTTATTTTATATGTGGTGATGATTCTCATGGAACTCCTATAATGTTAAAATCTAATTTATTAAATGTAGATCCTGAATTAATGATAAAAAATAATCTTATTTATCATAGAAAACAATTTAAAAATTTTAATATATTTCATGATATTTATTTTACTACTCATAGTAAGGAAAATTATCTTTTTTCTTTATTTTTATTAAATAAAATAAAATCTAAAAATTTTTTAATTAAAAAAAATGTTATGCAATTTTATGATACATATAAAAATATTTTTTTACCAGATAGATATATAAAAGGTTCTTGTCCTATATGTAAAGAAGAAAACCAATATGGTGATAATTGTGAAAAATGTAATAGTATTTATTATTCTTATGATTTAATTAATCCTGTATCTTTATTATCTGGAGAAAAACCTGTTTTAAAAAAGTCATTACATTTATTTTTGAAAATTAATTCTTTTAAAGAAAATATAAGAAAATGAATTTTATCATCTTACCTTCAAGATGAAGTAAAAAATCAATTATTATCTTGATTAAATAATAAATTAATAGATTGAAATATTTCTCGTGATTGTCCTTATTTTGGTTTTAAAATACCTAAGGAATTTATTAAAAATAAATATTTTTATGTTTGGTTTGATGCTCTTTTAGGTTATATTAGTGGTTTTAAATATTTTTGTAAAAAAAATAATTATAATTTTTTTGATAATTTTTGAAGTTTAAATAGTAATTATTGTATATATAACTTTATAGGTAAAGATATATTATATTTTCATGGTTTATTATGACCAATAATATTAGATATTTTAAATTTTAAAAAACCTACAGGTTTAATAGTTCATGGTCATATTTTAATTAATGGAAAAAAAATGTCTAAATCACTTAATAATTATATTAGTACAGAAAAATGGTTAAAATTTTTTGATTCTGATAGTTTGAGATATTATTTTGCCACTAAGTTGTCTTTAAAAATTAATGATATTAATTTATCTATAAATGATTTTATAAATATTATTAATTCTGAAATTGTTAGTAAATTTGTAAATATACCTTCTAGAATATGTAAATTTATTGAGTATTATTTTAATAATATTTTATCTAATAGAATTTCAAATATTGATTTTTATTATTATTTTGTAAATAAATTTTATTTAATAAATGATTTTTTTATTAATTTTAATTATAAAAGGGTATTATATGAAATTAATAATATGATTGATTTATTAAATAAGTATATTAATGATAAAAAACCTTGATTGTTAGTAAAAAATAATGATTTAAAAAAATTACATAATATATCTACTACTATTATTAATATATTTAAAGTTATTTCTGTATATTTATATCCTATACTTCCAAATTTATTTAAAAAAATTGAAAAATTTTTAAATTTTAAATTAGATATTAAAAATTTTAGTGTTCCTATTTTAAATCATAAAATATCTAAATATAAAAAATTATTTTTACGTATTGATAAATCTGTAATAAATAATTTATTTAAATAAATATTATGTACTTATATTAAATTTAATTTTAAAAGGATTTTAACTAAATGGCTTATTTAACAGTTCAAAAATGTGTAGATAAAATAGGTAATAGATTTGATTTAGTTTTGATAGCTTCATATAGAGCTAGACAAATACAATATTTTTCTAAAAATACTTTTTTAAAAGATTCAAAAAATGATAAACCTACTATTTTAGCTTTAAGAGAAATAGAAAATAATTTAGTTGATAAAAATATGTTAGATATAATTTTTAATAGAAAATTAACTTTTTAATTTTTATGATGAAAATTTATCTTGTTGGAGGAGCGGTAAGAGATAAGTTATTAGGTTTAAATATTCAAGATAGAGATTGAGTAGTAATTGGTTCTACATATAAAGAAATGATTAGTTTGGGTTTTAAACCTGTTGGTAATTATTTTCCTGTTTTTTTACACCCAAAAACTAGAGAAGAGTATGCTTTGGCTCGTACAGAGAAAAAAAGTGGTTTAGGTTATAATGGTTTTATTTGTAATTTTTCTAAATTTATTTCTTTAAAACAGGATTTATTTCGTAGAGATTTAACTATTAATGCTATTGCTTTAGATAAAAAAGGTAATTATTATGATCCTTTTAATGGAATAAAAGATATTAAAAGTCGTATTATTAGACATATTTCCTGTTATTTTTCTGATGATCCTTTAAGGGTATTTAGAGTAGCACAATTTTATACTCGTTTTATAAAATTTAATTTTTTTATACATCCTAAAACTTTATCTTTGATGACTAAAATATCTAATTCTGGTGAATTATTATGTTTAAGTTTTGAAAGGATTTGAATAGAAACTAAAAAAGTTCTTAAAAATTATAATATATTTTGATATTTTTTTATTTTATATAAATGTAAAGCTTTAAAATTTATTTTTCCGGAAATGATATTTGTATTTGATAATAAGAAATTATTGAGTTATTTTTATTTGTTATCTAAAAAACTATTTTATTTAAAATGTGATTTAAAAATAAATTTTGTTTTTATATGTTTTTTTTTTTATAATACAATTTTGTCTAAAAATTATTTTTTAAATAAAGATTTTATTTTTAGAAAAATAAAAAATTTTTGTAAAAAATTTTTTGTACCTAAAATATTTTTTTTGTTATTTAAATTTTTATATAAATTTTTATTTAAAATTTATTTTTTTAAAAATAATAATTTTATAACGTTTATTACAGATTTATTATATCAATTGGATATATGACGTAGATGTTATATTATATATGATCTTTTAAAAGTTATAAAAGTATTACAGATTTTACCTTTTAAAAATAAAAATTTATTTTTATTTTTTAGTAATTATTTATTAGATATTTTTTATATTACTAATTCTATAAAAAATAAATATATTATGAAGCTTGGTTTTTATGATATTAAAATAAGTAAGAAATTATATAATTTACGTTTTAAAAAAATATATTATTTTTTAAAACAAAAAAACAATATTTTTTATTAAAGTTTTTCATTTAAATTTCATTTAGGTTTTATATTTATTTTGATATTTTTTTTATATGTATTTTTTTTTTTAAATTTTTTAAATCCTGTATATGCTATCATAGCAGCATTATCAGTACATAATTTTTTTTTAGTAAAAAACACTTTTTTATTTATTTTTTTTGTCATTTTAATCATTTTTTTTCTTAATTTACTATTAGAACTTACTCCTCCAACTACTGAAATATTCTTTATATTAAATTTTTGGAGTGCTTTTTTAGATTTATTTACTAATATTTCAGTAATAGATTCTTCTAATGAAAAACATATATCACATTTAAATTGATATTGATTAATTTTTTTAATATTTTTTTTTATGAAATAATTTACACAAGTTTTTAATCCAGAAAAACTGAAATTAAAATTATTTTTATTTATCATTGGTTTAGGAAAATTAAAATTTTTTTTACCATATTTAGCTAATTGAGATATTTTTTTACCTCCAGGATATTTTAATCCAATTATATTAGCTATTTTATCAAATACTTCTCCTGCTGAATCATCTAGTGAGTATCCAATTATTTTGTATTTTTCATAATTATTTACTATTACTAAAATAGTATGTGCACCAGATGTTATTAAAGATATAAATGGAAAATTAGGTTTTTTAGTACATAAAAATACTGACATTATATGTCCTTCAATATGATTTATAGGTATTGAAGGTATATTATATATATATCCTAATGTTTTTGCTACAGTAGCTCCTACTAAAAGTGAATTTTTTAATCCTGGTCCTGCAGTAAATGCTATTGCATTAATTTTTTTAAAATTTATGTTTTTTTTTTCTATGATTTTTTTTATTAAAGGAATTATTTTTTTTGAATGATTTTTAAATGCTATAGTAGGAACTACTCCTCCATATAAAGAATGTTTCTTAGATTGACTATATATTTCATTACATATAATTCCTTTTTTTTTTTCATATATACTTATACTAGTTTCATCACAGGATGTTTCTATACCTAAAATAATCATATGTTTTATTTGTATTAATATGTTAATATTATATATTGAATTATATATTTAATTTTTTTAAAATAAAATATTTTTAAATATTATGTTGGAAATAAATTATGCCTTTAATTAAAATTAGAGATAATGAACCTTTTGATGTAGCTTTACGTAGATTTAAAAGATCTTGTGAAAAATCTGGTATTTTAACTGAAATTCGTAAGAGAGAATTTTATGAAAAACCATCTGCTAGAAAAAAAAGAGCTAGAGCTTCAGCTATAAAAAGATATATAAAAAAAAAATTTAGAGATAAAAATATAAAATTAAATTTTAAATTTAAATAGTTTAAGAATAAAACTCTTGAATATTTATGAGATATATTTCTAAAACTTTTATCAGTAATTTACTTTTATCTACTGATATTATTAAATTAATATCTTCAAAAATAAATCTTCAAAAATTTGGTAATAAGTATAAATGTTGTTGTCCTTTTCATAAAGAAAAAAACCCTTCTTTTTTTGTTAGTGAAGAAAAAAAATTTTTTTATTGTTTTGGTTGTAAAATTTATGGAAATTCTATAGATTTTTTAATGAAATTTAATAATATTAATTTTTTTGAAAGTATTAAAGAATTAACTGAATTTAATGGTGTTAAATTAATTTTAAATAAGAATATTAAAAATGATAAATTTTTAAATAAAAAATTAGAATATTTTAGAATAATGTCTTTTTTAGCACATATTTATCATAATTTTTTATTTAAAAATATAAAATTAAGTTTTATTAAAAATTTTTTTATAGAAAGAAATATTAATATTAAAATGATAAAAGAATTTTTTATTGGTTATTCATCTATTAATTTATTAAATTATTTAATAAAAATTTTAAATGAAAAAGAAATTTTTTTTTTAATTAAATTAGGTTTATTAGTTAAAAATAAGAATAACGATCTTTGTGATAGGTTAAGTAACAGAATTATATTTCCTATTTTTGATGTATATAATAAAATAATTGCATTTGGGGGTAGATCAATAAATAAAAATTCTTTTTTAAAATATATTAATAGTTCAAGAAATATTTTTTTTTTAAAAAAAAAGTGTTTATATGGATTGAATAATGTTAAAAGAAACAAAATTAAGATAGATAAAATTTTAGTTGTTGAAGGTTATATAGATGTTATTTCTTTACATAAAAATAAAATTTTATATGCTGTTGGTTTATTAGGTAGTTCAATATCTAAAGAACAAATTAAAATTTTATATTTTTATACAAATATTTTAATTTTTTGTTTTGATGGAGATAAATCTGGTTTTAATGCTATTAAAAAAACTTTAAAATTATTGTTAATTTTTATCAATGAAATTAAAAAAGCTTATTTTATTTTTTTACCTAATAGAGAAGATCCAGATTCAATAATTAGAAAGGAAGGTAAAAAAAAATTTAAAGATCGTATAAAAAATTCTAAATCTATATTTTATGTTTTATTTAAAATTTATTTATTTAAAGAAAATATTAGTTCTTATGAAAAAAAAATTTATTTTTCTAAAAAAATTTTGTTTTTAATTAATAAAATTAATTCACCCATTATAAAATTATTTTTGAATAGAGAATTATGTTTAAGATTAGGTTTAAATAAAGATGATTTTGATAATTTAATTAATTTAAGTTTTTTAAAATTTAAAAAAGAAAGAAATATTTTTATATTACTAATTAGATATTTAATAAGTTTATTATTAAAAAATCTTTTTTTATCTAGGTTAGTTAATATATATGATTTTGTTTTAAATCTTGTTAATAAACCTATTCTTAGTTTATTTTTAAATATTGTTAATTTATGTATATTAAATAATATTTTTACTTTTAATAAAATTTTAAATAAATTTTCTAAAAATTTTATACGTTCTTATTTAGAGAATTTATTTTTGAAAAATTATTTTTCTATTAATATAAATGATAAAATATATTTTCTAAATTTTTTAGATAAATTAAAGATTTTTTTAATAGATCTAAAATTAGATATGATTTTTAAGAAAAATATATCTAATAAATTTAGTTTAAAAGAAAAAAAAAAAATATGATATTTAATTAAATTAAAAAATTTTAAAAAATAATTATTTATTTAGAATTACGGACGTTTATATGAATAAAAAAAATAAATTTTATTTAAAACTATTAATTTACAAAGGTAAAAAAAAAGGTTATATAACTTTTTCACAAATATATAATAGTATATTTTTAAATAAAAAAATAGATTCTTTAAAAATGCAAAAAATTATTAATTTAATTAATAATTTAGGTATTCCAGTAATAGAAGATATTAGTGAAATTAATGGATTAATTTTTAATGAAAATAATAATATAAATAATTCTTCTGTAAATGAAGTTTCTGAGGTTATTTTGTCAAAAATAAATTCTGAAGTAGGTAAAACTAATGATCCAGTAAGAATGTATATGAGAGAAATGGGTACTGTAGAATTATTAACTAGGGAAGGAGAAATTAAAATTGCCAAACGTATTGAAAATAGTATTAATAATATACAATTCTATTTAGCTAAATTTTTAAAGTCTATTGATTATTTTTTAAATCAATATTTTCTTGTTATAAAAGGTAAATTACGTTTATGTGATTTAATTGTAGGTTTTGTAGGTTATAAAATAGATTTTTCTTTAGTATCAGATAATTTTATTTATATAAATAAAGAAAATAAAAATAATGATTTATGTTTTATTTACTCTTCTTTTATAAAAAGAAGATTTAAATATTTAAATATTCAATATAATTTTTTAAAAAAATTTATTAAAAAATATAGTATTAATCATCCTTATACTAAATATGAGTTTAATAAATTAATTAATATTTTTATGGATTTTAAATTATCTCCTAAACAATTTCATTATTTAGTTTTAAAACATAAAACTATAGTTAGTAATATAAATTCTATAGAAAAAAATATTATTAATTTATGTGTAAAAAAATGTTTAATGCCTAAAAATATTTTTTATAGTTTTTTTTTAAAATATGGTACAGATGCAAAATGGTTATTAAAAGCAATTAATATTAATAAATTTTGATCTTTAAATTTAAAAAAATATTTTCAAAAATTAGAGAGAGAATTACATAATTTATTTTTAATAGAAAAAAAAGTTTATTTAAGTATTTTAAAAATTAAAGAAATAAATAATTTTTTATTGGAAAATGAATTAAAAACTAAAAATGCTAAAAAAGAAATGGTAGAGGCTAATTTAAGATTAGTTATATCTATAGCAAAAAAATATACTAATAGAGGTTTACAGTTTTTAGATTTAATACAAGAAGGTAATATAGGATTAATGAAAGCTGTAGATAAATTTGAATACAAAAGAGGATATAAATTTTCTACTTATGCTACATGATGAATTAGACAAGCTATTACTAGATCAATTGCTGATCAAGCTCGTACTATAAGAATTCCTGTACATATGATAGAAACTATAAATAAATTAAATAGAGTTTCTAGACAAATATTACAAGAAATAGGTAGAGAACCTACTCCAGAAGAGTTATCTATTAAGATGATGATTCCTGAGGATAAAATTAGAAAAGTTTTAAAAATTGCTAAAGAACCTATTTCTATGGAAACTCCTATAGGAGAAGATGAAGATTTACATTTAGGTGATTTTATTGAAGATTCTTCTTTAGAGTTACCTTTAGAATCAGCTACTTTTGATAGTTTAAAATCTGTTACAAATGAAATTTTATCTAGTTTAACTCCTCGTGAAGCTAAAGTTTTAAGAATGCGTTTTGGTATAGATATGAATAGTGATCATACATTAGAAGAGGTAGGTAAACAATTTGATGTTACTAGAGAACGTATAAGACAAATTGAAGCTAAAGCTTTACGTAAATTACGTCATCCAAGTAGGTCAGATGTTTTGCGTAGTTTTTTAGATGATTAATAATTATTTTAATTTTGTTTTAAATATATAAATTTAAATGTATAATATTTAATATGGATAAAATTATTAAAGATGATGTTAAAAATAAGATGTTAGAATGTGTTGTTTCTTGTCAAAAAAATATTAATAGATTTAATATCCATAATATGGATTCTAAAATTATATCTTCTTTATATATAGATTATTATGGTAAGAAAACTCCTTTATCAAAATTATCTAGAATAGTTGTAGAAAGTAGTAATTCTTTTAGAATTTTTTTATTTGATTATTCTATTAAAAATAATGTTAAAAAATGTATTTTTTTATCTAAATTAGATGTTAATGTAGTTGAAGATAAAAATGATTTGATTATTATTTTACCTTATTTAACTGAAGAAAGAAAAGAAAAATTTTTAAAGTTATTGAAAAGTGAAATTGAATTATCTAAAATATGTATTAGAAATATAAGAAGAAAATTTAAAAATAAATTTAAATTAATGTTAAAGAATAAAGTTATTAGTGAGAATGATAATATGAATTTAAATTTAAATTTACAAAAAATTACTAATATTTATATTAAAAAATTAGATATTATTTTTTTAAATAAAAAAAATAGATAAATTCATTTTATTTGTATATATTAAATTATTTATGATAAATATACCAAAACATATTGCCATAATTATGGATGGTAATGGTAGATGAGCAGAAAGAAAAGGTAAATCTAGAATTGTAGGTCATAGATATGGGGTATTGTCATTAAAAAAAATAGTTAATTTTTCTATTAATTATAAAATAAATATATTAACTTTATATGCTTTTAGTATTGAAAATTGATCAAGACCTTATTTAGAAGTTTATGAATTAATGAAGTTGTTTACTATTTCAATTAAAAACGTTATGTATGAATTGCATAGAAAAAAAGTTTGTGTAAAAATTATTGGTAATAGAGATGATTTACCTGAAAATTTAAAGATTAATATTAATAAAATAGAGTTTTTAACTAAAAATAATAAAGGTTTAAAATTAAATATAGCTATTAATTATAGTGGTAAATGAGATATTATCACTTGTATTAAAAAAATATTTTATAAAATTAAAAATAATTTAATTAATAGTTATGATGATATTGATGAAAATATTATTGTGCAGAATTTGTGTTTAGGTTATTTACCTGATATAGATTTATTAATTCGTACTGGTGGAGAAAAAAGAATAAGTAATTTTTTTTTGTGAAAAATAGCATATTCTGAGTTATTTTTTACTGATATTTTATGACCTGATTTTAAATGTAGTGATTTTTTAAATATTTTAAAAGATTTCTCTAAACGAGAAAGAAAATTTGGTAATATAAATTTTTTGTCTAAAAATTAAATGTTTTATTTCTTAAAATATTTTAATAATGTTTTTTAAAAAAAAATAAGTATTTTATGTATATTTATGTTAAAATATACAAATTAGTTAGTATGTATATAAAAAGATAATTTAATATATTTCAATTAATTTAAATAAAAATTATTTATATGTTTATTAGATAATAATATGTATTATTTTTGTTTATTTATTAAATTCAAAAATTTATTTTTTATTTATTAATATTGTGTTATTAAGTTTTGTATTTAATTTACTATTTATTTAGATAATTAATAAATATTTTTTTTTAAAAACTAAGATGAATATTTTTTTTTTATTTATATTTTTATTTTTTTTTTGAACAAAATCATTTTGTATTCAAAATTTTTATTTAAAAGATTTTATATGAAATATTAGAGATAAATCTGATATATATTTATATAATAAAATTTTATTAACATATTTAGGTAATATAATTCCTAAAAAAAATATAATTAATATTATTAATTGTTTATATAAAACTAGATATTTTAAGAGTATTAAAATATATGAATTTAATAATAAATTATTTATATATTTGGATTATAAACCATTAATATATGATTTATTTATTCAAGGAAATTCATCTTTAAATAGTAAAATAATATTTTCTATTTTAAATAAATTTAATATTAAAAAAAATTTTTTTTTAGAAAATAATTTAATATCAAAAGTAAAAAAAAATATTTTAAATAAATATAAAGAAATAGGTAGATATAATGTTAAAATTAGTTTTTTAGTTTTTTTTTTGAATAAAAAATATTGTGTTTTAAAAGTTAATTTTAATGAAGGTGAATATTTAAAGATAAAAAATATTTTTTTTAAAAAAAATAGTTTTTTAAATAAAGAAAAAATTATATATTTAAAAAATATTAATAATTATTTAAAATTATTTAATAATTTTTTAAATTTTAATTTTTATAATTTAATAGATGATTTATATCGTATTAAAAGTTTTTATTTTGAATATGGTTATTTAGATTTTTATTTTAAAAAAATTAAATTTAATTTTTTAAATAAAAATATATTAAATATAATAGTAGATTTATATGAAGGAGATAGATATAGAATCTATGATATTTTATTTAAAAAGAAAATTAAAGATATTAAGTTAAATAAAATTTTAGATAAAATTAAATTAAAATTTTTTTATAAAAATATATATTATAAATCTGATATTATAAATAATATTATTTTGAATATAAAAAAAGAATTTAAAAAATATGGTTTTTTAGATTTAAATGTTAATATAAATTATAAAAGATTAGTTAATAATAAAATTATATTTTTTTTATATATTAAATTAAATAAAAAATTTTATATTAATAAAGTTATTTTAAGAAATATAAACTCATATAAAAATATTTTTTTATATAAAAATATTCCTATTTATAGTAAAAATTTGTATAATGAATATTTAGTTAATTTAGGTAAAAAAAATTTAGAAAATACTAGTATTTTTTCTTCAGTATCATGAAAAAAAAAGAAAATAAATTCTAAAAAAAATAATAAAATAAATATTATTTATTATTTTAAGAATGATTATAATGATAAATTTAATTTTGGAATAAATTATGGTAATAATAATTTAAATTATGAATTTGATTTATTTAAAAAAAATTTTTTTTATTTAGGAAATGATTTTATAATAAAAAGTATAAAAAATAAGTTTAGTAATAGTAGTGAAATTTATACAAAAAATTTTATTAATTATTTAAATAATTTTTATATTAAACATAAATTATTTTTTAATTATTCATTAAATAATCAATTAAATAATTATGGTTATTTAAATAAAAATTATGGTTATAAAAGTTATATTACATGAAAAGTAAATAATTTTTTGGAATATAATCTAGGTTTAGAATATATATATAATATTTTTGGTAAGATTAATCCTTATGTAGGTATATTAAAATATTTAAAGTCTATAAATAAAAAAATTGATTTTATTAATAATAAAAATCCTTTAACAATTAGTGATTTTTTAGTTAATTTAAATTTTAAAATTAATAAATTAGATAATATTATTTTACCTAAATATGGTTTTTATATTTATTTTAATAGTAAATTTACTATTTTAAAATCAATAAATAATTTTTATAAGATTCATTCTTCTATATCTAAATATTTTTCTTTAGATAAATATAAAAATTGGATATTTTTTTTACATAATTATATAGGTTATAGTAATGGTTTTAATAACAAAAAAGTTCCTTTTTATGAAAATTTCCATTCTTTAAATAATAATTTTTTACGTGTTTTTAATAATGATATTAGTCCTAATCAAATTTATGTAAATTCTTATAAATATAAATGTAAAAAAAATAAATATATATGCGTATCTCCTCATTATTTTGGAGGTAATTTTATTTTTTATTTAAATAATGAATTAATTTTCCCTAATTTTTTTTTGAGTAAATATTATAAAAATTATTTTAGAACCTCTTTTTTTATAGATAGTGGTTTAATTTTAGATACTAATTGAATTAATACATCTAATAATATAAATAATAATATTCCAGATTATGGAAATATAAAAAATATGTTAAAAATATCAGCAGGTATATCTTGTAAAATAATAACTCCTTTAGGAGTATTAAATTTATCTTATGGTTTTCCAGTTTTATATAACAAAAATGATGAAATACATAATTTTCAATTTAATATAGGAAATTTTATTTAATTTAATGAGGATATATATGAAATTTTTTTTTATGTTATTTGTTTATTTATTTTTATCTTTAAATTTATTTGCTAATAACAAATTAGCTGTTTTAGATTTTGATAGAATTTTTAAAGATTCTTTACAATATAAAAAGATAGTTAATTCTATAAATCATTATTTATACAAAAAATATTTATCTATAAATAATGAAATTAATATTTTAATTAAAAATAAGAAAAAATTAAGTAATAATTTAAATTTAATTAATGATAAAAAAATTAATAGTTTGATTTTATTTTTAAATAAAAAAGAAAAACTATTATATAATAAAATTAATAAATTGGAAATTTATATAAATAATAAAAATATTAGTTTACATAATATGTTTTTTATTAGAATACAAAAAATTATTAATTATCTGATTAAACATCATAAATATGATATTATTTTAGATAAAAATGCAATATTTTATTTTAGTAAAAATATTTCTAATATAACTGATTATATAATTAATAAATTAAGCTAAGATAATAATAGTATATGTCTTATCCTAAATTTATACATTTAAATGTTCATAGTGATTATTCTATACAAGATGGTTTATGTAAGATAGATAAAATAGTTAAAAAATCTTTAAAATTAAATATGCCCTCTGTAGCTTTAACTGATTTTTTTAGTTTATCAGCAATAATTAAATTTGTTAAAATTTCTTATAATTATGGTATTAAACCTATAGTAGGTTGTGATATTAATATTATTTACAAAAATTTTGTATATAATATAACGTTATTAATAATAAATAAAATAGGTTATAAAAATTTAACTAAATTAGTTTCTTTATCTTATAGAAAAAAATTAAATAATAATAATTTATATTTAGATTATCGTTGATTATTAAAATTTAATGATGGTTTAATATTTTTATTTTATATTAATTATGGTTTTATAAATAATAAAAATTTTATTAATTATGATTTTATAATTTTAGAGGAATATTTATTTTTATTAAAAAAATATATAAATGATAGATTATATATACAAATATTTAGAATAAATTATTTAAATGAAGAAAAATATTTAAATTTAATTATTAAAATTTCTAATTATAATAATTTACCTTTAGTAGCAACTAATAAAGTAGTTTTTTTAAATAAAAATGATTTTATTATTAATAAAATAAAATCTTCTATATATCATAATTGTACTTTAGATAAAGTTAATTTATTTTTAAATTATACTAATCAACAATATTTTAAAAATGAACAAGAAATGTGTAAATTATTTTCAGATATACCTGAATCTATATTTAATACTGTACATATAGCCAAAAGATGTAATTTTATTTTAAAAAAAAGAAAATTATTTTTACCTAAATATCCTTTTTCTAATATTAAGTCTAAATATTTTTTAAAAAAATTAGTATACGAAGGTTTATATAAAAGAATAAATTTTAATAAAAAAGAGAATAATAAAAAAAAATATTTATTTCGTATTAAAAAAGAATTAAAGATTATTAATATTTTAAATATTGCTGATTATTTTTTAATAGTTATGGAATTTGTTAAATGATCAAAATCTCATAATATATGAGTTGGTCCTGGAAGAGGATCTGGATCTGGATCTTTAGTGGCTTATTTATTATATATTACAGATATTAATCCTATAAAATTTGGATTGATTTTCGAAAGATTTTTAAATCTTGAAAGAATTTCTATGCCTGATTTTGATATAGATTTTTGTATGAATAATAGAGATAAAGTTATTTCTCATATAGAAAATGTATATGGTAATAGATTTGTAGCTCAAATTGTTACTTTTAATACTTTAACGGCTAAATCTGTTTTAAGAGATGTAGGTAGAGTATTTGGTTATTCGTATAATTTTATTGATTATTTAGCTAAATTAATACCTTTTGATATTAATATAACTTTAAAAAAAGCTCTTTTAAAAGAAAATAAATTATTAGAAATATATAATTCTGATAAAGAGGTAAAAAAAATAATTGATATTTCTTTTCGTTTAGAAGGAGTAATTAAAGGTATAGGTAAACATGCAGGAGGTATTATAATATCTTCATTAAAAACAAATAATTATTGTCCTTTTTATTATGATATAGAAAGTAAAAGATTGGTTACTCAATTAGACAAAGATGATATTGAATATATAGGTTTAGTAAAATTTGATTTATTGGGATTAAGAACATTAACTGTAATAGATAATTCTGTTAAAATGATTAACCTAAAATTAGGTTGTAATTTTAATATTAATAAAATATCTTTAAGTGATAATTTGAGTTTTAAATTATTGAGAAGTGCTAAAACTACTGCTGTTTTTCAATTAGAATCTATAGGTATGAAAGATTTAATAAGGCGTTTAAAACCTGATTCATTCAATGAAATAGTAGCCTTATTAGCTTTATTTAGACCAGGTCCGTTACAATCTGGTATGGTAGATAATTTTATTAATCGTAAGAATGGAAAAGAATTAATATCTTATCCTGATATTAAATGACAACATAAATTATTAAAACCTATATTAAAATATACTTATGGTATAATATTATACCAAGAACAAGTAATGAAAATTGCTCAAGTATTAGCTAATTATAATTTAGGATTAGCAGATTCTTTAAGAATGGCTATGAGCAAAAAAGATTATAGTAAGATGAAGTGACATAGAAATATATTTAAAAAAGGTTCTATTTCTTTAGGTATTGATTCTAATTTATCTATGAAAATATTTTCTTTAATGAAAAGTTTTTCTAATTATGGATTTAATAAATCTCATTCTGTTGCTTATTCCTTTTTAGCTTATCAAACTTTATGGTTGAAATCACATTTTCCTTGTGAATATATGGCTTCATTTATGAATGCTGATATTGATAATATTAATAAAATTACTTTAATTGTAAATGAAATTAAAAGTATGGATATTAATATTATTCCTCCAAACATTAATATTAGTAAATATTATTTTAGTATAAATAAAAATAATGAGTTAGTTTATGGTTTAGGAGCTATTAAAGGAATAGGAAAAAGTACTGTAGATTTAATAGTTAAATTACGTGATAAATATGGTATTTTTAAAGATTTTATAAGTTTTTGTATTTTAACTTTTTCTAGAGTTTCTAAGTTAGCATTGGAAAAATTAATTTTATCTGGTTCTTTTGATTGTTTTAATATAAACAGATCTGTATTAATAAAATATTTAAGTGATATATTAAAATTGTCTAAATATAAAAATAATGAATTTTTTTATAAGCAACTTTCTTTATTTAAAAATAAAAATATTAATGAATTAATTTTATATAAAAAAATTAAAAATATATCTCCTGTATGGAAAAAAAATTATATTTTGTATAAAGAAAAAGAGGTATTAGGTCATTATTTAACTGATCATCCTATTAACAAATATATTTTAGATATTATGTATAGTAATAAAAATATTTTAAGGATAAAATATTTATCTTCTTATAAAATAAATAAAAATATATTAGTTTTTGGATTGATAAATTCTATTAAATTTTTGTTTACTAAAAATAAAAATCAAATATCTATACTAGATATAGATGATAATTCTGGTAATTTAGAAATAATTTTATTTAAAGATATGTATATAAAATATTCTTCTTTTTTAGAAATACATAATATTATATTAGTTTGGGGATTTTTAAGATGTGAATCTAATAAATATAAAAATTCTTTGTTGGCTAATAAAATAAAATTAATTAAATCTTAATAATTTAAATAGGAAATTTTAAAATGTCAAAATTTTGTTTTGTTACAAAAAAAAAACCTTTATTTGGTGTTAAAAGATCATATTCCATGAATTCTTCTAAAAGAAAATTTTTACCTAATTTACATAATCATCGTTTTTGAATAGAAAAAAAAAAAAGGTTTATTAAGTTAAAGGTTACAGCAAAAGGAATAAAAATTATTGATAAATTAGGTATAGAAAAATTTTTAAAAAAAATAAGGTAATAAATAAATATGTCTAAAAATAAGAGAATAAATATTAAATTAATTTCTTCTTCTGGAAGTAAACATTTTTATACTTCTACAAAAAATAAATTTAATTGTAAAAAAAAAATTTCTATTAAAAAATATGATCCAATAATTAAAAAACATTGTATTTATAATGAAACTAAAATAAACTAAATAAATTTAGTTTTTTTAGTTTTTAAAAATTTTATATTTTTTAAGATAAAATATTAAGTACATAATTTTTATCAATTAATATTTTAGTTTTATTATTTACAAGTAATAAAATATATTTTCTATTTTTAAATTTAATTATTTTACCTATTATGCCACCTTTAGTTAAAATTTTATCTCTTATTTTTAAGTTATTAATAATATTTTTATGTTGTTTTTTTTTTTTTTTTTGAGGATAGATTATAGTTATGTAAAATAATATTACGAAAAATATTATTATACTTGTATTTAAGTAAAAATCGTATTTTAAATTCATATTTTAAACTAAATTTCTTTATATTTTTTTTTTAAAAATTTACATATACCTAAATGATTAGGTGTAATTCCTTTTTCACCTAAATTTCATTGAGCTTGACAAACTTTTTTATTTTTTTTAGAATAATTTATTGCATCTATTAATCTAATTATTTCATTTATATTTCTTCCTAGAGATAAATCATTTATAGATTGGTGTCTAATAATTTTATTTTTATCAATTATAAATGTTGCTCTTAAAGAAACTCCAGTTTTTTTATGTTTAACTTTATATAATTTTTGTATTTTTCTTTTTATATCTGATATTATTGTAAAATTTATTTTTCCTATTCCACCATTATGAACTGGAGTATTTTTTCATGCTATATGTGTATATATAGAATCTATGGATACACCTATAATTTTTACCTTTCTTTTTTTAAATTCTTGATATTTATCATTAAAAGATAATATTTCTGATGGGCATACAAATGTAAAATCTAATGGTCAAAAAAATAATACTGTAGTTTTATTTTTTATTGTTTTTCAAAAGTTAATTGTTTCTATTTTATTTTTTGAATTTACTGATTCAGCTGTAAAATTTGGAGCTAATTTTGTTATTAACATTTATTTACCTTAATATTTTAAATTGATATTATTAATGTATAATAATATCATTACTGATAAAATTTAGTAATACTATTATTTAATATTTTATTTTAATGTATTTATGATAAATAAATTTATTGTTGTAGAAGGTATTGATGGTTCAGGTAAGTCTACTTTATGTAAATTTTTAGTTAAAATTTTAAATTCTATGGGTATAAAAAAAGTTTTGTTAGTTCGTGATCCTGGTGGTAATTTTTTTTCTGAAAAAATACGTAATTTAATTTTATCTAAAAATATTAATTATGATTTGGTATCTTTAAAATCTTTATTATTAATGATATATGCTTCTAGAGTTCAATTAATAGAAAAATCTATTATTCCTGCTATAAATTCAGGTTATTATGTTATTTCTGATAGATTTTATATAAGTACTTTAGCTTATCAACATGGTGGTTGAAATATAGATAAAAATTTAATTTTTTTATTAAATAATAATTTTATTCATCTACATCCTTGTTTAACTATTTATATAGATATTTCTCCATTATTAGCAGTTAAACGTTTATTAAATTTTAAAAATCTTGATTTTATTGAATCACAAGGAATAGGGTTTTTATATAGAGTTGTTTCTTTTTATAGAAGGTATTTTAGTGATAAATTTAATATTATTAAATTGAATGGTAATTTAAATATAAAATACTTGTTTTTAAAATTAAAATATAAAATTTATTTATGGTTAATAAAGAAAAAGAAAGATTTTATCCTTGATTAAACTATTTATATAGAAAAATTATTTTTTCTAAATTTAAGGTATATAAAAATTGTAATTTATTAATAACTTATCCTTGTAATTTAGGAGTAGATTTATTAGTCTATAGATTAGTTAAATGAATTTTATGTTTAAAAAAAAAATATTCTGTTTGTAATAATTGTATAAATTGTAATCTATTAAATATTAATAATCATCCTAATTTTTTTTTAATAGAAAATATTTATTTAAATATTTCTTTAATAAAAAAAATTAATTGTTTATTAAGTAAAAATTTATCTTTTAGTTTTTTTAAAATAATTTATTTTTCTAATTTTAATTTTTTAAATCCTTTTATATATAATTATTTATTAAAATTAATGGAAGAGCCTTATTATAAATTAATATTAATATTTTCTTGTTTAAATATTTATAATATTCCTGCTACTTTTTTAAGTAGATGTTATAAATATAAATTATTTATTCCAGAGGAATTGTTTGTATATAAATGATTAAAAGAAAATTGTAATTGTTTAAATTTAAATAAAAAAAAAATATTGACTATTATTCGTTTAAATAATAATTCTCCTTTAGAATCTAAATTATTTTTAGAAAAAAAATGATTTTTTAGACTTAAAATATTAAATATAGTTAATAATATTTTATTCTTAAGTATTAATGATATAATATCTGCATTACAAAATTATTCTTTGTATTTTAATTTATATATGTTATATACTTTTTTTTTTGATTCTTTAAATTATAAATATACAAATAAAATTTATAATTTAGACTCTATATATATTATAGAAAAAATTAGAAAAAATTTATGTGTTAAAAATATTAATTTAATTTTAAAAAAAATTATCGTTTGTATTAATGAAATAAAAAGTAAATGTAATTTAAATAAGGAAATATTAATTTATGATTTTTCATACTATATTTATTTTTTAATTCATAATAAAAATTAAAGGTATATATGTTTTTAATAGATTCTCATTGTCATATTGATCTTTTATGTTATAAAAAAAAATTTAAAAATATTTATCAATTATTATTATTATGTAAAAAAAATAATTTTTTATATCTTTTATCTGTTTCAACAAGTATTAAAAATTTTTTTTATATTTTTAGTATGTTTTCTTATGTAGATATGATTAAATTATCTTGCGGTATACATCCATATTATGTTAATAAAATGATAAAGAGTGATTTTTTAGATTTAGAAAAATTTATTTCTTATAGGAAAATTATTGCTGTTGGAGAAACTGGTTTAGATTATAAAATTAATATTGATAAAAAGAATAAAAAAAAACAAATTAATGTTTTTTTATATCATTTATATCTTTCTAATAAATATAAAAAACCTTGTATAATTCATACTAGAAATTCTTTTAATGATACTATTAATAGTATAAAAAAATTTAATATTAGTAATTTTAAAGCTGTTATACATTGTTTTAGTTATACTGAGAAATATTTTTTGTCAAAATTTTTGGATTTAGGATTATATATTTCTATTTCTGGATTAGTTACATTTAAAAATACTATTTTATTACAAAATATAATTAAATATATACCTTTGAATAGAATATTAGTAGAAACTGATTCTCCTTATTTAACCCCCTATCCTTATAGGGGTATATCTAATAATCCTATAAATATTGTTTTTATATTTAAAAAAATATCTTTATTAAAAAAAATTAGTTTTTATAGAGTTATAAAATATAATAAAAAAAATTTTTTTAAATTATTTAATATTAGTTAGTTTATTTTTTTTAATTATAAAAACTTTATGGTTTTTATTTTTAAATTTTATTCAATTAAATTTAATTGATTTATTTTTATTAATTATTTTTTTGTTTTGATGTCCTGTTTCACATATTAAATAACCTTTGTGTGTTAAATATTTATATGATTTTTTTAATATTTTTTGTATCATATATATACCTTTTTTTTTACTTATTAAGGCTATTTCTGGTTCATAAGAATATTCTTTAGGTAAAAATTTTATATCTTTTTTATTTATATATGGAGGATTACATATAATAAGGTCATATTTTTTATTTATTTTTTTAAATAAATTTGATTTTATTAATTTTATTTGTTTATTTTTTTTATGAATTATAATATTTTTTTTAGCTATTTTAAGAGCTTTTTTAGATATATCTATTGCATCTATTTTAGATTTAGGGAAAATATATGAACAACATATAGCTATACATCCACTACCTGTACATAAATCTAATATATTTTTAGGATAAAAATTTTTTTTAATGAATTTAAATTTTTTTTTTATTATTTCTGCTATAGGTGATCTTGGTATTAATGCTCCGTAATTAATATAAAATTTTTTATTGCAAAATCAAATTTTTTTAGTAAGATAAGCTATAGGTATTTTTTTTTTTATTCTTAATTTAGCTAAATATATTATTTTTTTTTTATGTGTATTATTTATTTTAAGATATTTTATTTTTGAGTATTTTATATTTATATTTATATTAAGTACAGAATATATAAGGTGTATTGATTCAGTATATGCATTATATGTTCCGTGTCCAAAAAATATATTTTTTTTTCTGAATAAATTAATACAATATTTAAATAAAGTTGATAAAAATAATTTATTTTTCATATTTATATAATATAATATATTTAATAAATATTTTATACGGAAGTGGCGAAATTGGTAGACGCACTAGATTTAGATTCTAGTACTTTTTAAAATGTGTACGAGTTCAAATCTCGTCTTCCGTATGGATTATCGGGGTATAGCCAAGTGGTAAGGCATCGGGTTTTGATCCCGAGATCCCAGGTTCAAATCCTGGTACCCCAGTAAATAAGGCTACGTAGCTTAGTTGGTTAGAGCACAGCATTCATAACGCTGAGGTCACAGGTTCAATCCCTGTCGTAGCTATAATTTGAAATTGAATGATTTTATTAATTAATTTATGCACAAAAAATTATATATTAAAACTTGAGGTTGTCAAATGAATCAATATGATTCTAATAAAATTAGATCATATTTAAATATTTATGATAACTATAAGTTAGTTTATTCTTTGATAGATGTAGATTTAATTATCTTAAATACTTGTTCAGTTAGACAAAAAGCTCAAGATAAATTATTTTTTTTTCTTGATAACATTAAAGATATAAAAAAAAATAATAGTGATTTAATTATTGCTGTAGGAGGTTGTGTATCTGTTCAAGAAAAAGAAAATATTTTTTTACGTAGTAATATTGTTGATATTGTTTTTGGTCCTCAAAATTTACATAAAATTTGTGATTTAATTTTAAATTTTAAAAAAAATAAAAAAAAAATTATTGATATAGATTTTTTAAGCATAGAAAAAAATATTGATTTTAAAAGTAATTTAAATATCAATTTAAATAGAAGATCTTTATCTTATGTTTCTATTATGGAAGGTTGTAATAAATTTTGTTCATATTGTATTGTTCCTTATACTAGGGGTAGAGAAATTAGTAGATCACCAGAAAATATTCTTTCTGAAATATGTAGATTATCTTTATATGGTATTTCTGAAATAAATTTATTAGGACAAAATGTAAATGCTTATTGTGGTAAATTTAAAGATAATAAAGAATGTAATTTTTCTTGTTTATTAAAATTAATTTCTAAAATTAAAGGTATTAAAAGAATAAAATTTACTACTAGTCATCCGAATAATTTTACTAAAGAATTAATAAATATGTATAAAAAATCTAAAAAAATAATTAACTTTTTGCATTTACCTATCCAAAGCGGATCTAATAAAATATTAAAGATTATGCGTAGAAATTATACTGTAGAATTTTATAAAGAAATAATTCATAAAATTTTACTTATTAGGAAAAAAATGGTTTTTGGTTCAGATTTTATAGTTGGTTTTCCTACTGAGAATGATAAAGATTTTAGTTTAACTATTAAATTAATATCTGATATTAAATTTGATAATAGTTTTGTTTTTATGTATTCTCCTCGTCCTTATACTAAATCTTTTTATTTGAAAGATGATGTTGATATACTAGAAAAAAAAAAAAGATTATATAAAATAAATAATTTACTTTATAAAAACAAATTATATTGATTAAATAAAATGTTGAATACTAAACAATATGTGTTAGTGGAAAATTTTTCTAGTAAAATTTCTAATTATTTATTTGGTTATACTGAAAATAATAAAATTGTTTATTTTAAAGGAGATAAAAAACTTTTGGGTAAATTGGTTAATATTAAAATTACTAGATTATTTAATAATTATTTATATGGTAATATAGTTTAAATAAAAATTTAATAATGAAAAAAAAATGTAATTTCACTTTTTTATTAAGAACTAAATATAGTTTAGTTCAACCTAGAACAAAAATGCAATTTTCTTATATTAAAAATATTTTTAATAAAGTAATTACTTTTGGTATAGGTGTTTCGGGAACAGGTAAAACTTATTTAGCTACAGCAGCAGCTATAGATTTTTTAAAAAAAAAAAAAATTTATAGAATTATATTAGCTAGACCTATAGTTGAAGCAGGAGAAAAATTAGGTTATTTACCAGGTAATTTTAATCAAAAAATAAATCCTTATTTATGTCCAATATATGATGTTTTATTTGAAATATTAGGTCCTAATTTTAATGAAAAATATATTTCTCATAATATTATTGAAATAGTTCCTTTGGCTTATATGAGAGGAAGAACTTTTAATGATTCTTTTATTATATTAGATGAAGCTCAAAATACTACTATTTCACAAATGAAAATGTTTTTAACTCGTTTAGGTTTTAATTCTAAAGCTGTTATTAATGGAGATATATCTCAAGTAGATTTACCAAATAAAATTTCATCGGGTTTAAAACATGCTATTAATATTTGTAGAAATATCAATGAAGTTGGTATAACTTTTTTTAGTA
Source organism: Candidatus Stammera capleta (assembly GCA_036689335.1). Classification (GTDB taxonomy): domain Bacteria; phylum Pseudomonadota; class Gammaproteobacteria; order Enterobacterales; family Enterobacteriaceae; genus Stammera; species Stammera capleta_V. The sequence goes on along the minus strand of CP144796.1, from coordinate 263,379 downwards.
TTAAAGATATAATGCGTTCTTCAATTGTAGCTAATATAATAAAAGCATATGATAATAAAAAATGTGTATAATTGTTTTTTAAAATTCAAGAATTATTGTAGTGATTGTTTATTTTTACCTAAAAAAATTTATTTTTACAAGTGATTATCAAAATTATGTGAATTTTTTAATATTAAAAAATATATTATTTTTATATTTGTAAATAAAAAATATATTTTATATTTAAATAATAAATTTAGAAATAAAAATATTGTTACTGATATTTTATCTTTTTCTTATACGAATATACAAAATAATTATTTAGGTGATGTATTTATTTGTCCTTCTTTAATTTTAGAAAAATCTTTTAAGAAAAATATAAATTATTTTTTTTATTTTGCATATTTATTAATACATAGTTTATTGCATCTTTTAGGATTTAATCATAATAAATTTTATAATTCTAAAATTATGAGATATACTGAATGTTTTTTTTTATTTAAATTGAAAAAAATTTATTTTTTAGAAAATTTATTGGTAAATAAAATTTATGGTTAATTTAAATTCTTTAAAAAAATTTAATACTCTAAATTTAGATATAAAATTTGATTTTATTTATATTGTAGATAATATTTTAGATTTAAAGAAAATATTATCTTGAGATTTTAAAAAAAAAAGATACAGTATATTTTTAGGTTATGGTAGTAATACTTTATTTTTAAATAATTTTTATGGTACAGTAATAATTAATAGAATTAAAGGTATTAAAATAAAAGAAAATATTAATTTTTGGTTTTTAAGTGTTTATTCAGGGGAATCTTGATCTGATTTAGTTAATTTTACCATTAACAATGGTATATATGGTTTAGAAAATTTATCTTTTATACCTGGATCAGTTGGTGGAGCAGTAGTTAATAATATAGGAGCTTATGGTTTAGAAATAAAAGAATTTTTTCATTATGCTAAAGTATTAGATTGTTATACTGGTAAAATTTTTTTTTTAGAAAAAAAAAAACTTTTTTTTTCTTATAGATATAGTATTTTTAAAAGTTTTATTAATAATCGTTATATAATTTTAAAAGTAGGTTTTTTAATTAAAAAATCATGAAAACCTTGTATTTTACATAAGGATTTGTTATTATTTTTTGATCCTTTAGATGTTAATATTAACATAGAAGATATATATAAAAAAATTTTTGAATTTAGAGAAAAAAAAATTCCTAATCCAAAAATTTTTGGAAATATAGGTAGTATATTTAAAAATCCTTTTATAGATGTTTTTTATTATAAATATATAAAGAAATTATATTTTTCTTATTTTGATTACTTTAAGGATTTTAATGTTAAAAATAAAATTAAAATTCCTGCAGCTTTATTAATTGATATATGTGGTTTGAAAGGTTATACTATTGGATGAGCTAGAGTTTATGAAAAACAACCATTAATTATTATTAATTTAGGTCATGCTTTACCTAAACATATTTATTCTTTAAGTTTATATGTTAGAAAAAAAGTATTTAAAAAATTTAATATTTTTTTAGAATTTGAAATTAAAATAGTAGATTTTTTTTATTTATTAAAAAATAAAAATTTTTTTAAAGTTTAGTTTTAAAATAGTTTTAAGATTTAAATTACATTTTTAACTTAACATTTTTAAATATTAATGAATACTAGTTTTATAACTCAAAAAAAAATATATTTTTTTATATTATTATCATTTTTTTTAATATATATAAATAATTATATTTTATGTAGAAATTTTTTTTTAATTAGATATACATTAAACTTTCTTTTTTCTTTTTTATGTTTTTTTTTATTCAAATATACTAATTTAGGTAGAAAAATATTTTTATATTTTATAAAATCTAAATTAGAAATTTCTCAAATTTATTGACCTTCTAAATATGAAGTTATTAAAACAGTTACAATAGTATTTGTTTTAAGTTTTTTAATTTCTATTTTAATATGAATTTTTGATAATTTTTTATTATATATTATTTCTTTTATTATTAGTTTGAGGTTTAATTAAATGGTTAATTTAGAAAAGAAAAAAAATTGGTATGTTATACAAGTTTTTTCTAGTTTTGAAAAGAAAGCAATTAATTCTTTACGAGATCATATAAAATTATATGGATCAAGAGATGATTTTGGAGATATTTTAGTTCCTACTGAAGAAGTAGTGGAAATTAAAAAAGGTATACGTAAGAAAAGTGAACGTAAATTTTATCCTGGTTATTTTTTAATTAATATGGTTATGAATAACAAAAATTGATATTTAATTCGTAAAGTTCCTAAAATTATAGGTTTTATAGGAGGTAATTTAGGTCATCCATGTCCTATAAATGATAAAGAAATAGAATTTATAAAAAATAAATTACATAAAATCAATGGAAAACCTAGACCGAAAATTTTATTTGAATATGGTGAATTAGTAAGAGTAAATAGTGGTCCTTTTTCTGATTTTAATGGTACAGTAGAAGAAGTTGATTATGATAAAAATCGTTTAAAAGTTTCTGTTTTAATTTTTGGAAGATCTACTCCTGTAGAGTTAGATTTTTCTCAAGTAGAAAAAAATAATTAAATTTTATTAATTTTTTAAAAAAAAATGTCTAAAAAAATACATTCTTATATTAAATTACAAGTTTTATCTGGTATGGCAAATCCTAGTCCTCCTGTAGGGCCTATTTTAGGTCAAAAGGGTATAAATATAATGAATTTTTGTAAATTATTTAATAAAAAAACTAGTTCTTTAGAAAAAGGTATACCAATACCAGTAATAATAACTATTTATTCTGATCGTACTTTTGATTTTGTAACTAAAACTCCTCCAGTTTCATATCTTCTTAAAAAAGAAGTGTCATTAACTTCTGGTTCTAAAAAACCTGGTCATGATATTGTTGGATATATTAGTAGAAAAGCAATATTAAATATTGCTAAAATAAAATTTTCTGATACTTATAGCTCTAATTTTAAAAAATTATCTAAATCTATAATTGGAACTGCTCGTTCTATGGGAATTTTAATAAAAGATTAGTTAAATTTAATATGAATATTAATAAATTGAATTATAATAAAAGTAATTTAATAAAAATTTTTGATTTTGTAAAAAAAAAATCGAAATTTCATTTTATAGAATCTGTAGATATAGCAATTAATTTGTTTATAGATACTAAAGATGTTAATCAAAATGTAAAAGGCAGTGTTTTATTACCTCATGGTATAGTAAAAACAAATAAAGTTATTGTTTTTGCTCCTAAATCTAAAGAAGATATTTCTTATTCTTCTGGAGCTTTTTTTGTTGGTATGGAAAATTTATTAGATAAAGTAAAAAATAATTCTATTGAATATGATGTAGTTATATCTTCTTTAGAAGGTGTAAAATTAGTTAGTAAATTAGGTCAGATATTAGGTCCTAAAGGTTTAATGCCTGATGTTAAATTAGGAACTATTACTGATGATTTAAAAAATAGTGTTTTAAAATTTAGTAAAGGTCAAATAACTTATAAAAATGATAAGTTTGGTATTATACATAGTGTTATAGGTAAAATAAATTTAACAAATAATCAATTATTAGATAATTTTATTTGTTTTATTAATTCAGTAAAATCTAATAAACCCAATAAAATAAAAAATAATTTTTTTTTTAAAAAAATTTTTGTTTCTAGTACTATGGGAAAAAGTATTTTAGTTGATTTAAATAATATTTAATATTATTTTATTGGGGGTTAAGTGTTTAAGAAAAGTAAAGATAAAAAAAAATTTGTTTTTAAAATAAAAAAAAAATTAGAAAAATCTTTGTCTATAGTTATATTAAATTTTAGTAAATTATCGGCAAATAATTTAAATTTGTTTCGTAAAAATGCAAAAAATAATAATGTAAATTTTATGGTAGTACGTAATAATTTATTAAAGATTTCTATTATGAAATCTAGTTTAGATTATTTAAAAAGTTTTTTAGTTGGTCCAATTATTTTAGGTTATTCTACTAAAAATTATGGTGGTTTATTTAAAGTTTTAGATAAATTTTTAGTTAAATACAAAAATAATTTAGTTTTAAAATGTATATTAATTGATAAAAAAAAAGTTTCTTTAAAGTTAAGTAAAAAATTGTCATTTTTGTCTTCAATTAAAAAATGTTTAAGTTATTTAATTTTTATTTTAAAAGATTTTTTTTTATTTAGATTATTACGTTCTTTATTAATTATTAAAAGTATTAAATGTTAATTATTTAAATTTATTTGGATGTATTTATGAATATAAATAAAGATAGAATTTTAGATCAAATTTCTTCTATGTCATTAATTGATTTAATTGAATTAATAAATGCTATAGAAAAGAAATTTGGAGTAAGTACTGGTGATTATAAATTTAATTCTTCTGAAAAAGTTAGTTTAAAAACTGTTGAAGAAAATAAAAGTGAATTTGATTTATTTTTAAACTCTATAGGAAATAATAAAATTGCAGTTATAAAAATAATTCGTAATTTTTTAAATTTAGGTTTAAAAGAAGCTAAAGATTTAGTTGAGTCTTTTCCTGTGCTTATAAAAGAAAAAATTAATAAAAAAGATTTAGATATATTAAAAAAATCTTTAGAAGATGTTGGAGCAACAGTAAGTATAAAATAAATATTTAATTTATTAGTTTATGGGATAAATATGATTTGTTTTTATTCTGAAAGGAAATGTATACGTAAAAATTTTAGTAAAATTCCTCAGATATTAGATATACCATATTTATTATCTGTTCAAATAGATTCTTATAAGAATTTTTTATATGGTTTGAAAAATAAATTTTCTGGTTTAGATTTATCTTTTAAATCTGTTTTTCCTATTATAAATTATAATAAAAATATTGAATTACAATATATAAGTTATAGATTTGATAGACCTTTTTTTGATGATAGAGAATGTAAAGTACGAGGTTTAACTTATTCATTAAGTTTAAAAGTAAAATTACGTTTAATAATTTATGATGTAAATGATATTTCTAAGAAAATTATCAAATCTTCTAATGAGCAAGAAGTTTATATGGGAGAAATACCTTTAATGACAGATAGAGGTACTTTTGTTGTTAATGGTACTGAAAGAGTAGTAGTATCTCAATTACATCGTAGTCCTGGAGTTTTTTTCGATAGCAATAAAGGTAAAAATAAAGTTTTTACTTCTGGAAAAATTTTATATAGTGCTAGAATAATTCCATATAGAGGATCATGGTTAGATTTTGAATTTGATATTAAAGATAATTTATTTGCTCGTATTGATCGTAGGAGAAAATTACCAGCTACTATTATTTTAAAAGCTTTAGGATATAATAAAGAAAAAATATTAAAAATATTTTTTAGTTTTATTAGTATAGATATTTTAGAAAATAAATTGTTTATGCATTTGATTCCTAACAGATTAAGAGGTGAAATATTAGATTTTGATATTTTTTTTAAAAATAAATTATATGTTAAGAAAGGGAAAAGAGTAACTTTTAAACATATTAAAAAAATGGAAAAAAATAATGTTAATTATATTCAAATTTCTAAAGAATATATTGTAAATAAAATTTTGGCAAAAAATTATAAAATTTTTTTATCTAAGAATAAATATTCTATTTTAGAATCTAATACTAAATTAAATATAAATTTATTAGATAAAATTATTAATTCTGATATTAATAATATAAAAATTTTATATATTAATGAATTAAATCAAGGATCTTATATATCTAGTACTTTATCTATTGATAGTACTTTAAATTGTGATGAAGCTTTAATAGATATATATCGTATGATTAGACCTGGTGAACCTCCTACTATTGAAGCAGCTAAAAATTTATTTAATAATTTATTTTTTTCTATTGATAGATATGATTTATCTAAAGTAGGTCGTATGAAATTTAATATGTCTATGGGTAGAAAAAATATTGATGGACCAATGATATTAGAATCACAGGATATTATAGGTACTATTAAAAAATTAATAGATATTAGAAATGGTGTTGGTAATGTTGATGATATAGATAATTTAGGTAATAGAAGAGTAAGATCTGTAGGTGAAATGGTTGAAAATCAATTTCGTATTGGTTTAGTTAGAATAGAAAAAACTATAAAAGAGCGTTTATCTTTAAATTTACCGAATAATTTTTTTCCTAAAAATATCATAAATGCTAAACCTCTTTCAGCTATAATAAAAGATTTTTTTTGTTCTAGTCAATTATCTCAGTTTATGGATCAAAATAATCCTTTGTCTGAAATTACTCATAAACGTAGAATTTCAGCATTAGGTCCTGGAGGTTTAACTAGAGAAAGAGCTGGTTTTGAAGTTAGAGATATACATCCTACCCATTATGGTAGAGTTTGTCCTATAGAAACACCTGAAGGTCCTAATATTGGATTAATTAATTCTTTATCTATTTATGCTAGAATTAATGAATATGGTTTTTTAGAAACTCCTTATAGATTGGTTAAGAAAGGTTATGTAACTAATGAAATTCATTATTTATCTGCTATTGAAGAAGGCAATTATATTATTGCTCAAGTAAATATTTTTTTAAATAAAAATAATTGTATTGAAGATGAATTTATAATTTGTAGATATAAGGGTGAATTTAATTTATTTAGTTCTTGTCAAATTAATTATATGGATATTTCTCCTCAACAAATTGTTTCTGTTGGGGCATCTTTGATTCCTTTTTTGGAACATGATGATGCTAATAGAGCTTTAATGGGTGCTAATATGCAACGTCAAGCAGTTCCATGTTTGATATCTGATAAACCTTTAGTTGGTACTGGTTTAGAGTCTATTATAGCTAGAGATTCAGGTATTTTAGTTTTATCTAAAAGTAATGGTGTTATTAAATATGTTGATTCTTCTAAAATTATAGTAGAAAAATATAGTTTTTTAGATGAATTTAATTTATTTGATAAATTTGATATTTATAATTTGATTAAATATTCTAGGTCTAATCAAAATACTTGTATAAATCAAAAACCTATTGTTGTTTTAGGAGAAAAAGTTAAAAAAGGAGATGTTTTAGCTGATGGTTTTTCTACTGATTTAGGTGAGTTAGCATTAGGACAAAATGTTAGAGTAGCTTTTATGTCTTGACATGGATACAATTTTGAAGATTCTATTTTAATTTCAGAGAGAATAATTCATAAAGATATATTTACTACTATACATATTCAAGAATTATCTTGTATTTGTAGAGATACTAAATTAGGTGCAGAAGAAATTACTTCTGATATACCTAATGTAAGTAGTTCTATTTTATCTAGATTAGATGAAAGTGGAATTATTTATCTTGGTGCAGAGGTATCTAGTGGGGATATATTAGTGGGTAAAATTACTCCTAAAGGAGAAACTCAATTAACTCCTGAAGAAAAACTTTTACGTGCTATTTTTGGAGAAAAAGCTTCTGAAGTAAAAGATTCTTCTCTAAGAGTTCCTAGTGGTTGTAATGGTACAGTAATAGATATACAAATATTTAATCGAGAAGGTGTTAAAAAAGATAAAAGATTATTAAATATTGAAGAAGAACAACTAAAAAATATTAAAAATAAGATATTAAATGAATTAAATTATTTTAAAAATATTTTAATAGAACATATAAAAAAAATTTTTCAGATTAATAATATTAATTGTAATTTTATTTTAACTTATGAAAATATTTTAAATTTTAAAGTATCAGATTTATGTATAAAAAAAGAAATTGATAGTTTATTACAATCTTATATTAGATTAGAAAAAATTTTTTATAAAAAATTAAAAATTTATGAGAATAAAATTATTCAAAATAACGAGTTATCTCCTGGTATATTAAGAGTTGTTAAAATTTATTTAGCTACTAAACATCAAGTCCAAGTTGGAGATAAAATGGCTGGTAGACATGGTAATAAAGGTGTAATATCCAAAATATGCTCTGTAGAAGATATGCCTTATGATGAAAAAGGTGATCCTGTTGATATAATTTTAAATCCTTTAGGTGTACCATCTAGAATGAATATTGGACAGATTTTAGAAACACATTTAGGTATGGCAGCTAAATTGATAGGTGATAAAGTTAAGTCTATGTTAGAATCTAATTTTGAAATTAAAGAAATAAGGAATTATGTTCAAAATATTTATTCATTAGGTAATAAAAATGTTGATTTAAATTTATTAAATGATAAAGAGTTTTTAATATTAGCTAAAAATTTATCTAATGGTTTTCCTATATCTACTCCAGTTTTTGATGGTATTAAAGAAGATGAAATAAAAAATTTATTTAAAATTGTTAATATATCTAGTTCTGGACAGATTGATTTATATGATGGTTTGACTGGAAAAAAATTTGAAAGACCTATTACTGTAGGATATATGTATATAATGAAATTAAATCATTTAGTAGATGATAAAATACATGCTAGATCTACTGGTTCATATAGTTTAATTACTCAACAACCTTTAGGAGGCAAATCCCAGTTTGGTGGTCAAAGATTTGGAGAAATGGAAGTTTGAGCTTTAGAAGCTTATGGTGCTGCTTATACTTTACAAGAAATGTTAACTGTTAAATCTGATGATGTTAATGGTAGAACTAAAATATATAAAAATATTGTAAATGGTAATCACCAAATGGATCCTAGTATGCCAGAATCTTTTAATGTTTTAATTAAAGAAATTTGTTCTTTAGGTATAAATATTGAGTTAGAAGATGATTAGTTTAAATAAATATATTTTATTTTAATATTTAAAGGTTAATATTTGTGAATAATTTTAATTGTTTTAGTAAAAAAAAATCTTTTAATAAAGAATTTAATTCTATAAAAATAACTTTAGCTTCTCCAAAAATTATTGAGTCTTGATCGTATGGAGAAGTTAAAAAACCAGAAACTATTAATTATCGTACTTTTAAACCTGAAAGAGATGGTTTATTTTGTTCCCGTATATTTGGACCTATAAAAGATTATGAATGTTTGTGTGGTAAATATAAAAGATTAAAGTATAAAGGGGTTATATGTGAAAAATGTGGTGTAGAAGTAACTAAAACTAAAGTTCGTCGTGAAAGAATGGGGCATATAAAATTATCTGCTCCAGTAGCTCATATTTGATTTTTAAAATCTTTGCCTTCTAGAATTAGTTTATTGTTAGATATATCTTTACGTGATGTGGAAAAAGTTTTATATTTTGAGTCTTATATTGTAATTAATCCAGGAAAAAGTAATTTAAAATTACATCAAATTTTAAATGAGGAACAATATTTAAATATTATAAAAGAATTTAAGCATAATTTTGATGCACGTATGGGTGCTGAGGCTATATATTATTTATTAAAAAATATTAATTTAAATAAAAAGTATAAAAAATTATTTAAGGAATTAAAAGAAATTAATTCTGAAATTAAGAAAAAAAAAATTAGTAAACGTATAAGATTAATAGAGTCTTTTATTAATTCAGGTAATAAACCTGAATGAATGATATTAAAAATATTACCTGTTTTACCTCCTGATTTAAGACCATTAGTTCCTTTAGATGGAGGTAGATTTGCAACATCTGATCTTAATGATTTATACAGAAGAGTTATAAATCGTAATAATCGTCTTAAAAGACTTTTGGATTTATCTGCTCCTGAAATAATTATTAAAAATGAGAAAAGAATGTTACAAGAAGCTGTAGATGCATTATTAGATAATGGTAGAAGAGGTTTTGTTATTACTGGATCTAATAAAAGACCATTAAAATCTTTAGCTGATATGATTAAAGGTAAACAAGGAAGATTTAGACAAAATTTATTAGGTAAAAGAGTTGATTATTCTGGTAGATCAGTAATAACTGTTGGTCCATATTTACGTTTATATCAATGTGGTTTACCTAAAAAAATGGCTTTAGAATTATTTAAACCTTTTGTATATGGTAAACTTGTTAATCAAGGTATTGTTAATACAATTAAATCAGCTAAAAAAATTGTTGACAATGAAGAACCTGTTGTATGAGATATTTTAGAAGAAGTTATTAAACAGCACCCAGTTTTATTGAATAGAGCACCTACGTTACATCGTTTAGGTATACAAGCTTTTGAACCTTTATTAGTAGAAGGTAAAGCCATTCAATTACATCCTTTAGTTTGTTCAGCTTATAATGCAGATTTTGATGGAGATCAAATGGCAGTTCATATTCCTCTTACTTTAGAGGCTCAATTAGAAGCTAGAGCATTAATGATGTCTACTAATAATATTTTATCTCCTGCCAGTGGAGAACCTATAATAGTTCCATCTCAAGATGTAATATTAGGTTTATATTATATGACTAAAGAAAAATTAGGTTCTTTAGGTGAAGGTATATTAGTATCAGATATTAATGAAGCTAAATTTTTGTATTCTTCTAATTTAGTATCTTTACATACAAAAATTAAAATTAGAATTATAGAATATAAAAAAATTAATAAGAATAAATTTATTAAATATAAATATATTAAAAGTTCTACTATTGGTAGAGTTATATTATGAAGTATTTTTCCTAAAGGTTTATCTTTTTCTTTAGTAAATAAAATTTTAAATAAAAATGAGGTATCAAAAATTTTAAGTACTTGTTATAAATTATTAGGTTTAAAAAAAACAGTTATTTTTGCTGATAATATTATGTATATGGGTTTTAAATATGCTACTATATCAGGTTTATCAGTAAGTATAGATGATATGAAAATACCTAAAAATAAAAATGATCTTATTAAAGAAGCAGAGAATGAAGTTAATGAAATTCAAGAACAATTCCAGTCTGGATTAGTAACTTTAGGTGAAAAATATAATAAAGTTATAGATATATGAGTTACTGCTAATGAAAAAATAGTTCAATCTATGATGGAAAATTTATCTATTGAATTAATAAATGTTAATGGAATACTAAAGAAACAAGATTCTTTTAATAGTATTTTTATGATGGCTGATTCTGGTGCTAGAGGTTCTGCTGCTCAGATAAGACAATTAGCTGGTATGAGGGGTTTAATGGCTAAACCAGATGGTTCTATAATTGAAACTCCTATTACTGCTAATTTTAGAGAAGGTTTGAGTGTTTTACAGTATTTTATTTCTACTCATGGTGCCAGAAAAGGTTTAGCTGATACAGCTTTGAAAACTGCTAATTCAGGTTATTTAACTCGTCGTTTAGTAGATGTAGCTCAAGATTTAGTAGTTACTGAAAAAAATTGCAAAACTAAAGATGGTATATGAATATCTTCTATAATAGAAGGTAATAATATAAAAGAGTCTTTAAGAGATCGTATTTTAGGTAGAGTTTTATCTAAAAATTTATATTTTTCTGGTTCTAAAAAAATTTTAATTAAAAAGAATACATTGTTGAATGATAAATATTGTGATTTAATAGAAAAATCTGCTATTCATATTATTAAAGTTCGTTCTTCTGTAACATGTAAAACTAGTTTTGGAATATGTTCTTATTGTTATGGTTTAGATTTAGCTAGAGGTCATTTAATTAATAAAGGGGAAGCAGTTGGTGTTATAGCTGCTCAATCAATAGGTGAACCAGGTACTCAGTTAACTATGAGAACATTTCATATAGGAGGAGCAGCTTCTAGAGTTTCTATTGATTCTAATATAAAAGTTAAAAATAATGGATTTATAAAATTAATAAATTTAAAATCTATTACTAATATTGATAATAATTTAGTTATTATTTCGCGTAATGTAGAATTACAAGTTATCAATGAATTAGGTTTAGTAAAAGAAAATTATAAATTACCTTATGGTTCTGTTGTAAAAAAAAAAGATGGTGATAAAGTATTTATTAATGAATTAGTTGCTTTATGGGATCCACATATTATACCAGTAATAACTGAAGTAAGTGGTTATGTTCATTTTATTGATATGTATGAAGGTCAAACTATGAAACGTCAAATTGATGATTTAACTGGAATATCTTCTATTGTAATTTTAGATAGAGTAGATAGAATGAATAATAAAAATAAATATTTTAGACCTTCCATTAAAATATTGAATAAAAATGGTGAAGATATTTTTATTTCTGGTACTAAAATACCAGTACAATATTTTTTACCTAGTAAAACTATTATTCAATTAGAGAATAATTCTTATGTTCATTCAGGAGATATATTAGCAAGAATCTCTAAAGAGTATGGAGGAACTAAAGATATTACTGGTGGTTTACCTAGAGTTGCTGATTTATTTGAAGCTAGAAAACCAAAAGATGTAGCTATATTAGCAGAAATTTCTGGTATTATAAATTTTGGTAAAGAGACAAAGGGTAAAAGACGTTTAATAATTAAGTCTTTAGATAATAAATTAATTCATGAGGAAATGATACCTAAATGGAGACAATTACATATTTTTGAAGGAGAATTTATAGAAAAAGGAGATATAATTTCTGATGGTATAGAATCTGCTCATGATATTTTAAGATTAAGAGGAGTAGAAGAAGTAACTAAATTTATTGTTAATGAAGTTCAAGATGTATATAGATTACAAGGAGTAAAAATTAATGATAAACATATTGAAATTATTGTTAGACAAATGTTACGTAGAGTAACTATTTTAAATTCGGGTGATTCAAAATATTTGAATGGAGAACAATTAGAAATTTCTAGAGTAAGAATTATTAATAAAAAATTAAGTAAAAATAATAAGAAGACTATTAAATATAGTCGTAATTTGTTAGGTATTACTAAAGCTTCTCTAGCTACAGAATCATTTGTTTCTGCAGCTTCTTTTCAGGAAACTACTAAAGTATTAACTGAATCAGCTGTATCAGGTAAAAAAGATGATTTAAGAGGTTTAAAAGAAAATGTAATTGTTGGAAGATTAATTCCTTCTGGTACAGGTTATTCATATCATTATAAAAAAAAAAAATATAAAAAAAGTAGTGATAATTGTAATTCTAATGAAGAATTAGCTAGTGCTAATTTGAAAAAATTGTTAAATTATCAAGATTTATTGAAGAATAAAAATGATATTTAATATTTATTTATTAATTTTAATTTTATATTATTCATAATAATGAAAAAAAATGTTTTTAGTGCTATACAACCTAATAATAATATTACTATAGGTCATTATATAGGTGTAATAAAAAAATGGATTTATTTACAAAATAAATATAATTGTTTTTATTGTATAGCAGATTTACATTCTTATACTGTTAATTTAAATAAAAAAAAAGAAAATATTTTAGATATATTATGTGTATTAATATCTTTAGGTGTAGATTACAGTAAATGTACTATTTTTCTGCAATCTAATGTTTGTGAACATTTAAAATTATATTGGTTATTAAATTGTTGTACATATATAAATGAATTGAAACGTATGACTCAATTTAAAGAAAAATCAAAAAGTAGTTATAAATTTATTAATTGTGGTTTATTTAATTATCCTGTATTAATGGCATCTGATATATTATTATATAATTCTAATTATGTACCTATAGGTAAAGATCAAATTCAACATTTAGAATTTAGCAGAATAATAGCTAAAAGAGTAAATAAATTATTAGGTAAAAATATTTTTAATATACCTAAATATATTTTATCCTCTTGTTCTAAAATTATGTCTTTATTGAATCCTTATAAAAAGATGTCTAAATCAGATATAAATAAATATAATGTTATTTTTTTATTAGATTCTCCTGAATTAATTTCTTTAAAAATTAAAAATTGTGTTACTGATAGTGATTTTCCTCCTAAAATAATTTTTGATGTAATTAAAAAACCAGGTATATCTAATTTATTAAATATAATATCTGGTATAAAAAATATATCTATTCTAGAATTAGAAAAAGAATTTGTTGGTTATACTTATAAAAAATTTAAAAAAATAGTTATTAATGAAATAAATTTATTTTTATTTTCTTTACAAGAAAAATTTTTTTATTTTCGTAAAAAAAAAAAATTTTTAAAAAAAATTTTATTACAAGGTAAATTAAAGGCTAAAAAAAAAGCTAGAGAAACTATGTTATTAATTAAAAAATTATTAATTAACGTTTAATTATCAATTTATAGGATTAATATTATTTTTTTTTAGAAAAATATTAGTTTTTTTAAAATGATTACATCCTAAAAATCCTTTATTAAATGATAAAGGAGATGGATGTGAAGAAGTTAAAATTAAATGTTTTTTATTATTAATAAATTTAATTTTTTTTTGAGCATATTTACCTCATAGAAGAAATACTATATTTTTTAAATATAAACTTATATATTTTATGATGTTATCTGAAAATATTTCTCATCCTATATTTTTATGAGAGCATGGTATATTTTTTTCTACTGTTAAAATAGTATTGAATAAAAATACTCCTTGTTTTACTCAATTTAGTAAATAACCATTTTTAGGTTGTTTAAATCAAAAAAATTCATTTTTTAATTCTTTATATATGTTTATTATAGAAGGAGGTAACTTTTTAATATTAGGTAATACAGAAAAGGCTAAACCATGAGCTTGATTTTTATTACAATATGGATCTTGTCCTAAGATTACTACTTTTATTTTATTAAATTTTATTAATTTAAATATTTGAAATATATTTTTTTTAGATGGGTAAATAATTTTTTTTTTATGGTATTCTTGTTTTAAAAAATTAATTATTTTTAAAAAATATTTTTTTTTTTTTTCTTTTTGAAAAAAAAACTTTCAATTTTTCATTTTATTTTTTTTTATTTTTATTTATTTTAATATTTATACGTATATAAATTTTAAATTTAAAATTTAAATATTTTTTAATACTTTTTTGTGCTAAATTTATAATTTGTTTTATTTTATTACCAGATTTTCCTATTAATATATTAATGTATTGTTTTTTTTTAACATATATAGTAGTTATTATATTTAATTTTCTTTTTTTTTTTAAAATATTATTTATTTTAAATTTAATGAAGTATGGAATTTCATCTCCTGTTAATCTAAATATTTTTTCTCTTATTATTTCTTTAAATATAAATTTATTATTATGAATAGTTTTTATATTAGTTTTAAAAAATAATTTTGATTTAATAAGGTATTTATCAATAATACTTTTTAAAATATTGATATCTTTTTTTTTTTTTGCACATATTGGTAAAATCGTATTTTTACTACTGTAATATTTAATTTTTTTTATATATGGTAATAATAATAATTTATTTTTTAATTTATCTATTTTATTTATTATTATTATATATGGAATTTTATATAAATTTAATTTATTTATTATTCATAATTCTTCAAAATTATTTTCTTTTTTAATGATTAAAATTATTAAATTTATTTTTGGTTTAATATTATAATTTTTTAATATAGATATTGTATAATTAATATTTTTATTGATATCTTTAATATATTTAATTCCTGGTGTATCAATATATATATATTGATATTTATTTTTTTTATTATATATACCTAAAATATTTTTTTGAGTAGTATATTTTTTTTTAGAAGTTATAGATATTTTTTTGTTTATTAGTTTATTAAATAATGTTGATTTACCTACATTTGGTTTTCCTACTAAAATAGAAATACATATTTTTTTTTTTAAAATGTTATTTGTTAACATTATTATTTTTTATTAAACCTATTTTTATTAAAGATTTTCTAGCTGATTTTTGTTCCGCTTCTTTTTTACTATATCCTACACCTTTAGTAATTTTTTTAAGTAAATTAGTTTTACATTTTACTATAAAAATTTGTTTATGTTCTTTTCCTTTTTTATCTGATATATAATATTTAGGTAAAGGTAATTTAATTTTTTGTAAATATTCTTGTAATATAGTTTTATAATCTTTTTGATTGTTTTTATTATTTAAAATTTTATTATTTTTATAATTAAAAAATAATTTTTTAATGATATTTTCTATTATTAGAATATTTTTACTATCTATAAATATAGCCCCTATTATTGCTTCTAAAGTATTAGCTAATATAGATATTTTATATTGACCTAACATTTTTAATTCTCCTTGTCCTAGAAATATATATTTATTTAATTTAAGTTTTTGAGCTATTTTAAATAAATTATTTTTGTTTACTAAATTTGCTCTTATTCTAGTCATAAAACCTTCTTTTTTTTTATAAAATTTTTTATATATTTTTTTAGTAATTATAAAATTTAATATAGAATCTCCTAAGAATTCTAATCTTTCATTATGATTATTACTATAACTACGATGTGTTAATGATAAAATAAGTATTTTTTTATTTATAAATGTATATTTAAGTTTTTGTTCTAAATAATAAAATTTATTCATAAAATTATTTAAAAAATTTTACCAATTCTATCTAATCTTATTCCTGTAGGTCAGCTATTTTCTTGTTTTTCTAAACTCATTCATATATATTGAACTTTACCTATAATCAAATCTTGATGTAAAAATCCTCAATATCTACTATCTTCACTATTATCTCTATAATCTCCTATTACAAAATACATATTATTAGGTATAATTCATGAATTAATTTTATTTTTATATTTTGTAAAAGGTAATAATAAAATTTTATGTTTTTTATTTTTTAAATATTCTATTTTTTCATTTAAAAATATAATTTCAGAATTTTGATTTTTTTTTATTTTTTTATTTATATTTCAAATATATTCTTTAATATTTTTATTAGAATAATTTATTTCTTCTATATATGGACTTATTTGTTTATTTGAGTATTTAACTAAATTAATATATCTATTTTTATTTTTACTAAATTTATATATAAAAATTTCTTTTGTTTTTTCATTATATATTATTTTATCTTTAGGTAATCCTATAATTCTTTTAACATAATTAATATTTTTATTTTTAGGGTATTGAAAAACTATTATATCTCCATAATTAGGTTTACCTATATTTATAATAGTATTATTATTTAATGGGTTTTTGATATTATAAAATAATTTATTTACTAATATTAAATCACCTATTAATAATGTAGGCATCATAGATGATGATGGTATTATAAATGGTTCATATATAAATGATCTAAATATAAATATTAATATTAAAGTTGGTAGAAATTCTATTAATAAATTATTAATTTTTTTTTTATATATTGTATTTATTATTAATACAATAATACTATATATTATTAATATAAATAATATTCTATTCAATATAATCATTTTACATTATTTTAAATGTTTTAAAAAATATTTTTTGTGATATAGAAATATTTCCTATTTTTTTCATTTTTTTTTTTCCTTGTTTTTGTTTTTGTAATAATTTTTTTTTTCTTGATATATCACCACCATAACATTTAGAAGTAACATTTTTTCTTAATGCTTTTAAATTACATTTAGTAATTATTTTATTATTACATAAAGCTTGTATATTAATTTCATATTGTTGTTTTTGTATATTATTTTTTATTATTTCTATTTTTTTTTTACTATGACTAAAAATATTATTTTTATGTATTAATGTTGATAGTCCATCTATTTTATTTTTGTTTATCATTATTTCTGATAAAACTATATTAGATGTTTTATATTTTTTAAAAGAATATTTAAAAGAAGCATATCCTCTAGTAATAGATTTTAATTTATTATTAAAGTTAGTTATAATTTCTGATGTTGGTAATTCATAGATTAAAGAAATATTTTCTTTAGTAAATAATATATTTTTTTGTTTCCCTCTTTTATTTATACATAATTTTATTATTTTACCTAAATATTTTAATGGAGTAATAATAAAACATGTAGATATAGGTTCTTTTATTTTTTTAATTTTATTTTTATAAGGTAATTTTAATGGGTTATCTATATAAATAATTTTGTTTTTTTTGTCTATAACTTTATAAGTTACACTTGGTGAAGTAATTATAATATTTAAATTATATTCTCGTTCTAGTCTTTCTTTAATAATTTCTAAATGTAATTTTCCTAAAAAACCACATCTAAATCCGGATCCAAATATTAATGATTTTTCTTGAGTAAATTTTACTGATGAATCATTTAAACTTAATTTTTCTAGTGATTTTTTAAATTTTATGAAATCCTTATTTTCATAAGGATATAAACTTGCATATATTTGTGGTTTTATTTTTTTAAATTTTGGTAAATTATGTTTTGAAGGATTATTAAATTTAGTAATTGTATTACCTATATTAATATAATTTATTTTTTTAATATTACAGGATATTCATCCTACTTCACCACATTTTAAGTGTTCAAGATATTTTTTTTCAGGTTTATTGACGTAAATATATTCTATATTATATTTTTTATATTTGTTTATTAGTTTTATTTTTTCATTTTTTTTTAAATATCCATTATAAATTTTAATTAAAAAGAATGCTCCTAAATAATTATCAAAATATGAATCTATTATTAATGCCTGTAGAGGTAATTTTTTACTTCCTTTAGGAGGAGTAATATTTTTAATAATACTATGAATAATTTTTTTTATACCTATATTTTTTTTTGCTGAACATAATATTATGTATTTTTCTTTTATGTTTAATAATTGTTTTATTTGATTTTTAATTTTATTTATATTTTTATTTATTAAATCTATTTTGTTTATTACAGGTATTATTCTAATATTTAATTTTTTTGCTATATTATAATTTGCTAGTGTTTGTGCTTGTATACCTTTGGTAGAATCTATAAGAAGTATAGCTCCTTCACATATATATAAAGATCTAGAAACTTCATATGAAAAATCTATATGTCCTGGTGTATCTATTAAATTAAATTTATATATTTTATTTTTATATTTATATTTTAATTGTACACTTTGTGATTTTATTGTTATTCCTTTTTCCTTTTCTAAATCCATTGAATCTAATATTCTTTGTTTATTATTTTGTATTTTTTTTTTAGTACATTTTTCTATTATTCTATCTGATAAAGTTGATTTTCCATGATCAATATGTGCTATAATAGAAAAATTTCTTATGTATTTTTGCATTTGAATTAATTTAAAGTTATTAATAATTATATTATATAATTATTAATTTTAAATAATATATTTAAATTTATTTAATTTATTTATGAATAATATTATTACTAGATTTGCTCCTAGTCCAACAGGTTATTTACATATAGGTAATATTCGTACTGCTTTATATTCTTGATTATATGCTAGAAAAAATAATGGTAAATTTTTTTTAAGAATTGAAGATACTGATATATTTAGAAATAATTCAAAATATGTAAGTCATATTTTTTATGTTTTAGAATGATTAGGTCTATATTGAGATAATGATCCTTTATTTCAGTCTAAAAGATTTGATTTATATAGATATGTTATTGATAACATGATTGAAAAAGGATTAGCATATAAATGTTATTGTACATATGAAAGATTAAATAAATTACGTAATTTTTGTTTTTTAAATAAAATTAAACCAAAATATGATAATTTTTGTAGAAATAAAAATTTAAATAAAAAAAATAAACCTTATGTTGTTAGATTTAAAAATCCTTTAAATGGTGAAGTTTTTTTTAAAGATAAAGTTTTTAAAAATATCACTATTTTAAATAGTGAATTAGATGATTTTATTATATTAAGATCTAATGGTATACCAACTTATAATTTTTGTGTTGTTTTTGATGATTATAGTATGTCTATTACACATATTATTAGAGGTGAAGAACATATTAATAATACACCTAAACAAATTAATATAATTAAATCATTAAATTATTTTATTCCTTATTATATTCATTTACCTATGATTTTAGATGAAAAAAAAAAAAAATTATCAAAAAGAAATTTAAATTCTAATATAAAAAATTATTTAAAATCTGGTTTTTTACCTGAAGCAATATTAAATTCTTTGTTACGTTTAGGTTGATCTTATAAAAATAATGAGATTTTTCATATTCATGAGATAAAAAGTATTTTTAATTTTAAAAATATTAATAAATCTCCATGTATTTTAAATTCTAAAAAATTAGTTTGAATTAACAAATATTATATTTCTTATTTATCTTATAAAAAATTAGAATTTTATTTTAAGAAATTTCTTTTATTTAATAAAATTAATATTTTAAATATTTCTAATTTAAATGAAATAATATCATTTATATCTTCTAGAAGTTCTTTATTAAAAGATATATATGATTTTTGTGTTATATTTGATAATAATTTTTTTATTTTAGATAAAAAAATTATATCTATATTTAAAAAAAAAATTTTTTATAAAATATTATATTATTTTAAAGATAAAATTTTAAATTTATTTTTATGAAATATTAGTAATATTAATAAAATTATTTTAGATTTATTAAATAAATTTTATTTTTTAAATAAAAATATTATTTATAAGACCTTAAGATTTTTTTTAACAGGTAAAATTATAACTCCAAGTATCTCTATAATAATTTTATTTTTAAAAAAAGAAAAGATAATTTTAAGATTAAATATTTCTATTAAAAAATTATTTTTCTTTTGTTTTTAGTAATTTATTTAAAATAATTAATTGTTTAAAATTATTTTTATTTTTTAAATAATTTATAATAGATTTATATTTTAATTTACTGATATTCTTGATTTTTTTTTTATTTTTATTTAAAAAAATAAAATTTTTAAATTTTTTAAAGTATTTGCTTATTTTTTCTGATGTTGATATACCTATATAAGGTATTGATAAAGAGTATATTAAATTTTTAATTTTTATGTTATTTTTTGAATAATTTATTGAATATAAAATTTTATTAGCTAATTTATATTTTATTTTAGGTATAGAAATAAGTTGTTTTTTAGTAATTTTAAATATATCTGATATACATTTTATATATTTATATTTTATTAATTTTTTTACTATATTAGAACCTAAATTAATTATATTAAATCCATTTTTAGAAATAAAATTAATTATAGTTTTTTTAAATTGTTGTGGACATTTTAAATTATTAAAACATTTAGGTTGATTTTTGTAAATATTAATTTTTTCTTTACAAGATGGACATTTTTTAATTATGTTTAAAATATTATTTTTATTTTTTTTGTTTTTTATAATTTTACTGATTTTAGGAATTACATCTCCTGATTTTTCTACAATAATGTAATCTTGTATATTTATATTTAATTTTTTTAAATATTTTAAGTTATATAAATTTATATTATTTATTTTAGTTCCGTAAATATTAATAGTATTTACAATACCTATTGGAGTTATGATGCCATTTTTCCCTACTTTATATTTAATATCTATTAATTTAGTGATTTTTTTTTCTGAGGGAAATTTTCATGCTATTGCTCATTTTATATATTTTCTGTTACTTTTAATATTTTCCTGTATATTTTTATTATTTATTTTTATTACTATTCCGTCTATATCAAAACTAATATTTTTCCTATTTTTTTTTATTTTTTTATAAAAATTTACTATTTTATTAAAAGATTTAGTTATTAAAGTATTTTTATCTATTTTAAAACCTATTTGTTTTATTTTTTTTAAACATTTTGATTGTTTAGAAAAATACTTTCTATTATTATCTACGATAATATCGTATCCTATAAAAGATAATTTTCTTTTTTTTATAATATTTTTATTTAATAATCTTACTGTTCCTGAAGTTAAATTTCTACTACTAGAAAATTGTTTTTTTTTATTTAATTTTAAGAAATTTTTTTTTTTTATGAATATTTCTCCTCTTATTTCTAAATATTTATTTATTTTTTTTTTTAAATATTTAGGTATAGATTTTATATATTTTATATTATGTGTGATATCTTCTCCATATATTCCATTACCTCTAGTTAATGCTTTATATAGATAATTATTTTTATATATTAAACTTAATGCTATTCCATCTATTTTTAATTCACAATTAAATTTTATTTTAGAATATTTTTTTTTTATTTTATTTATGTATTTATATATTTTTTTGTTTGAATATTCATTTTTTATTGATAACATTTTAATATTATGTTTTTTTTTTTTAAATTGTTTTAATAGTTTATAGTTTAAATTTATTGTTGGTGATGTTTTTTTTTTAAATGAAGGGTATTTTTTTTCTATTTTTTCTAATTTTTTTATTAAAAAATCATATTTTTCATCATTTATTAGACTTTTATTTTTATTAAAATAATAAAAAGAATATTTATTAATTTTTTTTTTTAATTTTTTTATTTTTTTTTTTATTTTATTTGTCATAATTTAAATTTTTATTAATATATTAAATATAATATAATTAATTTTTTTGTTTTTTATATATTTTTTTTTTCTATATATTATTCTTCATTCTTTATTATTGTATTTAGGAAAAAATTTATCTCCTAAAATATTTTTATTTATATATGTTAAATACATTTTATTAGATCATTTTATTAATTGAGAATATATTTTTTCTCCACCAATAATCATAATTTCTTTATTAGTTTTTTTAGCTGTGTATAAAGCTTGTATAATTGATTTAACAAATATTATTTGGGTATTTTTTTTATATAAAATATATTTTTTTTTTATTTTACTACTAATTATTATGTTAATTCTTTTTTTTAAAGGTTTTTTAATTGATTTTCATGTTTTATTTCCCATTATAATTGTTTTATTGATAGTTTTTTTTTTAAATCATTTAATATCTTCTTTAATTTTTCAACATAAAGAATTTTTTTTTCCGATAACATTATTATTAGATAATGCTGCTATAATACTAATCATATATTTTAAATAATATTTTGAATTTATTATGTTTGATTTTAAATATAGAATTATATTCTTTTTATTTTTTTTTTTATTTTTTTTTTTAAAAAAATATTTTTTATTTTATAATATAATTTATATATTTTTTATTTTAAATTTAATTTTGTTTTTTATATTAATTATATATAATTTATTTTATAATATATATATTTTAAAAAATCATGAAAGGTCATATTCTATATGAATAAAAAATATTTCTAGATTAAATTTTTTATATAAAAATAATTTTTTATTTAAAAAATTAATATTTAATTTATGTTTTAATAAAATATGTATTCCTCCAGTAAATTTTGATAAATTATTTTTTTTTACTAAAAATAAAAAGATTATTTATTCTTTAATTAATGATATTAATTTATCTGTTGATAATGTATATATAATGTTTTATATTTGAGAACCGAATTATTTATCTAATAAAATAGCTCTTTCTTTAATAAAAGCATCTTGTAGAGGAGTAAATTGTAAAATTATTTTGGATTCTATAGGTAGTAGAAATTTTTTTAAAACTATGTGACCTATTATTATGAATAAATATGGTATTAAAATAATAGAATATTCAAAATTTAATTTTTTTGAAATATTATCTAAAAGAGTAGATTTAAGACAACATAAAAAAATTATTTTAATAGATGATTATATTACTTATATAGGTAGTATGAATTTAATTGATTCTAAAAAATTTAAAAAATATTTAAATTTAGGTAAATGGATAGATTTAATAGTTAAAATAGAAAGTATTTTTTTAAATAAAATTATTAAATTAATATTTTATTATGAATGAGAATTAGAAACTGGTAATATTATTTTAGAAAAAAGAAAAAAATATACAATTAATAAAATAATAAAAAATAAAAAATTAATTCAAGTTATAACTTCTGGTCCTGGTTTACCTAATAATTTAATACATCGTTCTTTAATAAATATAATTTTTTCTACTAAAAAACGTTTAATTATTACAACTCCTTATTTTGTTCCAAGTAGTTTTTTAATTGATGCTATTTGTACTATAGCTGATAAAGGTATAGAAGTAATTATTATATTACCTAAAAAAAGTGATTCTTTTTTAGTTTATTGATCTAGTCGTTATTTTTTTAAAGATTTATTATCTTGTAATATTAAAATATATCTTTTTAAAAAAGATTTTTTACATAGTAAATCTATATTAGTTGATGATAATATTACTATTATAGGATCTATAAATTTTGATATGCGTAGTATATGGTTAAATTTTGAAATTGCATTAATTATTTATGATAATTTAGTAAATAAAAAATTATATGAAATTCAAAAAAAATATATTTCTCAGTCTAAATTAATAAAATTTAATTTTTGGAAGAAAAGGAATATATATAAAAAATTTTTTGAAAAATTTTCTCATATTTTTTATTCATTTTTATAAAAAAATTTTTCATATTTTTTAAATGTATTAATAAAAGTTACATTTAAATTTAATTTATTTTCTATTCATTTTCCTAAACTTTTTATTCCATATATTTCAGATATATAATGTTTTAAAATTATTATGTTAATATCATATTCTTTAAATATATAAAAATCTTTTTCTAATAGTTCTCCAGTTATATATGTATCTATATTATAATCTAGAATAGATTTTTCTAGAAATTTACTTCCGTTACCGCTACATATTCCTACTTTATAAATAGATTTTTTAATACTTTTATAAAAGCGAATGTTTTTTTTTTTTGTAATATTTAAAAATTTTTTTTTATTTTTTATTTTTCCTATTAATACTGGGAAATTTTTATTAGGTAATTTTTTAACATTAATATAGTTTTTTTTTGCTATTTGAATATTATTACCTATTTTAGGATGAATATCTAAAGGTAAATGTCAAGAAAATATATTTATTTTATTAAGTATAATTTTACTGATTCTTTTTTTTTGTATACCAATTATATTAGATATACTATTGTTTCATAATAGTCCATGATGTGATATTATTGCATCATATTTATTTATAATTGTTTTTTCTATTATATATTTATTTATAGTTACACACGTAATAATATTTTTGATATTTTTTTTTCCTTCTACTTGTATTCCATTAAAAGAAATATCTTTTATATATTTAGATCTTAAATATTTATTTATAATTTTATTTAATTTTAAGTTATTCATAATTTTATTTATTACGGAGGCAGAGAGATTCGAACTCTCGAACGATAACGTTGACGATTTTCAAGACCGTTGCTTTAAACCACTCAGCCATACCTCCTGTAATTTTAACTTATTAACGTCCCTTCTTTTTTTTTATCCATTATTATATTATATAATGCGTTTTTTTTATATATATTATATATATATATAGGTAATTTATGTTTTTTAGCTATGTAATAGGATACAATATCCATTATTTTAATATTTTTTTTAATTATTTTTTTATATGTTATATTTTTAATGAATTTTGCATTTTTATTTAAATTAGGATCACTGTCATAAACTCCATTAACTTTTGTAGCTTTTATTAATATATCAGATTTAGTTTCTATAGCTTTTAAACAAGATGCAGTATCAGTGGTAAATAATGGATGTCCTATACCGGAAGTTATAATTACTACTTTATTTTGTTTTAAGTATTTATTAATTTTTATATGACTGTAGAAATTACATATTCCTTTAATATTTATTGTAGACACAATTTTAGTATTAATTCTATTTTTTTTAAAAAAATCATATAATATTAATCCATTTATAGTTGTAGATAACATTCCTACTTGATCAGATATTATATTATCTATATTTAAATAATTTAAATCTTTTCCTCTTAATATATTACCTCCTCCTAAAATTATAGAAATTTGGATATTTTTTTTTAATATTTTTTTAATTTCTTGTACTATAAATATTAGTATGTTTTTATCTATTATTTTTTTTTTTTTTAGTGATTCACCACTTATTTTTAATACTATACGTTTATACATTTTAAATTTTAAAATTACAAAAATTAATTATTTTGATATTATTTTTTTTTAAATATTTTTTTACTGATATTTTATCATTAAAAATAAAATTTTGATTTAATAAACAAATTTTATCTATTTTTTTATTTAATATTTCTTTTTTCTTTTTTTTATTATCTATATATAAATTAATTTCTTTAATATATTTTTTAATAAAATTATAAGGTATTTTTTTTTTATTAATAAATTTTGGGTTCATTGCTACTATATGCATAGCTATTCTTTTTAATTTTTTAGAATTAATTTTTTTTTTTTTTAATTTTAGTTTTATCAATGAACCTATTTTATTATTATGTATATATTTAATTAAATATTTTCCTTTCATTAGACATATTTGTTTTATTTCTATATTTTCATTAAATTTAGACATTAAAAAATTTTTTTTTTTATTAAAGTAATTTATTATGTCTTTTTTATATATATTTTTATTATTTAAATAATAATTTATTATTTTTTTAATAAAATTTTTTATTTCTATGTTTTTAATTGTGAAATCTGTTTCACAATTTATTTGTATCATAATAGCTTTATTATTTTTTATTTTACTAAATATACCTACTTCTTTGGGATTTTTGTTTTTAGTGTATATTTTTTTTTTTAAGTATATAATAGATTTTTTTAAATCAAAATTATTTTTTTCTAATGCTTTTTTACATTTTTCTATGCTTATAGAAGTTATATTTCTAATTTTTTTAATTAATTTAATATTCATATATATTATTTATTTAGTATTTTAATAATTTTATTACAATACCATTCTATAGATTTTGAAGAATCATCATTTCCTGGGATAATATAATCTAATCCTTCAGGATTAGTATTTGTATCTACTATTGCAAATATTTTTATATTTAATTGTTTAGCTTCTTTAATTGCTAAATTTTCATAATTAGCATCAATAACAAATATTGCATCAGGTAAACTACCCATATTTTTTATTCCATCTAAATTATTTTTTAATTTTTTTAATAGTCTTTTTTTTTGTAATATTTCTTTTTTAATTAATTTATCTAATAATTTATTTTTATATTCTTTTTCTAATTCTTTTAAAGATTTTATGGATTTTTTAACTGTTTTTCAATTTGTTAAAGTTCCTCCTAATCAACGATAATTTACAAAAAATTGGTTACATTTTATAGCAGTATTTTTTATAAAATTACTTGCTACTTTCTTAGTCCCAACAAATAGTATTTTTTTTTTTTCTTTATTTATTTCTTTTAATTTTTTTAATGCTAAATTAAATAATTTTGTAGTTTTATCTAAATTTATAATATGTATTTTATTATAAACAGTATATATATAAGATTTCATTTTAGGATGTCAATGTTTAGTTTGGTGTCCAAAATGTATTCCTGCATCTATCATTTCTTTTATAGAAAAATTCATTATAATTCCTCTTATTTTTAAAATTCATTTTTTATATTATTATATATAAATATTTTATATAAAAAAATTCAACTAATATAGATAAATTTAAAATTTATGTCTTATATGATAAAAAATTCTAATGAAATAAAAAATATTAAAGTTTCTGGTAAAATAGCTAGTGATGTTTTATTTTATATTTCTAAATATATAAAACCTGGTATTTCTACAGGAAAAATAAATGATATTTGTTATGATAGAATAGTTAATTTTCATAATGCTTATCCTGCAGCTTTATTATATATGGGTTTTCCTAAATCTATATGTACTTCTGTAAATAATGTAGTTTGTCATGGTATACCAGATTATAATTGTATATTAAGTGAAGGAGATATTATTAATATTGATATAGCAGTTTGTAAAAATAATTATTATGCAGATACATCTAAAATGTTTTTAGTTGGAAAACCTAATTATGAAGCTATTAAATTATGTAAAATAACTAAAAAAAGTCTTTATTTATCTTTAAAATGTGTAAAAAATGGAACTAAATTAAAAAATATTGGTGAAATAATAGATAATTTTGTTAATAAAAATGGTTTTTCTGTAGTAAAAAATTATTGTGGTCATGGTATAGGTAAAAATTTTCATGAGAAACCTAATATTTTACATTATAAAAATAATCATAATTTAATTTTAAAATCAGGTATGGTTTTTACTATTGAACCTATGATTAATTCAGGATCTGAGCATACTATAATAATGAGTGATGGATGAACAGTAAAAACAAAAGATGGTAGTTTATCTGCTCAATATGAACATACTATTTTAGTAACTGATTATGGATATGAAATTTTAACCATATAGTTTAAGTATTTTTACCATAATATATTTCTTTCATTTCTTTTCATAAAAGAGAAATAATTTTTTTTTTATTTATTATATTTATTTTTTTTTTGTTAAATATATAGTTATTTATATTTATATATTTAAGTATCATTTTAGTATGAAAAATATTTTCTTGGTAAATATTTATATCTATAAAATCATATTTTTTTTTTATTTTTTTATTAATAAAATTTTGTATAGAATTAATTTTATGATCTACAAAATATTTTTTTCCTTTTATATCTCTTGTGAATCCTCTAATCTTATAATCTATCGTAACTATATCTGATTCTAATTTTGTTATAAAATAATTTAATGCTTTTAATGGTGATATTAATCCACAAGTAGATATTTCAATATCTATTCTAAAAGTAGATATTTTTCCTTCTGGATGACTTTCAGGATAAGTATGTACACATATATGACTTTTATCTAAATGCATTAAAATAGTATCTGATTTATTTTTTAATTTTTTAATTTTATTTTTTATATTTCCTTCACTTATTAATATAGTTACGCTAGCTCCTTGTGGATAATAGTTTTGACTAGCTATATTTAATATTTTTGCTCCTATAATTTTACATATTTTTTTTAGAAATTTAGTTAATCTATTAGCATTATATTTTTTATTAATATAATTAAGATATTTTTTTTTTTCTTTTTCAGAATATGTATAGCAAATATCATAAATACAAAAATTTAAATTTTTTGTTAAATTATTAAATCCATGTAATTCTATTTTTTTCAATTTTTCACCATTTAATAAAATTAATTTATTTTTTTAACTATAAATTGTGGTAATGCAAAACTATAAATATGTATCATAGGATTATAGTATTTGAATTTATATAAGTTTTTATTTTTATATAAATTATTTATATTTACTTTTTTTAAATTTATGTTTTCAGATGCTCATATAAAAAATATATTACCACCATAATATGTTGGTACATTAGTTTGATATAAACCTTTATAACGAAATATTTTTTTAATATTATTAAAATTTTTTATAATTTCTTTTTTCTGTAAAATTGTTCCACTTTGTGTAACAAAAATACCATTTTTATTAAGTGATTTTTTACAATTTAAATAAAAATTTTGAGTAAATAATTTTTTACCTGGACCAACAGGATCTGTTCCGTCGATAATTATTATATCAAATTTATTATTATTTTTTTTTAAAAATTTAATACCATTTTCGTTCAAAATTTTTATTCTAGGATCATTAAAAGAATTATTATGTATTTTAAATAAATATTTTTTTGAACATGAAATTATTTTTTTGTCTATTTCTACTAAAGTAATATGTTTAATATTTTTAAATTTAATTATTTGTTTTAAACAACCTCCATCTCCTCCACCTATTATTAAGATATTTTTGGGATTAGGATGACTTAATATAGGTATTAAACATATCATTTCATGATATATAAATTCATCAAATTCTGTAGTTTGAATAATATTATCTAGTATTAATATATTACCTATTTTATTATTATTTATTATTAATATTTTTTGATATTTAGTTTTTTTTTGATAAATTACTTTATTTATATTAATAAATTGTCCAATGTCTAAATGTAATTTTTCTAATCATGTATTATTTATCATATTTTTATTTTTAAATTAATTTAAAATTTAATATATTGTTTATATATAAATATATTTTTAATTTATTATTTGTTTTTCTTTTATTTCTGATAATATTTTGCAATCTATACATAAATTTGCTGTAGGTTGAGCTTCTAATCTTTTAATTCCAATTTCTGTTTCACATGTTTCACAATATCCAAATTTTTTTTCATTAATTTTTTTAATAGTATTTTCTATTTTATTTATTAATTTTTGTTTTCTATCTTTATTAATTAAATTAAACGTAAATTCTTCTTCTTGTACAGCTCTATCTATAGGATCTGGAAAATTAATTGATTCTTTATTATTAAAATATTTATTTTTAGATTTTGAAGTTATTTGTTTATATAAAGTGAATAATATTTTTTTAAAATGATTAATTTGTAAATTATTCATATATTTTTCATTAGGTTTTTTTTTATAAGGTTTAATATTTGCTAAATCTAAAATATTTAAAGATATATTTTTTTTATTATGTTTTATATACATTTTAGTTTTATTTAAAAATTAGTTAATTATATTTATTTTTGTTTTTTAAAAAAATTATTAAACTAAAAAATATTTTATTTTTTAAAATATTTTTATTTAATTTAAAATATCCAATTCTTTCAAATTGAAAAATATTGTTATTATTTTTAAATATTGATTTTTCTACATATCCTTCTTTTATTATTAAAGATTTTTTATTTACTAAAGATAATAAATTTTTTTCTTTATTGGGATTAGATAAATTAAATAATTTATTATAAATTTTAATTTTTATTTTTGAAGAATGTTTTATAGATAATCAATGTATTATTTGAATTTTTTTTTGTTTTTCTTTTTTATAAAATTTACACTCTAAATGAGATATTTTATTATTTTGTTTTTTTATGATCTTTATAAATTTAATTATTCCTATATATTTTAATCTTATTTTATTATTGTGTAAAAATTTTTTTTTTTTAAAAGAAAAATATTTTTTGAAATCATTTTTTTCTATATATATTTCTTTACTAAAATAAATTTTTCTTTCTCCCATATTTTTATTAAAAGGATGATTAGGTATTTTAATTTTTAGTGAGTAGTTTTTTTTTATATTTATACATATTATTTTTAATGGATTTATTATTCCTATAATTCTAGGAGCAGTATTATTTAATTCTTTTTTAAGGCATTTTTCTAAAATATTTATATCTATAATACTTTCTTGTTTACTTATACCTAAAGATTTACAAAAATTTCTAATAGATTTTGCTGTATATCCTCTTTTTTTCATACCTGATATAGTCATTAATCTAGGATCGTTTCATCCTTTAATAATTTTTTTTTTTATTAATTTGTTTATTTTTCTTTTAGAAGTTAAATTATAAGTGACATTTAATCTAGAAAATTCATATTGTTTAGGTAAATGTTTTGCATTAATACTTTTAAGTATTCAATTATATAAATATTTATTGTTTTGAAATTCTAATGTACATATAGAATGTGTTATTTTTTCTATAGAATCAGCTATACAATGAGCAAAATCATACATAGGATATATACATCATTTATATTTTGTTTTAGGATGTTTAAATTTTTTAATTCTATATAATACTGGATCTCTTAATAAAATGTTTTGGGATTTCATATTTATTTT
Organism: Candidatus Stammera capleta; assembly: GCA_036689335.1. Taxonomy (GTDB): domain Bacteria; phylum Pseudomonadota; class Gammaproteobacteria; order Enterobacterales; family Enterobacteriaceae; genus Stammera; species Stammera capleta_V. The sequence continues at coordinate 232,304 of CP144796.1, read as the reverse complement.
AGCTCGTAAACATAATTCACCTTCTTTAAAATATCCTTTTTTCATTTTTTTAAATAATGAAATATTTTCTTTAATACTTCTATTTCTATATGGACTATTTATACCTGATTTTTTTAATGTTCCTCTATATTTTTTAATTTCTATTTGAGTTAATTCATCTACATAAGCTAAATTTTTTTTAATTAATTTTTTAGCATATTTGTAATAAATTTTAAAATAATCTGATGAATATTTTTCTTTTTTATATCATTTAAAACCTAGTCATTTTAAGTCTTTTTTAATAGATTTAATATACTTATTTTTTTCTGTATTAGGATTAGTATCATCAAAACGTAAATAAAATTTACCATTAAAAAATTTAGCTATTTTAAAATTTATATATATAGATTTAGCATGTCCTATATGTAAATAACCATTAGGTTCTGGAGGAAAACGAGTAATTATTTTTTTATATTTTTTATTTAAAATGTCATTATATATTATTTTATATATAAAATTTTTTTTTTTTATCATTATTTATTTAAGGAAAATTTTTTATTATATTTAATATATTTTTATTAATTTTTTTTTTCTTTTTTTTTTTTTTAAGTATATGATGTATAATTTTTTTATTTTTAATACCTATACATTGTCCTAATTGATTTTTTTTAATTAATTCTATGGCATAAAATGCCATTTTAGATGCTAATATTCTATCTAGTGATACAGGTCTACCTCCTCTTTGTATATGACCTAATGAAGTATATCGTGTTTCTATATTTGTTTTTTTTTCTATTTCTATTGCTAATTTTTTAATATTATATATATTTTCAGTAATAATAATAATATTGCTGTTTTTTTTTTTTATATTTTTAATTATTTTTTTTTTATTAAATGGTATTTCAGGTATAATTACTAATTTACATGAACATGCTAGAGAAGCTGACAAAGCTAAATTTCCACATTTTCTACCCATAACTTCTAATATTGATATTCTATTATGAGATAAAGAAGTATCTTTAAGATTATCTATTGCTTTAGTAATATTTTCTAAAGCTGTAAAATAACCAATAGTATAATCTGTTCCGTAAATATCATTATCTATTGTTCCAGGTATAGTTATACAAGGTAAATTCATTTTATTTAGTTCAAATGCTCCTTTATATGATCCTTCTCCTCCTATTACAATTAATATATCTATTTTTTTTTTTATTCTTTTAATTATTTTTTTTCTTATTTCATAGTTTTTTAATTCTGGAAATCTAGAAGATTTTAAAAATGTTCCTCCTATATTTGATATATTTGATATATTTTTATTATTTAATAATTTTATTTCATTATTATATAATCCTTTAAAACCATTATATATACCATATATATAAAAATTATTTTTTAAACATAAATTAGTTATATTATATATTAATGTATTCATTCCTGGTGAGTCACCACCACTAGTTAATATACCTATTTTTTTAATCATTTTTATTTAAATTTGATAAAATTAATATATTTAATATTATCAGATAATAGATTTATTTTTAATATTTTATTTTTAATTTTTTATAAAGTAAATGTATTTATATATTTTCAAATAAATAATAAAATTATTTATTAATATTTATATATACAAAATTTAAATGTTATAATTAATTGTTATATATTTGCTTATTATTTATTTTGTTAATATAAAAATGTTAATACAATTTTTAGGTACTAACGCTGGTTCTCCAAGTATAAAAAGAAATGTTACTAGTATAGCGTTAATATTAAATGATAGTAATTTTTATGAAGTTTGATTATTTGATTGTGGTGAAGCTACTCAACATCAAATTTTACATACTTCTATAAAATTGAGTAAAATTAAAAAAATATTTATTACCCATATGCATGGAGATCATATTTTTGGTTTACCTGGTTTATTAACTAGTAGATCTATCAATAAAGTTTCTGAAGAATTAGAAATTTATGGAGGTAAAGGTATTAAATTTTATATTGAAATGTTTTTAAAACTTAGTCATTCTTATATTAATTTTCCTTTGAAAATTTTTGAAATTAATGAAGGAGAAATATTTAATCAAAATGGATATAAAATTACTTCATTTTTGTTAAATCATTCTATAGAATGTTATGGTTTTAGTATTAAACAAAAAAGTAAAATTGGACATTTAAATGTTAAAAAACTAATTTTAGATGGTATATTTCCTAATCCTATATATAAATATTTAAAATTAGGTCAAAAAATTATTCTTTCAGATGGAAGAATAATAAATGGAAAAAATTATTTAGGTAAAAAAAAAAAAGGCAAGAGTTTAGTTATATTAGGTGATACTGCTCCTTTAAAAAAAGAGTATAGTTTTATTTTTAATATTGATGTTTTGATTCATGAATCTACTTTAAGTCATGATATGTTTAATATAGCTAATAATAGAGGTCATTCTACTAATATACAAGCAGCTTTTTTAGCTAAAAAATATTTAGTAAAAAAACTTATTATTACTCATTTTAGTTCAAGATATAATTATTTAGATTTAAAAAAAATGTTAAAAAAATGTATTAATATATTTCCTAATACTAAAATAGCTAATGATTTTTCAATATTTAAAATTTAAATATTTTTTTTATAGATTTTAATATTTTATTTAAAATATTTATTAATATTATATTTAATACAAAACTAAATATAATTTCATGACTTCTATGTAATCATAGTCATATTCTACTTAAAGTAAGTATTATTAATAAAAGAATAATAGATTTACATAATAATTTTTTTCTTTTTTTTCATAAAAATATTATTCAACAGCTAGTAAATAATGTATGTCCTGAAGGGAATGAACTGTCTTTTTTATTTTTTCATTGATTTATTATTCATTTAGGTATATATATTTTTTTTTTATATATATTATTTTTATGTATTTTATCTTTTAAAAAAAAGATGTTATATGGTCTTGAAATAAAAATATAATTTTTAATTACTGTTTTTGTTATAAATGATGTTAACAATAAAATATTAATTAATATTATTATATATGTCATATTATTAATATGATATATATTTTTATATATTAAAAATAATATTATATGAGTAATAAATATTAATGGAAATTCTATTAATTTATTTATTATATAAATTAAATATAATATTTTTCAAAATAAAATATTTGTACTATATATTGGTAATAAAATTTCACTATTTATAAATATTATTATTAATAACAATACATTTTTATATTTTATATTTTTTTGAAATATTATATTTTTTATCATTATATATTAATAAATTTTAATTTTTTGATATATAGAAAATTTAAATTTTTTTTTTATTTTTTTTTTAAAATATTTATTGTTTTTTTCTTTTTTAGAATAAAGAAAAATTTTTTTAATATTTTTTTTTCTTTTTATATGTTTTTTTTTTAAAAAAAAATTAATTTTTTTTTTAATTTTATATGTACAGTCTATAAAATATATTTTTTTTTTTATAATTTTTTTTATTTCTTTTATTATAAAATTATAGTGTGTACATCCTATTATAATAGTATCTAAATTTTTTATTTTTATTTCTTTTTTAAGGATATTTTTTATTTTTTTAATATTAATTTTTTTTTTTTTTATTTTTAATTCTGCTTGAAATACTAATTCATGAGAATATTTTTTTATTATATTTATATTTTTAGGTAAATATTTTTTAATTTTTTTATTTACATAATAAGAATTAATAGTTAAATATGTTCCTAGAAGTAAAATAGTTTTTTTTTTTGTTATTTTAAAAGATTTTTTTATTTCTGGGAATGTACCTATTATAGGAAATTTAAATTTTTTACTTAAATATGCTAGACTAGCAATACTAGCTGTATTACATGCTAATATTAGTATATATATTTTATATATTTTATTTAAATATTTAATTATTTTAAATACTCTTTTTGTTATATATAAGTAATTTTTGTTTCCGTAAGGAAATTTTAAATTATCCATAAAATATATAATTTGTTTGTTTTTAGGTAAATTGTTTTCTATATTTTTTAATATAGATAATCCACCTATACCAGAATCTAAAAAGATAATACTTTTATGTTTTTTTTCTAACATTTAAGTTTTATATTTAAAATTATTTATTAAGATTTAATTTTATGTTAATTTATTAAATTAATTATTTATTATTATACAGTAATATTTTATGTATTATATAAATTTATATTTATTAATTTTAACATTTAAGGTAAAAATATGTTTAAAATAGGAGTTTTTTTTGGTAGTGATACTGGTAATACTAAAAATGTGGCTTATCAAATTTATGAAAAAATAAGTAAATATTTTTATACCAATATTTTTGATATTAGTAATAGTTCTATACAGAATTTTATATATTATGATGTTTTAATATTAGGTACATCTACATGATATTGTGGAGAATTACAATATGATTGAGATATTTTTTTAAAAAAAATTCAAAAAATAAATTTTTTTAAAAAAGTAGTATGTTTATTTGGTTGTGGTGATCAAAGAAATTATAGTAATTATTTTTGTGATGGTATATATAAATTATATAATATAGCGAAAAAGAATAATTCTTTAGTAATTGGTTATTGACCTAATGAAAATTATTTTTTTGATAATTCAATTAGTTTATTAAATAAAAATTATTTTTTAGGTTTAATAATAGATGAGGTTAATCAGTCTAAATTTACTAATAAGAGAATTAATTCTTGAGTAAGTAAATTATTAGTTGATTTAAATAATTTAAATATTTAATATATTTTTATACAATGAAAAAAATATTTTTGTTTTTTATATTATTTAATACATTATATTTTAATGTATCTTTTTCATATAATTGTGTAAAATCTAAAATATGAATTTTATTTTCTTCTAAGTATAAAATAGAAAATTTTATATTAAATTATATTAATAAATCTAAAAAAGAAATATTATTGGCTGCATATCAGCTTACTAGTAAAAATATTATTTTTTCTTTAATAAAAGCCTATAATAGAAATGTTAAAATAAAGATATTATTAGATGGAAAAAATATTAAAAAAGAGAGATTTTTATTAAAAAAAATATATAATTTAAATATACCTATAAAATTAAATTTTAATTATAATATTATGCATAATAAATTTTTAGTTATAGATAATGTTTCTGTAGAAACTGGTTCATATAATTATACTTTTTCAGCTAATAATTTTAATGCTGAAAATATTATTTATTTAGAGTGTTTTCCTAAAATTGCTTTTAAATATAAAAAAGAATTTTTAAGATTATGAAATACAAGTTTATTTTTAATAAGGAAATAATTATTTTTTAATATGTATATATTAATTAATTTATTTTAATATTAAATAATATATATTTAATTTATCAATGGAGTTTATATTTATGTCTATTTTGAAAATAAAAGATGTAGATTTATTAGGTAAAAGAGTAATGATTAGATTAGATTTTAATGTTCCTATAGATAAAGGAGTTATTTTATCTTATAAAAGAATTAAATCTTCATTACCAACTATAAAATATGCTTTAAGTAAAGGTGCTAAATTAATATTAGTTTCTCATTTAGGTAGACCTATTGAAGGTATTTATGATAAAAAATATTCTTTATTTCCTATAGTTAATTATTTGCAAAAAAAATTAAATATTAGTATTGAATTAATATCTGATTATTTAAATAAAGAAATATGTTTTTCTAAATTTAAAAATAAAATTATTTTATTAGAAAATGTTCGTTTTAATGTTGGTGAAACTAAAAATGATATAAATCTATCTAAAAAATATGCACAATTATGTGATATTTTTGTTATGGATGCTTTTGCTACTTGTCATCGTTCTCATTCTTCTACTTTAGGTATAATTGATTTTGTTCCTATATCTTGCATAGGTTTGTTGTTTAATTCTGAGATTAATGCATTATCTAATATTATAGATCATCCTGATAGACCTATGGTATCTATTATAGGAGGAGCTAAAATTTCAACAAAATTTAATATTTTAAATTATTTAGGTAGAAAATCAGATACTTTAATAGTTGGTGGAGGTATATCTAATACATTTATAGCTATTAATAATAATGTTGGTAAATCTTTGTATGAATCTTCTTTTTTGAATTTAGCGAAAAAATTATTTATTAAATACAATATATTTGTACCTATAGATTGTAGAGTAGGTAAATTTTTTTCTAAATCTGCAAAATCATATTTACGTAATATTGGTGATATTAATGATAATGAAGAAATAATGGATTTTGGAGATAAAACAATTAAATTAGTATATAAAATTTTATTAAATGCAAAAACAATATTATGAAATGGTCCAGTAGGTGTTTTTGAGTTTGATAATTTTAGAAAAGGAACAGAATTTATAGCTAAAGCTATATCTAAAAGTAATGCTTTTACAGTTGCAGGTGGTGGAGATACTATATCAGCTATAGAATATTTTGGTATTAAAAATAAGATTTCTTATATATCTACTGGTGGTGGTTCTTTTTTAAAATTTCTTGAAGGTAAAGAATTACCAGTAATATCAGCTTTAAAAAAAAAATCAAATTTATTTTAAATTTTAATATAAATAATTATGAATTTTATAAAATTTTTAAAACCTGGTGTTTTATCAGGTATAGATATGAATAAATTATTTTATTTTGCAAAAATAAAATATTTTGCTTTACCAGCTATAAATTGTATTGATACAAATTCAATTAATTCTGTTTTAGAGTCAGCTAAAAAATCTAATACTATAGTAATAATACAATTTTCTTTTTCTGGTTCTTGTTTTTTTGTTGGTAAAAATGTTAATAAAAAAAATAATATTAAATCTGCTATTTATGGTTCTGTATTGGGAGCTAAATATATTCATGAAGCTTCTATATATTATAAAATACCAGTAATATTACATACTGATCATTGTTCAAAAAATTATTTATCTTGATTAGATGGATTATTAGAATATAATAAAGATTTTTATATAAGTTATGGTAAGTCTTTATTTAGTTCTCATATGATTGATTTATCTCAATGTAGTGTTAAAGAAAATATAGATATATGTTGTTTTTATTTAGAAAAATTAAATAAATTAAATATAAATCTTGAAATAGAATTAGGTTGTACTGGAGGTGAAGAAGATGGTTTAGATAACAGAAATATTTCACGTAAAAAATTGTATACTAATTCTAAAGATATACTATATACCTATAGTAGGTTAATAAAAATAAGTAATCTTTTTACTATAGCAGCTTCATTTGGAAATGTACATGGTGTATATAAAGCTGATAATATATGTTTATTACCAGATATTTTATTAAAATCACAAGAATTAATTAAAAAAATATATTCTATAAAACAAAATAATCCATTAAATTTTGTTTTTCATGGTGGATCTGGTACTAGTAAGAAAAATATTTTAAAATCTATTAAGTATGGTGTAGTAAAAATTAATTTAGATACCGATATTCAGTGATCTTCATGAAAAGGTGTATTGAATTATTATTTAATGAATAAAAATTATTTAAAATCTCAATTAGGTAATCCTGATGGTGATTTTAATCCTAATAAAAAATTTTATGATCCAAGAATATGATTAAGATGTAGTCAAAAATGTATTATTAAATATCTTATCAAAGTATATAAAGTATTTAATTGTTTTAATTTATTAAAATAAATTTTTAATTAATTTAAATAATATTTCATATATTTGATGGAGTAATAATTTTATGTAGTGGTATATCCAACTTATTTTTTGGTAATTTATATTTATATAATTGATAGTCTAATGCTATACCTATAAATAAAGTATTTATATTTTTTTTAATTATTGTTTTAAAATATTTATCGTAATAACCTTTTCCTTTACCTAATCTAGTTCCAAATATATCAAATGATATTAACGGAGTAAATATTATATCTATAATAGATTTATTTTTTTTATACTTTGTTTCTAAAATATTAAATCTATTATTAAATAATGGGCATTTATATGTATATTTAGTAAATATAATTTTTTTTTTTTTATAACAAATTATTTTTGGTAAAAAAAAATTTTTTTCTTTATTAATTTTTGTTAATTTAATTAAATTTATTTCGTATTTGTTTGGATAATATATAGCTATATTTTTAGATAAGATAAATTTTTTATATTTCATTATTATTGATATAATTTTTTTGTTTTCTTTTTTATTTATACTAAAGTAATTTATTTTTTTTTTGTAAAATGATCTTATAACTTTTTTATTTTTTAAAATATTCATTAATTATTTTTTGATGTGATTCTAATTTTAGATATTAATATTGATCCTGTTCTTATATTAGAAAATGTATTGATATCGTTACTCATATTTTTTATATTAATAAATAGTTGTTTTAAATTTCCAGATATTGTTATTTCGTTAGTAAAGAAAGTTATTTTTCCTTTTTCAATTCAAAAACCTGAAGCTCCTTTTGAGTATAATCCTGTAGTTATATTTACTCCTTGACCTAATAATTTATCTATAAATAATCCTCTATTAATTTTTTTTATCATTTGTTTTAAATCAATATTTTTTTTTTTATTTAAAAAACATCAATTATGTATTCCTCCTGAATTACATGTATTTTTTTTATTTAGTTTTTTTGATGAATATGAATCTAATATTCATGTTTTTAATATACCTTTTTTAACTACATTATATTTATAAGTATTTGATCCTTCTGAATCAAAAGGTTTAGATCCTATTCCTTTATATATAAATGGGTTTTCTATAATATTCATTCATTTAGGTAAAATTTTTTTGTTTATTTTTTTGAACATAAATGATGTTTTATTATATATATTATGTCCATTTATAGATTTTATTAAATATTTGAATATTTCTGTACTGACTTCATTATTAAATATAACGGGTATTTTTTGTGTAGATATTTTTTTTATATTTAATTTTTTATTTATTTTTTTGTTTATTTTTTTACTTAAGAAATGATATTTAGTAATTAAATCTGTTAATTTATGACTATAAATATATTCATAATCATATTCCATGTTATTATTTTTATTTTTAATAATTATATTTTCAATTAAAAAATAAAATTTTGAAGAATAATATTTTATTTTATGATAATCATTATATATTCATAAATAATTAATATTTTTATTAAATATTACTCCTTCACTAATTATATTTTTATTTAAATTTAATGTATTTTTTTCTATATTTTTAGATATATTAATCATTTCATTTATTGATATATTATCATAGAAAATTAATCCTAAATTAGATTCATATTTTTTGTTGTATAAATTATAATCTGTTAATTTATTATATTTATCTTGAGAAATATTTTTTATAGTATTATTAATGTAATTAATACAATTTTTTAATATATTTTTATTTAAATTATTACATTGAAAAATACATTTTTTATGATTATAAATTACTGTAATGTTAATTTTTTGATTATTTATAATGTTTATATTTTCTATTTTTTGATGTTTAATTTGTATATTTGTTTCTTTACTTTTAAATAAATTTATTTGTATATTCCCCTTAATATTTTTTTTTAAGTAGTTAAATGATTTAATAATTATATTTTTTATTTTTTTTTTAGTATTCATATTTTTTTATTATTATATTATAATAATTTATTATAGATTAATTTTTTATTAAATTAAAGATAAGGTTTTTAATTATGAGTTTTAAAAATATTCCTAATGGTAATGATTTTCCTAATGATATATTTAGTATAATAGAAATATCTTCTGGTTCTTTATATCCTGTAAAATATGAATTGAATCATAAATATGATGTTCTTTTTGTTGATAGATTTATTAATATTCCTATATCTTATCCGTGTAATTATGGATATATAAATCGAACATTATCTCAAGATAATGATCCTTTAGATGTTTTAGTTATATCTTGTAATTCTTTAATTCCATATTCTGTTATAAATACTAGACCTATTGGTTTATTAAAATTAATAGATGAATCTGGAGAGGATTTTAAAATTTTATCAGTTCCTAATTACAATATTTCTAATCAATATAATCATATTCAAGATATCCATGATATAAGTAAAGATTTTTTAGATAAAATATCTTTTTTTTTTGAGAATTACAAATATTTAGATAAAAATAAATGAGTTGAAAATAATGGTTGAGATGATGTTCATAAAGCTAAAGATTATATTTTAAATTCTTATAAAAAATATAAATTAAAATTTTCTACTTAATTTTTTTATTAAAAAGTTTTATTATTAATGATATTAATTTTTTATATATATTTTTGTTTCAAATTTTTTCTATTGAAGTTATTCCAGGAGATGAATTAACTTCTATTAAAATAGGTTTATAATTTATATTTCTTATAATATCTACTCCAGAAAATATTAATCCTAATTTTTTAGTTGCATTTATTGCTATTTTTTGTTCTTTTTTTGTGCTATAAGTTTTATGTGCTTTTCCTCCTTGATAAATATTAGAACGATATTCTCCAGGTTTAGCAGTTCTTTTTATATAAGCTAGAATTTTTTTGTTGAATACAACATATCTTATGTCATGAATATATTTTTGTTGTATATAATCTTGAATTAAAATATTATTTTCTTTTTTAAAAATTTTTTTGGTAATATTAATATATTCTTTTATATTTTTAATGTAAAAAATACCTTTACCTTGACAATTATTTAATGTTTTGATAATTTTAGGAAAATTATTATTTTTTCTTATTATTGAATTTATATTGTAATTTTTATTTATATATATTGTTTTTGGTATAGGAAAATTATATTTTGATAATTTTTTTAACATTAATAATTTATTGTTACTATTTTTAATAGATAAAGAATTATTAATTGTAATTTTACTGATTTTTTCTAATTCTTTAATAATATATATACTCTCGTAATTTTTTTTATGTGAACTTATTCTAGTAATTAAAATATCTATTTTAGTAATTTCTTTTTTTTTATAAAAAATTTTAGTTTTATTTTTTTTAATTTTTAAATAACATTTTTGTGGATTAATAAAAATTATTTCATGTTTGTTTTTAATTATTTCATGAGATATTTTTTTACAAAAAGGAGAATTTTTGTAATATGTTAATATTATAAATAATATCATATTAATTATTTAATTTTTTTAAATATTATTTTTCTTCTTCTTCATATTTTACTCCTATAAGTTTTAATATTAATAAATATAAATTAATAAAATCTAAATATAATATTAATGCTCCTAGTATTGAATATTTTCTGAATTGTTCGTCATATTCGCTAGTTATATAATTTCCTATTTCTTTTAATTTTTGAGTGTCTCATGCTATTAAAATAGAAAAAGATAATATACCTAAATATGATGTTATTAATACTAAATATGAATTTTGTATAATTATATTTATAATTGTAGATATTATAATTCCTATTAAACACATTAATGCTAAATTTCCTATTTTAGTTAAATCTTGTTTTGTACTATAACCTCATATACTCATTATTCCAAACATTATACTAGTTGTTAGAAATGTTGTTGTTATAGATGTATATGTATATATTAAAAATATACTAGAAATAGATAATCCAGTTAATATAGAATAAAACATAAATAATGTTATAGCAAAATTAGCTGATAATCTATTTATCATATTTGATAGTAAGAAAACTACCATTAATTGAGTAATTAATATAGTAAATAAAAAAAGTTTGTTAAAAAAAATCATTTCTAATAGAAATGGTATTTTAGTTGTATATCAGGATGTAAATGATGTTAATAATAATCCACATGACATTCATCCATATACATTATTTATATAGGAATAAATTGTACTAGTAGTATTATCATAATTATAATATGAATATTTTTTCATAATAATTTTTATTATTAAATTGTTATATTTTTTTTTTAAATCAGTTTATCATTTTTTTTCATGCTTTTTGTGCAATTTTTTTATTGTAAGTTGATCTATGATCAGTAAAAAATCCATGTTGTACATTTTTATAAATAATAATTTTACTTTCAGAATTTTTTTTGTTTATTTTTATAGACATTTTATTTACTAATTTTACGGGAATACTTTTATCTTTTTCTCCATATAGACCTAATACTGGTATTTTAATTTTACTTCCTATATCTATAGGATGAATAGGATGTTTGTTATTTTTAACATCATTTATTTTACCATATCATATTACTGAAGTTTTTATTTTGTATGTTTTAAAATATGAATATAATCAAGTTATTCTACCTCCTCAACAAAATCCTGTTATACCTATTCTATCTGTTTTATATTTTTTTTTAAAAAAATTTACTACTTTATTAATATCATTAATTATGATACTATCGGGTATAGTGTTAACAGTATCTCTTAATTTATTTATATTTTTTTTAAAATCAATGTTTTTAATTCTAAATAATAGTTCTGGAGTTACAGATAAATATTTATGTTTAGATATTTTTTTGCATATTTTTTTGATGTTTTTATTTACTCCAAAAATTTCTTCTATTACTAATATAATTTTTCTTTTTTTAAAAGAAGAAAAATTTTTAGGTTTATAATAAAATATTGGTAATAAATTATTTTCTTTTGTTTTTATGTTGATTTTTTTAATTTTACTCATAATAATATATTAATTATATTAGATAATTTTGTATTTATTAAAAATATTAAATTATTAAAGATTAATTTAATTATTTATATATTTAAATTTTTATATTTTATTTATTTCATTTTTAAAGTTATTACTATATTTAAATCTAATAATTTTTTTAGAAGGTATTTTATATTTTTTTTTATTTTTAGGATGAAACCATAGTTTTTTTTTTATTTTTTTTAAAAAAAATTTTCCAAAATTTTTAATTTTTATAGAATATTTTTTTTTTAGAAAATATAATATTTTTTTAAAGAACGTATTAATTACAATATTAATTTTTTTTTTACTAATATTTTCTTTTTTTTTTATATAGTTTATTATATCATTTTTATTATAATTTATTTTAATCATTTATTAGTGCGGAAAATTTTTTTTTTAATATTTTTTTACATTTATTAATTATTTTATTTATTTCTTTATCACTAAGAGTTTTATTATTATCTTGTATTATTATTCTAAGTGTTATGTTTTTTTTATTTTTTTTTTTTAAATTTTTATTTACGTATTTTTTTATTACACTAATTTTTTTGATTATATTTTTATTTATTAAATAACATTTTTTTATAATATCTGTTATTCAAATATTATTTGGTAATATTAATGTTATATCTCTGATATTATTTGGATATTTAGATATTTCTTTAATTTTTTTTTTTATTGATTCTAAAATATTTTTTAGTTTTATTTCAAATACATAAATGGGATATTTTAAGGAGTAATATTTTTGTATTTTATAATTTAACTTACCCATAAATCCTATATTTTTTTTTTTAAATATAATTTTTATATTTTGATGATTATCTAAAATTTTATTTTTTGATGTTTTCATTTTTATAAATTTATATTTTTTGTTTTTTTTAAAAAAATATTCTAAATCTCCTTTTATATCATAAAAATCAAATATATTATTATTTTTAATAAATCAATTTTCTTTATTTCTATATCCATATATAGCAGCTGAAAATATAGTTTCTTGAATTATTTTTTTTTCTTTTTTTTTATAACATGTACCTATTTCAAAAAATTTAATATTTTTATGTTGTCTTTTAGAATTAAAATATATATTTTCTATTAATCCTGGTATTAAAGATGTTCTCATTAATTCCATATTTTTAGATATAGGATTGTATATTTTAATGTATTTTTTGTTTTTTAAAAAAAAATGTTTTTTTTTTTTATTAAAAAAATGAAAGTTAATAACTTCTTTGTATCCTATATTAGAAAAAAAATTTTTTATTTTATTTATTTTTTTAATATTATAATTTTCTTTATAGAATATTAATTTTGATATTCATGATTTATTAGGTATATTATTATAACCAAATTTTTTAGTTATTTCTTCTATAAAATCTTCTTTAATTTTTAGATCGTTTCTTCATGATGGAGCTTTTATATATAAATATTTTTTTTTTTTAAATATTTTACATTTTATTTGTTTTAATATATTTATGATATATTTATTTTTTATATTTATACCTATTTTATTTTTTATATATTTGTATGAAAGTTTTATTAATGTTAGATTATATTTATATTTTTTTTTAGTAATAATATTACTAATTTTACCTCCACAGATTTTATTTAATAAATAAGATGTTTTATTTAAAAAAAAATATTGTGTATATTTATCGTAATTATTTAAATATTTATTTTGATTATTTAAATATTTATTTTTTATTTTTTCTATATATTTAAAAGTAAATAATGGAGCTATTAGTAATATATTTTTAGTTTTTTTTGTAGTTATGAATTTTTTATTTTCTTTTTTATTTAAAAAATTTTTGTGTATATATATATTTTTTTTTTTATTTTTATTTATATTTTTATATTTATTATATTTTTTAATTTTATTTAGATCTAAACAAATTATTTTTTGTCCTGATTCTATTAAAATATATATTATTATATCTAATATATTATTTTTACTATTAATATCTAGTTTTTTAAATCTTTTTAGTATAAATTTAGGGGTTTTAAATTTATACAATTTAATTTTTTTAATTAATAAATATTTATAGTTTTGAATTATTTTTTTATTTCAATATTCTATTATTATAGAATAGTTGTTTTTTATTTTATTTTTAATTTGATATTTTTTATTTATTATTTTGTTGTTACTTAATATAGATAATTCTCTTGATAATCCATATATGTTGTTACAATCATATCTATTATATGGAATATTAATTTCTAAATAATTATATTTTTTAATTATATTTAATTGTTTTTTTATTTTTTTTTTTTTTATATATAATATTCATATATAAGTATTTTTAATTTGTATTTTATAAGTATTGAATATTTTATTTTTTTTTATGTCATTATTTTTAATAAATATATTTTTTTTTATTAAATTTTCTTTTTTATTTTTAATATTTATAATTATATTATCGTTAGTTTTTATAAATGATAAATTTTTATTTATATTTTTGTAATAAATAACTTTTTTAAGAACATATTTATTATTTATAATATTTATATTTTTATTTTTTATTTCAAAACCATTTTTTTGTAATATACAAATAATATTTTTAATATTTAAATTACTTTTATAATATTCTCTAATTCAATTTTCAAAAAATTTCATTATTTTAAAATTTAAAATTGGTTTAAAAATTCTATATTATTTTTATATAATATTCTAATGTCAGATATATTGTATTTAATCATTAGTAGTCTTTCTATTCCAATTCCAAATGCTAATCCTGAATATATTGTAGGGTTAATTTTATAGTTTTTTAATATTTTAGGATGTATTAAACCACATCCTAAAATTTCTAATCATTTATTATTATTGTTTTTAATAATTACTTCTGAAGAAGGTTCAGTAAAAGGAAAATATGCTGGAATAAATTTTATTTTAACTTTTTTTTTAAAAAAATAATTAATAAATTCATTAATTATAAATTTTAAATTGGTAAAATTAATTTTTTTATCAATTATAAAACAGTCTAATTGATGAAACATAGGAGTATGAGTTTTATCATAATCTCTTCTAAAAACACAACCAGAAGTTATTATTTTTATCGGTGGTTTTAAATATTTTAAACATCTTGTTTGCATACATGAAGTTTGAGTACGTAATACATTTTTTTTATTAATTCAAAATGTGTCTTTTTTTGATCTTGAGGGATGATATTTGTTGATATTTAATGTATGGAAATTATAATATATATTTTCTATTTCTTTACCATATATATTTTTAAATCCTAATTTGTGAAAAAAAAATTCTATTTTATTTATTGTTTGTGTTATTGGATGTATATTTCCTTTTAAAAAAAAAATTCTTCCTGGAAGAGATAAATCTATATATGAATTTTTTTTTATATTTTTATTCTTTTTTTTTAAATATTTAATTTTATTTAAAATATAATTTTTAGTTTTATTGATTTTTTTTCCTAATTTTGGTTTTAATTTATTAGGTATTTTATTAAAATTTTTTATAAAAATATTAATTTTACTTTTTTTACCTAAATATTTTATACGTAATTTTTCTATACAATTTATATTTTTAATTTTTTTAATTTTATAATTAAATTTTTTAATTAGTTTTTTAAAATTAAACATTATTTAATAAATTATTTTTTTTAATTAATAACATTATTTTTTCAAATAAATAAGGATTATTATTTATAATATCAGCTAAAATTTTTCTATTTATTTTTAAGTTAATATCATTTAATTTTTTTATAAATTTACTATATGATATACCATATTCTCTAACTTTAGAATTTATTTGTATTATTCATAATTTTCTAAAGTTTCTTTTTTTTTGTTTTCTATCTCTATAAGAATATTGTCCTGATTTTATTACAGCTTGGTAAGATGATCTATATGTTCTGGATCTAGAACTATAATATCCTTTAGATAATCTTAGTATTTTTTTATGTTTTTTGTGAGATATTTTACCTCTTTTAATTCTTACCATATTTTTTCCTTATAAGTATGGAATACCTTTAATTATTAATTTACTGTTTATTTTGTTTGCTATTTTTTTGCAACGTAATTGTCTTTTTTTTTTTTTTTTTTTTTTAGTTAAAATATGACGTAAATTAGTTTGTTTAAATTTTAATTTTCCTGAAGATAGTTTCTTAATTCTTTTAGATATAGCATGGATAGTTTTTATTTTTGGCATAATTATATTATTGTTTTTTAGGATTTAAAATCATAATTATTTGTCTATTTTCTGTTTTTTTAGAAAAAAAAATTAGTTGAGATAATTTTTCTAATTTTTTATATATTTTATTTAAAATATTTATAGCTATATTTTTATATATTATTTCTCTTCCTTTAAATTTCATAGTAATTTTAATTTTATTACCTTTTTTAAGTAAACGAGTAATATTTTTTATTTTTACATTAAAATCATTTATATTAGTACTTGGTCTAAATTTAATTTCTTTAGTATTTAGGTATTTATTTTTTTTTTTTACGTTTTTATTTTTTTTATATAAAAATTTACCATAATCAAATATTTTACATATTGGAGGATTATTTTTTGGATTTATTTCTACTAAATCTAAATTTAATTTTTTTGCTAATTTAATAGCTTTACTAATTGTAATTAGTTTAATTTTTTTTGTTTTATTTTCAATAATTTTAATTATTGGTGATTTTATTTCATAATTAATTTTATGTAATTTATTTATTTTTTTTTTTTTATAAATTTTAATAATTTTCTCCTTTTAATATTTATTTATTTTAATAAATTTTTTTATTAATTTTTTTATACACATTATAGAAAAATTATTTTTTAAGGTTTTTCTTAAATTAATAGTATTAGAATATAATTCTTTATCGCCGCATACTATCATGTAAGGTATTTTTTGTAAAGTATGTTCTCTTATTTTAAAATTAATTTTTTTATCTCTAAAATCTCCTATGGATCTAATATTATTATTTTTTAAAGTTTTTAATATATATTCACAATATTTTTTATGTTTTTTAGAAATACTTAATACTGCAATTTGAATTGGAGTTAACCAAGTAGGTAATCATCCATTATTATTTTCTAGTAAAATACCTATAAATCTTTCTAATGATCCTAATATAGCTCTATGTATAATTAAAGGTATTTCTTTTTTGTTTTTTTTATTTAAAAAATTAATATTTAATTTTTTGGGTAAATTAAAATCTAGTTGTATTGTACCGCATTGTCATTTTTTATTAAATGAATCTTTTAAAATAAATTCTATTTTTGGTCCATAAAATGCACCTTCTCTTTTTTTAATTTTAAATTTTAAATTTTTATTAATAAGTACATCAATTAATTTTTTTTCGTATTTTTTCCATGTTTTTTTTTTTCCTAAATATTTTTTTGGTTTAGTAGATATGAATATATTTATTTTTTTAAACTTAAATATTTTATATATTTCTTTTATTATATCTATACATTGAGATATTTCCTGATATATTTGTTTTTTTGAACAAAAAATATGAGCATCGTCTTGTGTAAAAGATCTAGTTCTCATTAATCCATATAATGATCCTGAATATTCATTTCTATGGCATATACCAAATTCTGCTAATCTTATTGGTAAATCTTTATAAGATCTAATTTTTTGTTTATATATATCTATATGTCCTAAACAATTCATAGGTTTAATACATAGTTTTTCTTTTTCTGATTTAGTTGTAAAAATAAAATTATTATAATAGTATCAATGTCCACTTTTTTTTCACATAATTTTATTTATTAATTGTGCACTTTGTACTTCTAAATAATTATATTGATTTATTTTTTTTCTTAACAATTTTTTAATATTTTTTAGTAACAAAAATCCTTTATAGTGTCAAAAAATTATTCCTGGTGTTTTATTATTTATATGGTATAAATCTAGCTTTTTATTAATTAATCTATGATCAGTATTTATATTTTTTTGTTTTATAGAAATATATTTATTTTTTTTAGTTTCAAAACAAATTTTTTGTATTTTTTTTTTTTTATTTTTTATATATATTATATTTATAATATTTAAAAACAATAAATTTTTTTTTATTAAATAATTAGATAATTTTTTATTTAAGTTATATTGAATTAAATCATATATTTTAATACTTTGATTTATTTTTTGTTTGTTTTTTTGTATATATTTTTTAATTAAAAGTAGTACTTTTTTTTTTATTTTTAAAAAATTTTTATTAGATATTTTGTTTTTTATATTTAAAAAAAATTTTTCATTAATATATTTAAATTTATTAAATTTTATTTTTGGTAATATTTTTTTTAAAATATATTTAAAAGTATTAACTAATAATTTTATAATTTTTTTACCTAAATTAGAATTTTTATTTATTAAATTTAATTTACTATCATTATAAATAGTATAGTTTTTATTAAATATTTTTTTTTTTATATATATTCCTATATAATTATTTTTATTTAAATGATTTTTTTTGATAAAATTTTTTATTGAAATTTTTTTTTTAAAATGATATATTTTTCTTAAATATTTTATTTTAATCATTATTAATCTCTTATTAATTATTTAAATATATTATATAATATATATATTATTTATAGGATAGTGTGTGAATTTTAAAAATCATTTATTTTTTTCTATATCTTTTATATTTTTTTTTGTAAATATTTTTGATATTTTTATTTATGTAGATTTATGACATATGTTATTAGCTAGTTTCATAACATGTTTATTACCTGATTTAGATCATCCTAAGTCTATTTTAGGTATTAAAACAAAGTTTCTATCTTTTTTTATATTTAGTTATTTTGGACATAGAAATATAACTCATAGTTTTTTATTTTTAATTTTTATATTTTTATGTTTATTTTATTTAAATTTTATTTATTGAAAATTTAATTTAGATATAATAATTGGTATGATATTAGGATATTTAAGTCATATTGTAGCAGATTTGTTTACTTATAGAGGGATAAATTTTTTTTGACCTTTTAATTTAAAATTAAAATTTTTTATGTGATTTTTTTTTTATCATAAAAATATTGAATATTATTTTTGTATTTTATTTTTTATATTTTCTGTTTTTATAAAAAATATTATTTTTTTTATTAAATATTAATTGTTATTAATATGTTTATATTATATCAATCAAATAGTTTAGATGTTTTAAAGCACGTTTTTTTATATAGTTTTAAAAAAAATATTAATTATGATAATACTATTATATTAGTTCCTGATCATAATTTATCCTTATTTTTAAAGATGTTTTTAGCTAATAATTTAGGAATTTGTGCTAATTTAAATTTTTTTTTGCCAGGTAAATTTATATGAAAAATATATAGAAAATTTTTACCTCAATTATCTAAAGATTTTTTTTTAAAAAAACATAATTTAATGTTCATAATTATGAATATTTTACCTAAATTACTTTATTTTAAAGAATTTTATTTATTGAAAAAATATTTAGTAAATGATTATAATTATAAGAAATTGTTTAATTTATCTTGTAAGATAGCAGATATTTTTGATAAATATTTAATTTATCGTATTGATTGATTGTATAAATGGGAAAATTATAAATTAGTAGATAATTTAAAAGATGATATTCATCAATTATGACAATCTATTTTATGAAGAGAAATTGTTTTTTTTTACCGTAAAAAATTTAAGTTTTATTTAAATAGAGAAGATATTTATTATAAATTTATTAATTTATTAATTTTAAATAAATCTATATTAAAAAATTATTTATCTGAATTGTTTATATTTAATATTTCATATTTACCTCCTATATATTTAAATACTATATATCAATTATCTAAGTATATTAATGTACATTATTTCATAATTAATTTTTCTTCTAAATATTGGTATGATAAATTTAATTTTAATAAAAAAAATATAAATTTTTTGAAAACAGAATTTAAAAAAAGTGATTTTTTCTTATATAAACTTAATCCATTATTATTAAATAATGGTAAAATATTTTCTGAATATTTATCTTTATTAAAAGAATTTGATTTGATTGAAATAGATTGTTTTGTTAAATTTTCTGAAAATAGTTTTTTTAATAAAGTTAAAAATAATATTTTAAATTTCAAGAATTTTTTGAATAAAAATAATTTAAATATTATAAAAAAAAATAAAAATAATTCTATTATTATAAATTCTTCTAGTGGTTATATTAATGAAGTAATAAAATTAAAAGATTTTTTATTTAAATTAATTCAAAATAAAAAATATAATGTATGTGATATACTTGTTGTAGTTAGTGATTTAGATAAATATTATTCATATATAAATATGGTTTTTTCTGATCCATTATGTAAAAAATATTTACCTTTTCATATTATGCAAAAAAATTTTATTTATGATAATAAAATTTTAAATTTATTTTTGGATTTATTAAATATTTCAAATATTAAGTTTGTATTTAGTAAAGTTTTATATTTTTTAAAAAATAAAATTTTTTTAGATAAATTTAATATAAGTATTGATGAATTTGAAATTATTTCAGATTTTATTAAAAAAGATGGTATATGTACAGATATAAATAATTTTTTTATAAATATTAATTTTAATAAATTTGATTATTCAAATTTAATTTATAGTATTAAACGTATATTATTAGGTTATGCTATTAATGAAAAATATTGTTGTTGAAATAATATTATTCCTTATCCTACTATAAGTAATAATTATTTTTATATTTTGATAGGTAAATTATCTGATTTTGTATTTAAAATTTATTATTGAAAAGATATTTTAAATAAAAAATATTATTTATATGATTGAATAGATATATGTAAAAAATTTTTAGATATTTTTTTTCTAAAAAAAACTATTGAAAATAATTTTTATTTAAATCATTATTTTTGATTTAATTTTTTAAATAAATATAAATTATTTTTTTTTAAAAAAAAAATTAAAGTTGATTTATTTATAAAAATATTAAATTATTTTTTAGTAAAAAAAAAAAATAAATTATATTCTATAAGTCATATAAATTTTTCTTCATTTTCTACATTATATGGTATACCTTTTAAGGTAATATGTTTTTTAGGTATGAATGATAATATTTATCCTAAAAATATATTTTATTATAATTTTGATTTAATTAATTCTAATCCTAGATTAGGAGATAAAAATAAATTAGATTATGATAAATATATTTTTATTAAATTTTTGTTATCAGCTAAAAAAAAAATATATATTAGTTATTTAAATTTTTCTTTTAAAAAAAACACAAAATGTTTTCCTTCTATTTTATTAATTAATTTAATGAATTATTTAGATAATAATTTTTTATTTAAAAAAAAAAGAAATAAAAATGAATTTATTATTATAAATAACAATTTAAAATTTAAAAATAAAAAAAAAAATTTTTTAATTAAATTGGTAAAAAATAAATATATTTTTTTAAAAAAAATACATTTATTTTTATTTAATCCTATAAAATATTTTATGTTTTTTTATTTGAAAATTTCTTATTTTATGTATAATTATTTTATTGATTATAATAATTTATTTAATTTAAATATACAAAGATTTTATTTATTTAGATTAGATATAATAAATTTTTTTTTAAAATATAAAAAAATTAATGATGAAATTATCTTATGTTTACAGTCTTTAAATTTACTTCCATTTGGGTCTTTAGGTAAAATTTTATGAATTAAAGAAAAAGAAAAAATTTTTTTTTTAATAAAAAATATTTCTTATTCAATATTTAAAATTAGTAAATATAATTTTTTCATTAAAATATATGATTTTAATTTTTATGGTACTATTTTTTTATATAAAAAATCTAGTTTAATTAAGTGATTACCTAAAAATTTAAATTTAATTGATGCTTTATTATTTTGAATAGATCATTTAGTATATTGTATTTTAGGAGGATATAAATCTAGTATTATATATGGTTATAATGGTATTTGAACATTTACACATGTTAAAAAAAAAATAGCTGAACAATATTTATATAAATATATTATGTATTATTATTATTTTAATATAAGAAATATATTTTTTTTACCTAAATGTAGTCATGTTTGAATATATAATGCTTATGATTTAAATACTAAAAATATGTTAAATGGTTTTCTTTTAAATAAAGCTTTTAATAGAGTAAAAAATACTTTATATGGTGATTATTTTAATGTTGGTGAAATAAATGATATATATATATATAATTATATAAAAAAATTTAATTTAAAAATTAATATAAATTTTGTTATTAGTAAATCAGAAGATTGGTTATTAAATATGTTTAGTTATTTACATTTTAATATTTAAATTATGTATATTAAGAGTTTTTTTTCAGATATATATTTAGGTAAAAGTAATTTAATTGAAGCATCTGCTGGAACAGGAAAAACTAATTTAATTTCTTTATTATATTTACGTTTTTTATTGGGTATTAATACAGAGAAAATATTTTCTAATTTATTTATTAATAATATTTTAGTATTAACTTTTACTGATTTAGCTGTTTTAGAAATTAAAAATAGAATTTTAGATAATATTAAAAATTTACGTATTTCTTGTATTAAAAATTATCCCATTAATAATATTATTGAAGAAATTTATTTTTGTATTAAAAATAAATCTAATATAATAGATTTATTAACTAGATATGAATATTATATAGATAATATTTCTGTTTTTACTATACATAGTTTTTGTAAAAAAATTATTTATTCTAATTTTATTGAATCTGGTATTGATTGTAATAATATTATTATAGATAATGAGAATGGATTAATTTATGAATTAGTAATTATATTTTGGCGTAAATATTTTAGTTCTTTATCTGTTAATATTCTTAAAATTATTTGTAGTTATTGAGTTAGTCCTTTAAAATTATTTAATTTTTTATTACCTATATTTAATATTTTAAATTTTAATTTTAATAAAAAAAGAAATTATTCTTCTATAGAAGATTGTTATAATAAAATTATTTTTTTTATTAATAAAATTAAAAAATTATGGTTATTAAATTATAATATTATTTATGATTTTTTCTTTTTAAAAAGAAAGATCTTTAGTATTTTAAATTTAAAGAAATGATTTTTAGAAATTAAATTATGATGTAATAGTAAAACTATAGATTTTTATATACCTAATTGTCTAAAAAAATTTAGTTTAAATTTTTTGTTAAAAAAAAATTTTAGAATAAATTTTAATTATATTAATATATTTAAATTTATAGATAATATTTTTTTAGTAATACAGGATTTACGTAATTTTATAATTATTTTTTGTGTAAATTTTATTAAAAAAAAACTTATTAAAATTAAGAAAGAAAAATTGTATTTTAGTTTTAATGATTTAATAATAAGATTAAATAAAATTTTAATAGAAGATAAAAAATCTGTATTAATTAATATAATTAGAAAAAATTTTCCTATATTATTAATTGATGAATATCAGGATACTGATTTTTTACAGTTTAATATATTTAATAAAATTTATTTAAATAATAATTCTGATTTAAATACTAAATTAATTTTATTAGGTGATCCTAAACAATCTATTTATACATTTAGAGGAGCTAATATATTTAATTATATAAAATCTAAAAAAAATATAAATTTTTTTTACACTTTAAATAAAAATTGACGTTCTTCTAGTAAATTTGTAAAAAGTATTAATTATTTGTTTAGTAGAGTAAATAATGTCTTTATTTTTAAAGAAATAAAATATTTAAATGTAAATTATTCTAAAAAAAACAATTTTTTTTTAATTAAAAATGATACTAAGTTAGTATCTTCTATAAATTTTTCTGTTTTTAATAATTTTAAAAATATAAATTTTAAAACTAGTTTAGCAAAAGCATGTGCTATACAAATAGTAAATATATTAGATAGAAGTAATAATTTTTTTTTAATTAATGGTAATAGTAAAAGATTTTTAATTCCTTCAGATATAGCAATATTAGTTCATACTAATTATGAAGTTAATTTAATTTTTAGTGCTTTACAGAAATTTAATTTACCTATTAATTCTATTTTAGAAAAGAGTAATGTATTTCATACTTATGAAGCTAAAGAATTATTTTTTTTATTAAAATCTATTATTAATCCTGAATCTTGTTTGTTGATGAGTAGTGCTTTATCTACTTGTTTTTTTGATCTTAATTTGATTGATATTAAAAATATTATTAATAATGAATTTATGTTAAATAAATTTATTAATTATTTTTATTTTTATAAAAATATGTGAGATAAAAGTGGTATTTTAATAATGGTTAAATATATTATAAAAAAAAATAAAAAAAAAAAATTATTTTTGAAAATTAAGAATAAATTATGATTAAGTAATATTTTACATATTAGTGAAATTTTAGAGAAAAAATATTTTAAAATTAAAAGTAAAAAATTGTTACTTTTTTGGTTAAATGATAGTATTTTAAATACTACTAAAAATAAAGAAGAATATTATATAAGATCTTCATATAATAAGAATGGTATAAAAATTTCTACTATACATAAATCTAAAGGATTACAATATAACGTTGTGTGATTACCTTTTTTAATTAATTTTAAATTAAATAATTTTTATTTTTTTTTTCATAATAGAAAAAGTTATAGGGTTAATATTGATTTATATAAATTTAAAAGAAATAAATTTTTTGTTGATGAAGAAATTTATTCTGAAGAAATGCGTTTATTTTATGTAGCAATTACTAGATGTGTATATCAATGTAATATATTTATATATGAATCAAATGTTAAAAAATTTTGTTTTACTTATTTAGGTAGATTAATAGGATGTAATAAAAAATATTTTTTTAATGAATTAAAAAATATTATTTTTAATTCTTTTAATTTTAAATATATTTATTTTAATTTTTTTGATATTATTTCTTATTTAAATTATAAAAAATATTTTTTATATGAAAAAAATATTATTACTAATAATAGTAATCTTTTTTTTTATGAATATAAAAAATTTATTTTAAATTTTTCTAAAATTACTTCTAATAAATTTATTAAAGATAATTCTATATGTGTAGAAAATTATATTTATAAAAAAAAATATGATTGTTTTTTACCTAAAGGAAAAGAAATTGGTAATTTTTTTCATAAAATTTTAGAAAAAGTAGATTTTTTAAATCTATTAGATAATAATATAATTTTATATTATATGTTTAAATTTAATATTTTAAAAAAATATTTTTTTTTTATAAAAAAAATTTTATTTAATATTTTAAATGTAAATTTATTAACAAATAATATTTGTTTATCTAGTAATAAAATATCTTTTTTATATAAAGAATTTGATTTTTTTTTACCTATTAAAAAATTTAATTTTAAAAAATTTATGAATATAATGAAAAAATATGACTGTTTTTTAAAATGAAATAAAAATATTAGTTATAATAAAAATAATTTTGAAGGTTTTTTGAATGGAATTATTGATTTAGTATTTTTTTATAAAAATAGATATTTTATAGTTGATTATAAAACTAATTGATTGGGTGATAATTATATTAATTATAAAAATAATATTTTATATGAATATATTTATTTACATAATTATAATGTACAATATATATTGTATTCAATAGCATTACATAATTATCTTAAAATTAACGTTAAAAAATATAATTATAATTATAATTTTGGGGGTATATATTATATATTTTTACGTGGATTATTTTTAGACAATAAAAATAAATCTTTTACAGGTATTTTTTATACTAGACCTGATTTTTTATTAATTAATAAATTAAATATGTTTTTTAAAATAAAATAAAATGTTTAGTGAGATTAATTTTTTTTTATCTAAATGTCTTAAAAAAAAACAAATTAGTTTGATAGATGTATATTTTTCTAAAGTTTTTGAATTTAATGGTTTTTGTTCTGATGTTATAATACTTTTTAATGTATTAGTAAGTTTATCTAGTAGATTAGGTAATGTTTGTTTACCTTTAAATAAAATATGAAATAAAAATATATTTTCTAATTATATATTAAGTTTTTTAAATTATTTTTTTTCTAAATATATTTCATTAGATAAATGTGTAGAAATTTTATTTGAATATAAAATTATAGGTAAACATTATTTTTTATATAAAACTCCTTTGATTTTATATAATAATTGTATTTATTTATATAAATTTTGAATATATGAAGAATATGTAACTAATTATATTAATAAAAATTTTTTTAAAAAGGATAATTTATGTATTAATAAAAATAATTTACTTAAATATTTAAGTAAATTTAATTTAGATATATATCAAAAATTATCTATTATAGGATCTATTATAAATAAAATTTCTATTATTTCTGGTGGACCAGGTACTGGTAAAACTAATTTAATTTCAGTATTAATTTTAGTTTTATATAAAATATATAAATTTAAAAATAATAAATGTATTAAAATTATTACTTTTACTGGAAAATCTGCTTCTAATATAACTTATTTTTTAAGAAAAAAATTTATTTTTTTAAATAAAAGTAGTACATATAAAAATATTTTACCTAAAAAAGCTATTACAATTCATAAATTTTTAGGTTTTAATTATAAAAAAAATATAATTAATAAAAATGAAAATAATGTTACTAATATTGATATTTTGATTATTGATGAATCATCTATGATTGATATATCTTTAATGTTTTATTTATTTTCTTGTTTAAAATATGTAAAAAAAATTATTTTTTTAGGTGATAGTAACCAAATTGGTCCTATAGAATCAAGTTCGTTATTTAATGAAATATGTAAATTTATTAATTATTCATTTTATTCTAGTAAAGAAAAATTATATAAAAATATATTAAATAATATTTTAAATTTTAATACTACATATATTAATTATTTATTTAAATTTAAAAATATTTTTTTCTTAAAAAAGAATTATCGTTTTAAAAAAAGTTCATATGTTTATAAATTAACTAATTTAATTAATTTGGGTTCTTTTAAAAAGATAGATAAATTTTTATACAAAAATAATTTTAAAAAAAATTTTAATTTTTATAATTCAGAAAAATATAATTTTTATTTTTTATTAGATTTTTGTATAAAAAAATATATGAAATATATTAATTTTATAAATTTTAATTTTTCTTTAAATAAAATATGAAAAATTTTTAATAATTTTCAAATTATAACTGTTATAAAAAAAACTTATTTTGGTGTTAATTTTTTAAATAAATATATAAATAATTTTTTTTTAAAAAACAATTTGGTTAAAAATATATTGTATATTTCTAATTTAAATTGTTATCATTATATGGGTGAACCTATATTAATTAATAAAAATAATAATGATTTAAAATTATTTAATGGTGATGTAGGTTTTTTTGTTTTTTTAGAAAATGAATATAAATTATTATTTTTGAGTTTTAACAATGATATTAGATTTATTAATTATAAAAGTTTAAATTGTTGAGATAATAATTGAGTTATTACGGTACATAAATCTCAGGGTTCTGAATTTAAACATATATTATTAATATTACCTGATTATAATTCTGATTTATTAAATAGAGAAATAATTTATACAGCTCTTACTAGAGCAAAAAAAAAAATTACTATTTATGGAAATAAAAATATTTTTTTAAATAGTATTAAAAAAAGAAATATTACTTATAACAATATAGTAAATAAATTATTAATTTAAATTTTTTAAATATTATGTTTAATTATTATCAATATATACAATTTTTTAAAAAATTATTTGTATTAATTAATCCTATAGGTTTAATACCTATATTTATATCTAATGTAGATAGTATTAAAAAAAGTGGAAAAAAAAAATTTAATTTATATATTAATTTTATAATGTTTTTTGTATTATTATTTACTTTTTTATTAGGAGAAAAAATTTTAAAATTTTTTGATATAAATATTAATATATTACAAATAACAGGTGGTTTATTAATTTCTTTTAATTCTTTTAATGTTATTAATGATTATTCAGATAATAGCAGTAAAAATTCTAAATATCGTAAAAAAAATGTTAATTTTATTAAATTATTAACTCCAATATCTTTTCCATTAATGGCTGGACCTAGTTCTATTACTATGTTGATTACTTATGGAAATAATTGTAAATATTTTTTAGAATATTTTTTTTTTGTTATTTCTATAATTTTATTTTGTTTTTTTTGTTGATTATTTTTTGAGTTAGTACTTGTTTTAAAAAATTATTTTTCTAATGCTATAATTATAATTTTTAATAAAATATTTTCTGTTATTTTATTTACTTATGGTATACAACTAATTTTAGTAGGTATTAAAAATTTTTTTTTATTGTAAATTAATACCTTAAATATAAGGTATTTATTTAATTTTTTATTATATATCATGAAATGATATTAAAATTTATTCAAGATATATCTATGCCTTTTTTAATATATATATCACATATTTTAATTAATTTTAATATTTTAATTTTTTTTTTATCATTAAATTTGTAAATATTTTTAATTACGTATTTAAATAAAATATTTAATATTATTAATTTATTTAAATTATTTTTTTCTATTTTTTTAAGTAGTATATAATTTTTTTCTATATTTTTTTTATTTAATGATTTTACTAATTTTTGTATAATTTTATTACTTAAATATTTTTTTTCTAATATATTGTTATTAGTAGAATTTTTTTTTTTTATATCATTATTTATAATACATTCTATAAATTTCACAGAGTATTTTTTTTTAAATTTGTTAATTTGTATTTTTTTAATTTTTTTTTTAAATTCAATATTTAAAATTATAAATATACTATTTATTTTTTTAAAAGATTTTTTTTTAAAAATATTTTGTTCAATTAATTCATTTAATTTTTTAATTTTTTCTATAAAATTTATTATAATTATTCTTATTTTTGAAAAAAAATTTTGAAAAATAATTTTTTTATATATATCTTTTCAATTTACATTATTATCTACTACTATATTTATAGTAGTAGTATTTTTAAATTTTAATTTAATATTATTTTTAATAATATTTTTATATTTATTTTTTTTAAATATATTGTTTCCATATATATAATATATTTTTTTATGTATTATATTTTTTTTATTCATATTTATTACTTTTTAGTAACAAAGTTTATAATTTTATTTTTTATATATATTATTTTTAAAATATATTTTTTATTTTTTATAAATTTATTAATTATATTATTTTTATATATTAAATTTAATATTTTTTTTTTTTTTTCATTTTTATATATAATAATTTTTTTTTTAGTTTTTCCATTTATTTGTACAGCAATTTCTATTTTAATTTTTATATTTAAATATTTATTATTTATTTTAGGTCATGATATTTCATCAATAGTATTTTTATTTTTCATTTTTTTTCATAAATAAAAACTTATATGAGGAGTAAACGGATAAATTAAAATTAAAGTTTTATTTATACATTTTTTTTTTAGTATATAATCTTTTTTATTAATTATTTGATAATCAATTAATATATTTGTAAATTCCATAATTTTAGATATTACAGTATTAAAATTATTTTTTATATTTATATTTTTATTTATTTCATAAATTATTTTATTTAAAAAATATTTTATATAAATTTGTTTTTTAGAATTATTATCATTAATAATATTATTTATTTTTTTATTTTTTTTTTTAAAATTTAAGACTAAATTTCATAAACGATTTAAAAATCTATAACATCCTATAATATTATTTTCATTTCATTCTAAATTTTTTTCTATTGGAGTGGAAAAAATAATAAATAATCTTAATGTATCTGCTCCATATTTTTTAATTATTTTCATTGGATTAACACCATTATTTTTGGATTTAGACATTTTTTGTTTTCCAATGTATTTTAATTTAATATTTTTATTTTTTAATAAAAATATTTTTTTATTATTTAATATTTTTTTTTCTACTTTTTTAAAATTTACTCAAATTTTTTTTTTTTTATTATTTATATAATAATAAGTATCGGATAATACAATTCCTTGGCAAATTAATTTTTTTACTGGTTCATTAGATTTTAATAAACCTATCTTTTTAAAAAATTTATGCATAAATCTAAAATAAATTAAATGCATAGTTGCATGTTCTATTCCTCCTATATATATATCTACTGGTAATCAATAATTAACTTTTTGAGTATTAAAAATACCCAAATTATAATTTGGTGATGTATATCTTAAATAATATCAAGATGATTCCATAAAAGTATCTAAAGTATCAGTTTCTCTTTTTATTTTTTTATTTTTAATTTTATAAGTATTTCATAATTTATTTTTTTTTAAATAATTACTAGAAAAATTTTTTTTTTTTAATTTAGGTAAAATTATAGGTAATTTATTTTTATTTACTAATTTATAAGAGTTATTATAATATTCTATAGGTATAGGTACTCCTCAATATTTTTGTCGAGATATAACTCAATCTTTTATTTTAAAATTTATTTTTTTTTTTATTATTTTTTTTTTTAATAAAATATTTTTGATCTTTTTTATATATATATTATTTTTCTTTTTTGTATATTTAAAATTAGAATGTATTAAATTATATTTTTTTATAAATATATTGTATTTTTTGTAATTATTTTTTATTATTAAAATAGCTTTAGTATTATATTTTTCTTCTGTAAAGTTTGTTATTCATATAGGTAAAATTTTATTATTTATTGGATTTATGGTATATAATTCAGTGTATATACCAAAACAATTTTTTTTATTATTAGATATTTTTTTTTTAATTTTTTTGTAAAGTTTTTTATCTTTTTTTTTAATTATTAGTACGATTTTATGATCAATAGATATTGATATACATATTGAATTAAATATATTTATTAATTTAGATGTAAATATTTTTATGTATTTTTTTATTGAATTAATAAATAATTTTATTTCTATACCTTTACATTTACCAATTCATTTTTGTTGCATTTTAATAACTTTTTTTGGTCAATATTTTAGTTTTTTTAAATCTTTTAATAATTTATCAGCATATTTAGTTATTTTAATAAATCATTGTGAAATATTTTTATATTTTACTATTGAATTACATCTTCAACATTTATTAGATATTACTTGTTCATTTGCTAAAACAGTTTTATCTTTTGGACATCAATTTACTTTACTTTTTTTTTTATATATTAATTTATGTTTAAATAATTTTATAAATAATCATTGTTCTCATTTATAGTAATTTATTTTACAAGTATTAATTTCTTTACTTCAATCATAACTTATACCTAAATTTAATAATTGTTTTTTCATATATTTAATATTATTAAAAGTCCAAATATATGGAGATGTATTATTTTTTATAGCTGCATTTTCAGCAGGTAATCCAAATGAATCTCATCCTATTGGATGTAATACATTTTTATTATTTAGTCTTTTATATCTAGCAATAATATCTCCTATAGTATAATTTCTTACATGACCCATATGTAATTCCCCTGAAGGGTAAGGTAGCATACATAAACAATAATATTTTTTTTTTTTTATATTTATTTTAGATTTAAAAATATTTTTTTTTACTCAATATTTTTGAATTTTTTTTTCTATTTTTTTATGATTATATTTGTTCATATCAAAATTTTATTATTTTTTAAATGATGTTTTATTAAATGTTTTTTTTTTATTATCTTTATTTTTTTTTCAAAAAAAATTTTTTTTATTATTTTTGATATTATTATTTTTAAATATAATTCTTTCTTGAAAGATGAATTTTTTTAATTTATTAATTAATAAATTCATATTTTCTCATATTTTTTTTTTTATATTTAGTAATATATTCATATTTTTATTATTTTTAATTTTTGAATTTATATATGTATCAGTATTTGAAAATTTTATTTTTTTTTTAATAATATATTTTTTTTTTATATTTTTATTATTATTTATATTATTGTTTTTTAAAGGATATTTTTCTCCACTTTTTTTAATTCTAATAATAGAATAATTAGGTGTTTCTATTTCATGATTAGGTATAATTATAATTTTAATTTTTTTTTTTTGTCTTTTCTCTATATAATATAAATGATTTCTTTTTTCATTTAGTAAATATGAAGCTATAGTAATAGGAACTATAGCATGTATTTTTTTAGTGTTTTGTTTAAGAGATTCTTCTTCTATAATTCTTAATATAGATAAAGATAATGATTCATTATCTCTAATATTACCTGAACCACAACATCTTGGACACATATAATAACTAGATTCTCTCAGAGAGGAATTTAATCTTTGTCTAGACATTTCTAATAAACCAAATTTAGAAATATCTCCTAATTGTATTTTAGCCCTATCTTCTTTAATTATTTTTTTTAATTTATGTTTTATTATTTTTTGATTTTTTGATATAGACATATCTATAAAATCTATTACTATTAATCCACCTACATCTCTTAATTTTAATTGTTTAGCTATTTCTTCAGTAGCTTCTAAATTAGTATTTAAAGCAGTATTTTCTATATTTTTGTTTTTAGTAGATTTAGATGAATTTATATCTATTGATGTTAATGCTTCTGTAATATCTATTGTTATAGATCCTCCTGAAGGTAATCTTAATTTTCTTTTAAATGCTGATTCTATTTGAGATTCTATTTGAAAGTATATAAATAATGGTATATTTTTTTTATAAAATTTTATTTTTTTTATAAAATCTTTTTTGTTTAATTCATACATTTGGTCTATAGCTAGTTCATATATTTTATAATTATCAATTATAATTTCATTTATATCATTATATAAATAATCTCTAAATATACGAGTAAAAATATTATTTTCTTGGTATATTAATGAAGGTGCACTTTTTTTTTTAGAATATTTTTTAATATATTCTCAATGTTTTAATTTTAAAGATATATCTGATTTTAATTCTTCCAAAGATTTATTTATTCCTGATGTTCTAATAATTAGACTCATATTTTTTGGTAAATTTATTTTCTTTAGTTTAGACTTAATTTTTTTTCTTTCTTTTCCTTCTATTCTACGGGATATTCCATTGGATTTAGGATTATTTGGTAATAAAATTAAATTATTACCTACCAAACATATAAATGTTGTTAATGCTGCTCCTTTATTATCTCTTTCATCTTTATATATTTGTACTATTAATTCTTGTCCTTCATATAGTATATTTTTAACATTATTGATTTCTTTTTTATTTAAATATTTTTCTGAAATTTCTTTTATTGGTAAGAAACCATTTTTTTTAGATCCATAATCTATAAAAACTGCTTCTAAACTTGGTTCTATTCTAGTTATTTTACCTTTATAAATATTTAATTTTTTTTTTTTATGTTTTGTGTTTTCTATATTTAAATCATATAATTTTTGTCCATCTACTAAGGCTATTCTTAATTCTTCTTTTTGTGTAGCGTTAATTAACATTCTTTTCATTTTTACTTCTCAGATTTATTTATTTCAATATTTTAAATAAATTCTATTTGTTTATTTAATTTAAATATTAATTATTACATATTTATTTTTATATTTTTAATATATTTTATGTATTTAAAGAAAAATTATTTATAATATTTAAATGAAAAAAAAATTTTTTTTAAATTTTGTTACTATTGATAATAATTCTGTTAATCAAAGGATAGATAATTTTTTATTTAAAAAAATAAAATTTTTATCTAAAAATAAAATTTATTCTTTAATACGTAAAGGTAATATTAGAATAAATAAAAAACGTGTTTCACATAAATATAAATTAAAATTACTTGATGTAATAAGATTGCCTTTAATAAAATTAAATTCGTTAAATAAAAAAATATATATAAGTAAAAATAACATTTTAAAATTTAAAAATATGATTATATATGAAGACAAATTTTTATTAGCTTTTAATAAACCTTATGGAATTTGTGTTCATGGTGGTACTAAAGTAAATATTAATATAATAGATATTTTAAGAAATGAAATATATAATAACCATTATTTAGAATTAATTCATCGTATAGATAAAAATTCTTCTGGTATATTATTAATAGCTAAAAATAGAATGGTTTTATGTAAATTACAACAAGATTTTAAAAATAAGAATATTATTAAAAAATATTTTATTTTAGTACATGGTAATTGACCTAAAAATATAAAATTAATAAAAAATTTTATATCTAAAAAAAAATATAATAAATTTTTTATTTGTAATAAAAAATTTTCTCAGTCTAATTTTAAAATTTTAAAATATATTAATAATTATACATTATTATCTGTTCAAACATTAACTGGACGTAATCATCAAATAAGATTACATACTAGTAATTTAGGTTTTCCTATTATTTTTGATAATATTTATGGTAATAAATGTTTAGATAAAATTCTTTTTTCAGAAATTAAAATTAGGAGATTATTTTTACATGCCTATTTTATTTCTTTTTATCATCCTGTTTTAAAAATTAAAAAAAAAATTTGTATAAATTTAGATAAAAAATTATTATTGATTATAAATAAAATCAATAATTTGAATTATTAACTATTTAGGAGTTTTTATGGCTGTACAAAAAAGTAAAAAAAGTAGGTCTAGAATAGGACATCGTAGGTCTCATAAAAGTTTAAAATTACCTAATTTATTTTTTGATAAAAAAACAGGTAGATATTCTTTATATCATCATATTTTAGATATTATAAAAAAATAATAAAGTATTTTATATAAAATATTAATATTATTTTTGTATAATATAATTTATATAGTTAATTATTAGATAATGTATAATATCAAATAAATTTAATTTTAATTAAAAAGCGAAGGAACTATTAAATATGTCAAGTCTAGAGGAACGTATTAAAGAAATTATTAGTGATCAATTGGGTGTTAAATTAGAAGAAGTAGAGAATAATAAATTTTTTATTAATGATTTAGGAGCAGATTCTTTAGATATTATAGAATTAATTATGGCTTTAGAAGAAGAATTTAATATTGAAATATCAGATGATTTAGCGGAAAAAATAGATACTGTTCAATCTTCTATTGATTGTGTTAAATCATTAAAAAAAACTGTTCTTTAATAAAGAAAATTTAATTAATTTTTATTCCTAGCAAAAATAAACTAATTATATATATACTACCGCTAGTAATAGTTATAAATAATAGTTTCATTAATCTAAATCTAATACTTAGATTAATGAAATTATTAGTAGAATAATTATAAAAAAAATTTAGAGAAAATAGCATTATTATGCTAGATATAATAATTTTAATAATTAATAATATTCAATTATATTTAATATCGATAATTTTTTTTTTTTTTAATTGTAAATATAATATAATAGAATTTATATAAGAAGATATACTTATTGATAAAGCTAAACCTGAATATTTAAATATTTTTATTGTAAAAATATTTATTATTTGAGTGCTTATTAAGTTTAATAATGCAATTTTAATAGGTATTTGAGTATTATATTGAGAATAAAAACATGGTGTTATTATTTTTATAAATATTAGTCCTGTTAAACCAAATGCATAAGCAATTAAAATTTTAGATGTCATTAAAACATCTTTTATGGTAAATTTACCATATTTAAATAAAGTTATGATTATAAATTTAGATGTAAAAATTAAAAATATAGATATAGGAATACTTAATAATAAGGTAATTTTAATGTATTTATTGATTAAATTGTTGAATTTTAATTTATCATTTTTATGATAACTATTAGATAATTGTGTTAATAATATACTACTTATTGTAGTACCTATTATACTTAAAGGTAATTCTATTAATCTATCTGCATAATATATTCAAGATGTAGATCCTTCTTGTAAATATGAAGTTATATTACTATTTAATATTTGTGATATTTGGTACATTAACATACCTAATATAACTGGACATATATTTATAAATATTTTTTTTATTCCTGGATGAAATAGATTAATTTTATTAAATTTTATTTTTAATGGTAAATATTTTATACTTATTTTTTGATATATTAATTGCAATATACCACCTATAATTATTGATCATGCTAATCCATATATTGGTTTATTAAAATATTTAATAATAAATAAATTACAAAAAATTATTGTTGTATTTAAAATAATTGGTATAAATGTAGGTGGTAAAAATACATTTCATATATTCAGTATAGAGGTTAAATATGAAGATAAAGATATTAAAATTATGTAAGGAAAAGTAATTTTTAATATATTAACTGTTAATTGAAATTTATTTTTATCTTTTATAAAACCAGGAGACATTATTTTTATTATTTGTGGAGCGATAATTATTCCTAATATAGTTATTATTATTAGTATTAGCAATAATATAAAATAAACTGTAGAAATTAATTCATTAATTTTTTTTTTTGAGTATTTTTGTTTATATTCACTTAGTATAGGTATAAAAACATATGTAAAAGCACCTTCAGCAAATATCTTTCTTAACATATTAGGTAATCTAAATGCAGTATAAAAAGAATCAGTTTCTATATTTATACCAAAAAAATTTGCTATTGTTATATCTCTTATAAAACCTATTATTTTAGATAAAAAAGTTGATAAACTTATTTTAATTATGTTTCATAACATATATATTTAAATAAAATATTATAATGTTTAAATTAAATTTATTTTTTATATAAGTAAATTATTATTATTGAATAATTAAATTTTTATTATTTTTATAATTTAAAATTTTTTTTTGTATATATAAAAAAATAATTTTAAAATTTATTAATTTATTCAAAGTTAATTTTTGAAATAAATTTATTTTTTTAAAAAAATTACTTATTTTTTGATTTAAATTATTTTTTATTTTTTTATTTTTATAGGCTATTATAATTGTTGCTATGATACCCTTAATAATAGAAGCATCACTATCTCCATTTATTTTAAGAATATTGTCTTTTTTTTTTATTTTTATTCATATATTACTTTGGCATTTATAAATTATATATTTTTTTTTACGTATATTTTCGTTATTTAATGGTAAATTTTTACCTAAATCTATTAAATAAATTAATTTTTCTTTATTATTTCAACATAATTTTAAATTATATAAGATATCTTTTTTATTAGGTAAATTTTTCATTTTTATTTAAGTAAATTAATTATTTTGTTTAATGTATAAACAAATGTATTTATATCTTTTTTAGATGTATACATTGCTATTGATATTCTACATACTCCAGGAATATTATAAAATTTCATTAATGGTATACAACATTGATTTCCAGTTCTTATAGATATACCATATTGGTCTAATAACATACCTATATCATAACAATGATAGTTTTTAATATTAAATGATATTAAACTTGTTTTAGAATATGATCCATAAATATGAATAGATGGTATCAATTTTAATTTATTTAATGTATAATTGATAATTTTTTTTTCATATTTAATAATGTTTTTTAGTCCTATTGATTGAATATAATCTATCGATTTACTTAATCCTATAATTGATTCTAAATTATAAGTTCCAGCTTCAAATTTTCATGGTGAATTAATAAATTTTATGTTTTTAATTTTATTTTTTTTAATATTTATATTTGCTATGATACCTCCTCCTACTTTTCATGGATCTAAGTGTTTAATAATATTATTTTTACAATATACTACTCCTATACCTGTAGGAGCATACATTTTATGTCCTGAAAAAATATAAAAATCACAATTTATATTTTTTACATTGATATTTTTATGTATTATAGATTGAGAACCATCTATTATTGTAATAATATCAAATTTTTTAGCTATTTTAATTATTTTTTTTATAGGATTTTCTATTCCTATAACATTAGATATATGAGTAATAGATAGAATTTTAGTATTTTTATCAATTAAATTTTTTAATTTTTTTATGTCTATATATCCTTTTTTATTAATATTAATAATTTTAATTTTACATCCTGTTTCTTTGGAAAGAATATATCATGGAACAAAATTAGCATGATGTTCTATTATAGAAATAATTATATTATTTTTAGAAGATATGTATTTTTTACCTAATATATTTTTAATTAAATTAATTCCTTCAGTAGAATTTTGTACAAAAATTATTTCTTCAGGTGATTTTGCTTTGATAAAATTAGCTATTTTTATTCTTATATCTTCTATATCATTAGAATTTTTATTACTTAGAGTATAAGTACTTCTATTTACTGAAGAATAATAGTTTTCATAAAATTTTTTTTGATATTTAATTACTGATTTTGGTTTATGTGATGTAGATGCATTATCTAAATAAATTATTTTTTTACCGTTAATTTTTTTTCTCAATATAGGAAAATCTAATTTTATTTTTTTTATATTATATTTCATAAATATTATTTAATTAATTTTAAATATATATACAATATTTTTTTATATATATTTTTGTTTTTTATTTTTATTAATATTTTTTTTATAAAATTTAATATTAAAATTTTTTTAATATTTAAATATTTAATACCTCTTGTTAATAAATAAAATATTTCATTTTTATTTAAATTATTTATTTTAACACTATGTTTACATTTTGTATTTTTATTTCATATACCTAATTTAGGTGAAGAATTAATGATTGATTTTTTACAAATACATAAATTATTATTATTTATAATAGCTTTAGAATTATTAGATTTTTTAAATATTTTTATTCATCCCGAAAAATTTATTTTTCCTGGTTCTAAAAGAATATTGTTATGTTTTTGATAACTTTTATTTTTACATAAATAATGTATTATGTTAGTTTTATAATTAATAATATTTTTTTTTTTAATTGTTGATATACTTTTTATATTTAAAATAGATTTTTTTTTTAATAATATATTTGTATTTAAATTTATATTTTTAAATTTTATAAAAAAAATAAATTTATTTAATTTAGATTTATTATTTATTTTAATATTATCTACAATATAAAATTTATATTTTTTTTTTGTATTTATTATACGTATAAAATTTACTGTAGATTTTTTATTTATTATCATATTTAAATGATAATTAAAATATTTATTTTTTTTTATGTTTATATATTCTTCTAATATAGAAATATTAGTTTTTTTATTAATTGATATATCTATATTTATAAAATCATTTTTTTTTCTTTTTATTATAATTAAATGTATAATTATATTAATATTTTTTTTTTTATTATTTTTTATAGATTTATTTATATAAAAATATTTACTTTTTTTATTTTTAAATTTTATAAAAATTAGTTTATGTATATATTTTTCTTGATATATAATAATTTTTTGTCCTAAAATAATTATCTTAATTGATGTTATGGGAAGTATTTTTTTAGATATTTTTTTTAAAATATATTTGATTTTTTTTTTATTAATTATTCTATTATTATTTTTTTTTTTATACATAATTATATTTTTAAAAAATTTTATTTTTCAAAGTAATCATATCCTTTTTTTTTTATTATATTAATAAGTTTTTTTTTACCTGATTTTATAATTTTACCTTTATTTAGTATATGTATTTTATTAACATGAATAAAATTAAATATTTCAAAATTATGAGTAATAATTAAAAAAGATTTTTTTTTTTTTTTTAAATTATTTATTATTTTAGTAATTTTTTTAAATGTTAATATATCCAAACCTGAATCTATTTCATCTAAAATAATTAATTTAGGACTTAAAAGTAATATTTGTAATATATCATTTTTTTTTTTTTCCCCTCCAGAAAAACCTTTGTTTAATGATCTTTGTAAGAATTTTTTTGAAAAATTTAATTTATTCAAATATTTAAGTATTTTTTTTTTAAATTCTATAAAATTTATTTTCTTTTTTTTTTTATATTTTGCAATTGAATTGTAAGATTGAAATAAAAAGTATTGATTATTTAATTCTGGTATTTCAATATTATTTTGAAAAGATATAAATAAACCTTTTCTAGCTCTTTTATCTATAGATAAATTATTAATATTTTTATTTTCAAAATTTATTGATCCATTAATAATTTTATATTTTTTGTTTCCAGCTAGAGTTAAAGATAAACTACTTTTACCTGATCCATTTGGACCAATTAATACATGTATTTCACCATATTTAATTTTTATATTTATATTACTGAGAATGTATTTTTTATTTATTTTTACTTTTAAATTTTTTATATTTAGTATATACATAATATATAATATATATTGTAAAATAAATGTTTTTAAAGAATTTTAAATATTTTTTCAATTTCTATATAAAATTCTATTGGAAATTTATTTATAATATTTTGACAAAATCCATTCATTATCATTGATAATGCATTGTTTTTTTTTATACCTCTTTGTAGAAGAAAAAAAATTTGTTCTTTTTTAATATATGAAGTACTAGCTTCATGTTCTATACATGAAGTTTTATTATATGATTTTATATAAGGAAGTGTAAATACACTACAATTATCTCCTATTATTAATGATTCACATTTAGTGAAATTTTTAGATTTTTTAGAATATTTATTTATTTTAACTAAACTTCTATGTGTATTTCTACTTTTATCTGTTGCAATACTTTTAGCTAAAATAAATGATTTAGTATTTTTACCTATATGAATCATTTTTGTTCCTGTATCAGATTGTTGATTAAGTTTAGTTAATGATATAGAATAAAAATTTCCTATAGAATTATTACCCAAAAGTATTGCACTAGGATATTTTCATGTTATAGATGATCCTGTTTCAAGTTGTATTCATGATATTTTACTATTTTTTCCTTTACATAAGGCTCTTTTAGTAACAAAATTGTATACTCCTCCTTTAGGATTACCTGGAAATCAGTTTTGTATAGTTGAATATTTAATTTCTGAATTTTTATATAATATTATCTCAACTACTGCTGCATGTAATTGATGATATTTTTGTACAGAAGCAGAACATCCTTCTATATAATTTAAGTAGCTATTTTTTTTTAGAATAATTAAAGTTCTTTCAAATTGTCCAATATTTTTATTTATTCTAAAATATGATGATAAATTTATTGGGCATTTTGTATTTTTTGGTATATAGATAAATGTTCCATCAGATAATACTGCACTATTTAAAGTAGAAAAAAAATTATCATTTATAGGTACTACATTTCCAATATATTTTTTAATTAAATGTGGATATTTATGAACTGCTTCATTAAAGGAACAAAATATGATGCCAAATTTATTAAGTAATTTATCTTTATATGTAGTTTTTATTGAAGTAGAATTTAAAATAATATCTATAGCTATTTTAGATTTTTTTTTTTTTTTATTCTTAATTTATTAAATGTATTTTTAATTTCTTCATTATGTTTTTTTTTTGGAGGTGAATAAAATTTATATTTTTTATAATTAATTTTTTTATATTTACCATTTAACCAATGTGGTTCTTTCATTTTTTTTCATATTTTATATGATTTTAATCTAAAATTAAGCATTCATTTTGGTTCTTTTCTTATTTTAGATATTTTTAAAATAATTTTTTTATTTATTCCTCTTTTAAAAGAGGAATTTTTATTTTTTTTTTTATTCATTATATTTTTTTTAAATATAATCATCACATTTTAAATTTAGTGATATTTTATATATATTATCTAAAGTTATTTTTGCTATATTAATTAATGCTTCTTTAGTTAGGAAAGCTTGATGGCTAGTTATTAGTACATTATTATAGGATAATAATAGATTTAAATTATCATCTTTTATAATCTTATTAGATTTATCTTGGAAAAAATATTTTTTTTCTTTATCATATACATCTATAGCTAATGATCCAATTTTTTTGTTTTTTATAGCTTTAATTATATCTTTAGTTTTTAATAATTCACCTCTACTAGTATTTACTATCATAACTTTTTTTTTCATTTTTTTTATAGATTTTGTATTAATTATATGATGGCTTTCTTTATTATAAGGACAATGTAAAGTTATAATATCTGAATATTTGTATATTTTGTTTAATGAAGTATATTTAATTCCTAAATTTAGTACTTCTTCTGATTTAATTATATCAAAAGCTAATATTTTAGTACCAAAATTTTGTAGTAATTTAATTACAATTAAACCTATTTTACCTGTTCCTATAACTCCTATTGTTTTATTTTTTAAATTAAATCCTACGAGATTGTTTAGTAAAAAATTTTTGTTTTTTGTATTTTGGTAAGCTAAATGTATTTTTCTATTTAAAGATAATATTAATCCTAATGTAAATTCAGCAATAGATTCGGGTGAATATGATTTAACATTTATAACTTTGATGTTATTTTTTTTTAATAATTGTAAATTTACATTATTATGTCCTGTGCATCTTAATGCAATTATTTTTATATTGAATTTTTTTAATTTATCTATTATTTCTTTTTTTTTTATATTGTCATTTACAAATATACATATATATTTAAATCCTTTTGATTTTTTTATTGTATATTTATTTAATTGTTTTTTAGTGTAATAAATTTTAAAATTATATTTTTTATTTATTTTATTAAAATATTTAATTTCGTATTTTTGTGCACTATAAAATAGTATTTTATTCATTTTTTAAGACTCTATTATATTAAAGTTACATATAAATTTATTTAAATATATTATTTATATGCTATTATATATTTAATTTTATTTTTTTTCATTATATATAATGAGTAAATTTATATTTTAGGTAAATATTATGTTATCAATTAGTATAATTAAAGAAAAAAAAAAATTTGAAAATAGAGTTTCTTTAATTCCTAAAGATGTTTTAAATATAAAAAAAATAGGTTTAAAAAATATTTATATAGAAAAAAA
Source organism: Candidatus Stammera capleta (assembly GCA_036689335.1). Classification (GTDB taxonomy): domain Bacteria; phylum Pseudomonadota; class Gammaproteobacteria; order Enterobacterales; family Enterobacteriaceae; genus Stammera; species Stammera capleta_V. The sequence continues at coordinate 189,144 of CP144796.1, read as the reverse complement.
TTCTGGAAAATTATGCAATTATAATGATATAGATTATATTAAATATGGAGCTTTTATAAAAAATAAAAAATCTATTTGAAATAGTAATATAATTTTAAAAATACATTTTCCTAATTTGAAAGAATTAAATCTTTTAAAAGATAATTCAACATTAATTTGTTTAGATCCTGATTTACAACATATTAATAATTTAGATATTTTAAAGAAAAAAAGAATTACTTTAATTATTTTAAAATATTTACCTAGAATTTCTAGAGTTCAAACAATAGATGTTTTAAGTTCTATATCTTATGTTTCAGGTTATAGATCTGTTATTGAAGGTATATATGAATATAGAAATTTTATTGGTAATCAAATATTTCCTTGTGGTAAAATTAATCCAATAAAAATTTTAATTATTGGAGCTGGTATTTTTGGTTTATCTGCAATTAGTTTTTCTAAAATTATTGGTGCTAGTGTTTATGTGTATGATTGTAATAAGAAAATAAAAGATCAAATTAATAGTTTAGGAGCGAAATTTTTAGATATAGATGATATATTTTTAAATGAATTTTTGTTTAAAAATATTAATAAATTTAATATAATTATTACTTCCGCTATTTCTAAAGAAAATATACCTCCTTTAATAATTAATTATGATTTATTGAATATAATGAAACCTAATAGAGTTATAGTAGATAATATTTTTAAAGGTAGAGGAAATTGTATCTTAAGTAAAGTAAATGGTTTATTAAAATTTAATGATATTAAAATTATAAGTTATAATGACTTTTCTAATTTAATGCCTGTAGCAATTTCTCAATTATACAGTAATAATATAGTAAATTTTTTGAAATTAATTTTAGATAAAAATATTAATATTAATTATAATTTTAATGACATTATTTTTAAAAAAATTATTGTTTTATATAAAGGAAAATTATTAAATAAAATTAATATTTTAAATAAAAATAAAAAAAAAAATTATGTTTATAAAAGTAATTTTAGTGTTTGTAAATACATATTTTTTTGTTATAAAAATTTATTATTAATATTTTTATTTTATATTTTTATATTGATAAATTTTTATAATTCTGTTTTTTGGATTTATTTAAATAATTTATTTATATTTTTATTTTCTTATTTTTTAGGTTTTATTAGTATAAATAAAATTAAAAATTTTTTACATACTCCTTTAATGTCTTTAACAAATTCTATTTCTAGTATAGTAATTATAGGTTGTTTAATACAAATTAATCAAAGTAGTAATTTTTTTAATATTTTTCTTTCTATAATAAGTTTAAGTTTAGTGAATATAAATATATTTTCTGGTTTTTTTATTACTCAGCGTATATTGAAAATATTATTTCATTAGAGGTTAATATAAATGTTTAGTAATATAAATTTATTTTATGTATTAAATTTTTTATCTATAATATTATTATTTATATGTTTATTTTTTTTTTCTGATAAAAAAAAATTTTTATATGGTGTGTATTGTGGTTTTTTGGGAATATTAATTCCTGTAATTTATTATATATTTTCTTTGAAAAATAAATTTTTATTTTTTTTTACTATTTTTTTATTTTTTTTTACTGGTTTAATAGGTTTATTAATATCTTTGGTAATTAATATTACAAGTATACCTGAATTAATAACTTTGATGCATAGTTTTATAGGTTTATCAGCAGTTATTATAGGATATAATAATATTTTTTTGTATAAATATAATAATATAATTAATTTATTAGAAATTTTTTTTAGTAATTTTATTGGATCAATAACTTTTATAGGTTCAATAATTTCTTATTTTAAATTAATTAATGTTCGTTTATTTAATAATTTTTATGTAAAAAAAAAAGTTTTTTATTTTAATATTTTTATTTTAATATTTTTATTATATTTTTTTTTAAAAGTGAGTTATTATAAATATTTTATTTTAATATATTTTATAATTTTTTTAGTTAGTATTTTTTTAGGATTTAATATATTAAATAGTTTAGATTCTTCAGATGTACCTATATTAATTTCTTTATTGAATGCTTATTCTGGATTATCTTCTGTAATTTCAGGATTTATATTAAATAATAATTTATTAATTATTATAGGGTCTTTAGTTAGTTCATCTGGTTTTATTTTATCTAAAAAAATGTGTTTGTCTATGAATAGATCTATTTATAGTATTATTTTTGGAAAAATATTTTATTTTAATATTAAAAATAAAGATTTTGTTATAAAAAAAAATATTAATAAATTAAGTATTACTTATGTAAAAGATAAAATTATTTCTTTTAAAAAAATAATTATTGTTCCAGGTTATGGAATGGCAGTATCACAATCACAAAATATTATTTTTAATTTAATGAAAATTTTAATTAAGAAATATTTTATAAAAATTAAATTTATTATACATCCAATAGCAGGTAGATTGCCTGGTCATATGAATTTATTGTTAGCTGAAGCTCATATAACACATGAGTATATATATTCTTTAAATCAAATAAATGATAAATTTATGAAAAATAAATTAGTTTTAGTTATTGGTGCTAATGATATAATTAATCCTAGAGCTTATTATGATAAAAATTGTATTTTATATGGTATGCCTATTATAAAAATTTGAAAATCTGAATTTTGTATAATTTTTAAAAAAAATATTTATTATAATACAGGTTTTTCTAAAACTTATAATCCTATTTTTTTTAAAAAAAATGTTGGTATTTTATTTGGTGATGCTAAAATTAATTTAAGAAATATATTAAATTTGATTTAAAAAATAATTATATATTTTAAAAATTTTGTTATTATTATAATTTTATGTTTATTATTGCTTTTGATTTTGGTATGAAATATATTGGAGTAGCTGTAGGTCAATATTATACTAAAACTGCTAGTCCATTGATATGCTTAAAAGCTAAAAAAGGTATACCTAATTGAATAGAAATTAAAAAAATTATTGATATTTGATTAGTTAAAAAAGCTGTTATAGGTTATCCATATAGTTTGGATACTAATGATCGTAAATTAATTATTAATTATATAGAAAATTTTGCTAGTTATTTAGTTTATAAATTTGGTTTAAAAATTTTTTTTTCTGATGAAAGATTTACTTCTTGTGCTGCTCGTAATTTTATGAATGATAATTTGGAGTTTTATAATTCTTTTTATTCAAATTATAATATACATACTATTTCTGCAGTTTTTATTTTGGAAAGATGATTAAAATTTAATTTTTAATGATATTTTTATTCAGTCTACATTCAAAGATTATATCTCACATATCTTGAGGTATATGAGAATTTATTGTTATATATTTTTTTTTAGGATGTTTGAATTTTAAATAATAAGCATGTAGTGCTTGTCTATTTAAATGATTTATTTTTTTTTTTATTTTACAAGGTATTTTAAAATTTTTAGAAATATTTTTTCTTGTATATATTTTTTCTCCAATAATAGGATGTTTAATATAATTCATGTGTACTCTAATTTGATGAGTTCTTCCAGTATGTAAAATAACTTTAAGTAATGTACAAAAAGAAAAATTTTCTATTATTTTAAAATACGTTAAAGCTTTTTTACCATTTTTATTTATAGACATTATTTTTCTTTGATATTTATGTCTACATATTGGTTGATTAATAAATCCATTATTTTTTATTTTTCCTCATACTAAAGTTATATATTTTCTATCAATTTTTTTATTTTTTATATTTTTAATTAATTTTTTATAAATTTTTTTTTTTTTTGCTATTATTAATAATCCTGTTGTATTTTTATCTAATCTATGAATTATACCGCATCTAGGAACTTTCTTATATGTAATAGGATAATAATACATTAATGTATTCATTAATGTATTATTGTAATTACCAGATCCTGGATGTACAATAATATTATTTTTTTTATTAATAATCAATATGTATTTATCTTCGTAAATTTTATTTAGTTTAATATTTTTGTTAGATGTATATATTTGTTTTTTGATTTTAATTTTTTTAATTAAAATTATATCTTTATATTTAGTTTTTTTATGAGCTATAGTGATAATTTTGTTATTTATATATATATATTTTTTTTTTATGATTTTTTTTATTTTATTTCTAGATATATTTTTAATTTTTTTAGTTAAAATAATGTCTAATCTTTTATTGGAATTTTTTTTGTTTATTTTAAAAATTGTATCTTTTATATTGATTGTCATATTTAAATTAAATAATTAATTTTTATTTTCCTATACAAAAATTTTTAAATATATTGTTAATAATTTTTTTAGAAGTAAATTTTTTTGTTCCTAATATATTATTTAATAATTTTTGACTATTAAATAAATTTTGATATATTATATCTAGATTAATTTTTTTTTTATTTATATTAATTTTTAATATATTTTTTATATTTTTAATTTCTTTTTTAGTTTTTTTAATAAGTTCTAAATGTCTTTGTTGAATTAAAAATATATTTTCTTTATTTAAAGTTTTTATTATTTTATTAATTTCGTATTTTAATTTTTTTATACCTATTTTTTTTTTAGTAGATATATTTATTATTATATATTTTTTGTTTTTAATGATTTTATATTTTTCTTTTGAAATATCTATTTTATTACGTACTAAAAATAATATTTTTTTATTTTTTTTTAGTTTTTTTTTTATATTTTTTTTATATATATTAAATATATTATTTTCTGTTGAATCAAATGAATTTTCCATAAAAATAATTATTTTAGATTTATTAATTATTTTTCATGTTTTTTTTATTCCTATTTTTTCTATTTTATTGTTTGTTTTATGTAATCCTGTTGTATCATTAATTTCTATATTAAAATTATTATTTATATTTATTTTTTTTGCTATTATATCTCTTGTTGTACCAGGTATATTAGTAACTATTGATATATTTTTATTAGTTAGTAAATTCATTAAACTTGATTTACCAACATTAGGTTTTCCTATAATAGAAATTTTAATTTTATTATTAATTAATAAACTTTTTTTTGAATTTATATATATATTTTTTATTTTTTTGTAAATAAGATCATTTTTTTTTTTTATTATTTTTTTTTTATATAAATTAAAATTTTTTTCTGAAAAACTAATTTCTTTTTCTATTTTTATTAATAAATTATTAATTAATTTAATTATATATATAATTTTTTTAGAAAATTCTCCTTTTAGAGATTTTATTGCTGAAAAAATATTTTTTTTTGATTTAGAATATATTAAATAATTTATTGTTTCAGCTTGAATAAGATCAATTTTGTTATTTAGGAATGCTCTTTCAGTAAATTCTCCATGTTTTGCTATTCTAGTATTTTTAATGTTTAAATCTATGATTGTTTCTATTATTAGTTCTATAATTTTTTGTCCTCCATGACATTGTAGTTCTAAAATATCTTCTCCTGTAAATGAATTAGGTGATTTATAAAATATAGCTATCCCAAAATCTATTATTTTACCGTATTTATTTTTAAACGGAGTATATATAGCATATCTATTTATAATTTTTTTATCTAAAATTTTTTTTGCTATTATTTTAGATTTTTTTCCTGATATTCTTATTATTCCTATTCCTCCATAACCTATAGGTGTTGATTGTGAAAATATTGTATCTTTAAATTTTTTTATCATTGTATTTAAAATTAATTAAATATATTTTGTTGTATAAATGTTAAAAAATTATTTGTTATATAATATAATAATACTCCGCTAGGAAAATATAATGATAATATTGTAAATATTAATGGTATAAAAAATATATTTGTATTTTTTTCAAAATTATTTTTTTTTTGTAATAATATCATAGATATTCCCATTATTAATGGAAATAAATAATATTTATCATAAGAAGATAAATCTTTTATTCAAAATAAAAATTTGGAGTTTTTAAATTCTACTGAGTATGAAATTACATTATATATAGATATAAATATTGGTATTTGTATAATTACTATTATGAATCCAATAATGGGATTTATATTATATTTTTTATATAAATTTAATATTTTTTTATTTAATTTATATTTATTATTTTTGTATTTTTTTTTTATTTTTTTAATTTTTGGTTGTATATTTTTTATTTTATCTAATGTTAATAATTGTAATTTATTTAGTGGATATGTAATAATTTTAAATATTATTGTTACAATAATTATTGTATATCCTCAATTATTTACAATTTTATTTATATAATTCATTAATATTAATATTGGTTTAGAAAAAAATCATAATTTACCATAATCTCTATTTAAATCTACTTTTTTTTCTATTTTATTTAAATATTCAATTAAATTTGGACCTATTCATAGTTTATAGTTAATTATTTTTTTTTTTTTAGGTTTGATATTAAAATTATTTATATATTTATAAATAATATTATTATTTTTTTTTTTTATATATATTTTGTTATATTTATTTAAATTATTAGGTATTACTAAAGTAGTAGTAAAATATTTTTCTGATATAGACATTCATTTTAAATTATCTTTAAATATTTTATTATTTTTAATATTTTCTATAAAATATTTTTTAAATATATTTTTTTTATTTAAAAAAGATATGTTATTAAAATTATTTTTAGTATTTTCATTATTTATTAGTTTATTATATATTTTATAAAAAATTTTTTTTCCGGAATTATTTTTAATTTTTAAATTAATATATAATTTATATGAATTCTTGTTTAAGAATATACTTTTTATATATTTTATTTTATTTTTTTTTTTCTCTCATAATATTTTAATATACTTTTTATTTATGTATATTTTTTTTTTATCTAAAAATATATTTTTTTTTTTAGTATTATTTTCTTCTTTTAAAATATTAATATTTAATTTGTTAGTTAAATTTTTATTTAATTTATTATTTTTATATTTTAGAAAAAGTATTTTATTTATATTTCCGTTTATTTGATTTATTTTAATTAAAAAAATATTATTTTTTATATATATATATTTATTTTGATAATTTAAATGTTTTTTATATTTATAATTGTATTTTTGTGCTCAAGAAGAAGAAAACATTATTATAATTAATGTTAAAATAATTTTTTTTATGAAATTCATTTTTTTATTTTTTTAGAAATTTATTTTTTGTAAAAATTTTTTCATATTTTTTTAAAAAAGCAAAAAAGAAATTTTTTTTTTAAAAATAATATATTTTTTTTAATTATTAATAAATAATCCTTACTCATAATTTTATATTGATTTAATCTAAATGTTTCATATATTATTCTTCTAAATAAATTTCTTTTTACTGATAATTTTATATATTTTTTTTTTATTATTATTCCAATACGTGGATAATTAAATTTATTTGTGTTATTTTTTATTAATAAAAATTTATATTTTTTTTTTTTTTTTAAAAAAATATTCTTAATTTTTAATTTCATTTTTTTTAAGAGAAAAAATCTTTTATATTGAAATATTTTTTCTTTTTTTTTTTCTCTTATTAGATAAAATTTTTCTTCCATTTTTTTTTGACATTCTTTTTCTAAAACCATGAGTACGTTTTTTTTTTATTTTTGAAGGTTGGTATGTTCTTTTCATATTTGTTTATTTTAAAGTTTATATTTAAAAATTAATTTTATTTATTTATAATTATACTATTATATTTGTTTATATTAAATAAATGGTTTATATTGTTATATAATTTGTCATTGAAATATTTAAATGAATTTTGAAATTATCTTTTAAAATATTAATAAATTTATTAATTTTATAATTTTAGTTTTTATATTTAATGTTTTAAAATTTTATATATTAAAAATATTTTGTTTTAAATTATATAAATAATAGTGATTTTATTTTATGAATAAATATTATATTTTATATTAATATATTTTAAATTATTTTAAATATTACTTAAATTATAGAAAATATTTTTTATTATTTAATAAATAATATAATTTATTAATTATTTTTTAATAACTGTTTATTTTTTGTTGAATATAAATTTAATAATTTATTATAGTAAATTTTTTGTAGCAAATAGATAAATTTATTTAATTTATATTTATGTAACAAATATATTGTTATTATATATTTATAATTAGTTTTGGTTTTATTTAATATTTAATATTTATTATAAATAATAAAATAAATTATATTTATAAAATTAATAATATTTTTGTATTTAAAACAATAATTTATTTTTATTTAATAATTTTAAAATTTATTTTTATGAAAAAAAAATAAAAAATTGGTATATATAAATAAAATTAAAATTTTTTTATTAATATTTATTAAACAATTATTTTTTAAAATACAAATTTTATATTTAAAGGTATCTAAATAGAAAATTATTTTTAAAAAAGTAATTTATTTTATATTTTTTAATATATGTAGATTAGAAATTATTTTAAATATTTTATTATAAATATGAATAATTTATGTTATTTAAATAAATTTATGATTGATTTTATAAATAATATATTGTATAATTTTTTACAAATTAATATAAATATAATTTTAATGTTTTATAAATGTTTTATTTTTTATATAAATATTAATTAATGGAAATTAATTAATTTTAATTTATATATACTATAAATTTAGCTTTGTAGATTTAAATTATTTTATTTGTATGTTTATAAAAAGATTATTAAATTTATATATTATGAATATTTTGTAAAAATTTATTTTTATAATCTAATTAAATTAATTTAGTATTTAAGTATGAAATTTTTTATAAAAAAGAAAAAAATATTTAAGATTTTAAGTAAATTAAATACTTATGTAGGTATATCAAATAAAAATATTATTTTATCTCATATTTTAATAAAATTAAAAAATAATTTAAGTGTAACTTTTACAGTTACAGATCTAGATATAGAAATTAATTGTAAAATTAAATTATTGGATAAAAATATTTTTTCATGTGGTTCTTTTACTGTTAATTTACGTAAATTATATGAATTATGTCGTACTTATTCTGAAGATGATTTAATTTTTTTTAGTTTATATAAAAATAGATTAAAATTATCTTGTTTAAATAGTATTTCTTTATTAAATACTTTACCTGTATTACAATTTCCTGTTTTAGATAAAAATTTTTCTTTTAAATACAAATTTTCTATTTCTAGTTTATTATTTAAAAAAATAATATCTTTAATATATTTTTCTATGGGTAATCAAGATATTTATTATTATTTAAATGGTATGTTAGTTGAATATAGAAATGGTTTTTTTTTTTTTGTAACTACAGATAGTTATCGTATATCTATTTATAAATTACCTATTCATTATATTAAATGTGAAAATAAAAAAAATTTTTCATTAATTATATCTCGTAATTTAACAATGGAATTATTTAAATTTCTAGATTTTTTAGATAATAAAGATGTTTTTTTTGAAATAGATATTAATATGATTAAAATTTATTTTGGTAATTTTATTATTTATGGAAGTTTAATTAATGGATTATTTCCTGATTATGATGATGTTTTTTCATCTATTAAAAATTATTATTTTGTTGATTTAAATATTTTTTTATTTAAAAATGCGTTATTACGTTCTTTAATTATTAGTAATAATGTAATAAATTATGTTAATTTATCTTTTGAAAATAATTTTCTTATACTTACTTCTAGTGATTCCAATAATAATGAGATAAAAGAAAAAATTTTAATTAAAAGTATTGATAAAAATATAAATATAAATTTAAATATTAAATTTATTTTAGATATTTTAAATTCTATTAAATATTCTCTTGAAATACGTTTTTATTTTAAAGATAATAATTCTATTGTAAAAATTTTAGATGTTAATAATGAATTTATTAATTATATGATAATGCCAATTCAATTATAAATAAATATTTTAATTTTTTAAATGAGTAAAAGTATGTTATCTAATTTTTATAATTCTTCTAGTATTAAAGTTTTGAAAGATTTGGAAGCTGTTCGTAAACGTCCAGGTATGTATATTGGTGATACTTATGATGGAAGTGGTTTACACCATATGTTTTATGAAGTAATAGATAATTCTATAGATGAATATTTAGCTGGTTTTTGTAAAAAAATTTATGTTACATTATATAATGATGGTTCATTATCAGTATTAGATGATGGTAGAGGAATTCCTACTGATATACATAGTGATACTGGAATATCAGGAGCAGAATTAATTATGACTGTTTTACATTCAGGTAGTAAATTTGATAATAAATCTTATAAAATTTCTGGTGGTTTACATGGAGTAGGTATATCTGTAGTAAATGCTTTATCAGAAAAATTGGAATTAAAAATTTTTAGAGAAAATAAAATTTTTTATCAAATTTATAATTTTGGAATTCCTAAAACAAATCTTGCTATAATTGGTAAAACTAAATTAACTGGTACATATATAAGATTTTGACCTGATAAAAAAATTTTTTTAAATTCAAATAAATTTAAATTTCAAATTTTATATAGAAGATTAAATGAATTATCTTATTTAAATAGTGGTTTATATATTAAATTAATTAATGATATAGATGGTTATTTTTATAAATTTTTAAATTATGGTGGTATAAAATTTTATTTATTAAATTTAGTTAAAAAAAGAAAAGTTCTTCATAAAAATATTTTTTATTTAAAAACAAATAAAAATAAAATTTATTTAGAAATAGCATGTCAGTGAATTGATTCTATAAAAAATAAAATTTTATGTTTTACTAATAATATTCCTCAAATTGATGGAGGTACTCATTTAATAGGTTTTAAATCTGCAATTACTCGTACTATAAATTTATTTTTAGATAAACAGTTAAATAGAAAGAAAATTAATGTTTTTGGTGAAGATACACGTGTAGGTTTATTTGCTATTATTTCTATTAAAATGTTTAATCCTAAATTTTCTTCTCAAACTAAAGAAAAATTAATTTCTTCTGAAGTTAAATATGTGGTTGAATCTTTAATTAATGAATATTTATTTAATTTTTTATTAACTTATTCATTAGATGCTAAAGCTATTATAAATAAAATTATAAATTCTTATAAAATAAGGGAATATATTAAAAAATCTAGAGAATTATCTAGAAAAAAAAATATTTTTGATTTTAATGTTACTGCTAGTAAATTAGCAGATTGTCAAGAAAAAAATCCTATTTTTTCAGAACTTTTTTTAGTTGAAGGAGATTCAGCTGGTGGTTCAGCGAAACAAGGTAGAAATCGTTTTAATCAAGCAGTTTTACCTTTAAAAGGCAAAATTGTTAATGTTGAAAAAACTAGTTTAGATAAAGTTTTATCTTCTAAAGAAATTAGTATTTTAATATCAGTTTTAGGTTGTGGAATAGGTGATAAAAATTTTAATTTAAATAAATTAAGGTATCATAGTATTATTATTATGACTGATGCTGATGTAGATGGAGCTCATATACGTACTTTATTATTAACATTTTTTTATAGATATATGCCTGATTTAATTAAATCAGGCTATTTATATATAGCTCGTCCTCCTTTATATAGAATTAATAAAAAAAAAAAAGAGTTTTATATTTATAATGATAATGATTTAATAAAATATAGGATATATTTTTCTTTTAAAAATATTATTTTATATAAAAAAGGTAATTTAGTTTTATTAAATAATAAAAATTTAATGTATTTTTCTTATAAATATAAAATATTTTTAAATTTATTTAATAAATTTAAAACTGAATTTTCTTGTTATATATTTAATAAAATTATGTTTTTTAAAAAAATTAATATCGAAAATATTTTATATATAAAAAATTGGTTAAATGATTTTTCTTTTTTTTTAAATGAAAATAGTTATTTTAAAAATAAAATTATTTATAAATTAATTATAAATAAAAATAATTTTTTTAAAATAAAATTTTATTTTTCAAATGATATTAATAAAGAAATAATTTATATTGATAAAAATTTTTTTCAGAATATATATATTTTAATATTTAATTTAGGGAAAAAAATGTCTTTTTTTAAAGATAATGATAAAAAATTTATTTTAATAAATAAAAAAAAAATATATTTTAATAATTTAAATTCTTTAATAAATTTTCTTTTAAAGAAAAATAAAAAAAAGATATTTATTCAACGTTATAAAGGTCTTGGAGAAATGAATCCCATACAATTATGGGATACTACCATGAATCCTGAAAAGAGAACTTTATCAAAAATTTTTATTGATGACTTTATAAGTACTGATAAATTATTTAAAGTTTTAATGGGTGATGATATAAGTTCTAGAAAAATTTTTATTAAAAAAAATTTTACTAATAGATAAATTTGTTTTATACTCCTCCGACTGGATTCGAACCAGTGACATACGGATTAACAGTCCGCTGTTCTACCAACTGAACTACAGAGGAATATATGTAGTATAATGAAAATATTTTATTTTGTCAAAATATTTTTATTTTAGTATATAATAATAGTTAAATATAATTAATTAAGTGGGATGTCTGAGTGGTTTAAAGAGCACGTTTGGAGAATGTGTATACTAATTGTATCAAGGGTTCGAATCCCTTTCCCACTGTTTAAAATTTAATTTATATTTTATAGTTTTTAAATAAATATTTTGTATTTATTAAAAATTTTATTTTTCGTAATATATTTATATTTATTGAATGAGGTAATTATATGGTTATTATACGTTTAGCTCGTTATGGAAGAAAAAAATCTCCTTTTTATCATATTGTTGTAGCTGATAGACGTAAATTTCGTAATGGTAAATTTATTAAGAAAATAGGTTTTTATAATCCTTTTGGAAAATTTAAAGTAAATAAAGATATATATATAGATATAAAAAATTTTAATTTATGAATTAATTATGGTGCTATTTTATCTAAAAGAGTTTTCTACTTATTTAAAAAATATAAGAATGAATTTGATATTTAGATAATTTTAAAATATTAATCTTTTTAAGTGATTAAATATAAATGAATTTTGATATTATTACTATAAATCCTGATTTTTTTGTATCTCCTTTTAAAAATGGTTTAATATATAAAGGTATTAAAAAAAAAATTTTAAATTTTAAATTTTGAAATTTAATTAATTATAAAGAATCTAATTCTAGTATAGATAATAAAATTTATGGTGGAGGACCAGGTTTATTAATGAATCCAAAACCTTTATATAAAATAATTAAAAAAATTCGTAGTTTATATAAAAAATCTTTTGTTATACATCTTTCTCCCCAAGGTAAAATTATTGATATAAATTTAATTAATAAATTATTAAGTTATGATTCTTTAATTTTTATATGTAGTCGTTATAGTGGTATAGATCAACGTATTATTGATAATTATATTGATATAGAAATATCTATAGGAGATTATGTATTAAGTTGTGGAGAGATATCTTTATTAGTAGTTATAGATCTTATTATTAGAAATATACCTGGTATATTAAATAATATTGATTCTTGTAAAAATGATTCTTTTAATTTTAAAGGTTTATTAGGATATCCTAATTATACTCGTCCAAGTAAATTTAATAATTTATCTGTTCCTAAAGTACTTTTATCTGGTAATCATAAAGATATTAAATTATGAAGATTAAAACAATCTTTTATGAAAACTTTAATTTCTAAACCTTATTTACTAAATAAGTTTATTTTAAGTAAAGATTTTATTAAAATATTTGATAAAATTAAAAAATATTTAAAAAATAATTTCAAAGGTTAATATGAAAAATAAATTAATTGATTTTGTTGAAAAAAAATATTTAAATAAAAATATACCTAATTTAAGATCTGGATATATTGTAGAAGTTAAATTATGGGTTATAGAAAGTGCTAAAAAAAGATTACAAATTTTTAAAGGAATAATTATATCTGTAAAGAATAAAGGATTAAATTCATCTTTTACATTAAGAAAATTTTCTCATAATGAAGGAGTAGAAAAAATATTTTTTATTCATTCTCCTATAATTTATTCTATTTTGATTAAAAAAAAATATTTTTTTAATAAATCTAAATTATATTTTTTACGCAGTAAAAATAAATCTTATGTTAAATAGATTATTAGTGTGTGTAGAATATAATGGTGCTAATTATATTGGTTGGCAAAAACAATCTCATAGTTGTTTAAGTATACAAGAAATAATTGAATTATGTTTATCTAAAATAGCTAAACATAAAATAGAAATTTTTTGTTCAAGTAGAACAGATTCTGGTGTACATAGTTTAGGACAAATTTTTCATTTTGATACTGATTGTTATAAAAAAGAAAATGAATGATTATTAATTGCTAATTTTAATTTACCTAATGATATTTCATTTAAATGAGTTAGATATGTTAAAAATAATTTTCATGCTCGTTATAATGTTTTATCTAGAAGATATTTATATTTTATTTTAAATTCTAAAATTAGATCCAGTTTTTTAAATAAATTAGTTATGTATTATTCTAATAGAATTAATATTAATTTAATGAAAAAAGCATCTAGATATTTATTAGGAATACATAATTTTTCTTCTTTTCAATCTTCTGGATGTGAATCTAAAAATATTTATAAAAATATTATGCATTTAAATATATTTAGGAAGAATATGTATATAATATTTGATATTAAGGCAGATTCTTTTTTGTATCATATGGTTAGAAATATTATAAGTAGTTTATTATTAATAGGTACTAAAAAATATTCTGTTGAATGAATAAAATATATTTTATTTGCTAAGAATAGAAATATTTTGAAGATTAAACTAATTAAACCTTATGGTTTATATTTATATAAAATTTACTTTTAAAGTAAATTAAATATTTTATTTAATTTTAATTTTTAAATATTAATTATGAATTTTACTAGATGTGTTTATATAATAAGTTATATAGTTATATTTTTATCTATGTATTATAGTTTTAAAAGAGGTTTTTTGAGAGAGTTATTTTCTTTATTATTTTTTTTATTTTCTTATTTTTTTGTTAAAATTATTTTTACTTTTTTTTTTAGTGAATATTTTTTTTTTATTTTTAAAAAAAAAATTTTTTGTTTTTTATTATATTTAATTCTATTAGTAATAGTTTTTTTTTTAGAAAAATTTTTGTTTTTGTTAACTAAAAATTTTTTTATTATTATTTATTTTTTTATAGATAAAATTTTAGGTATTACTTTAGGATTTTTAAAGGGTATATTAATACTTTATTTTATTAAGTATTTTTATAAAATATTTTTTTTATAATATAAATTGCGGGAGTTGGATTTGAACCAACGACCTTCGGGTTATGAGCCCGACGAGCTACCACTGCTCTATCCCGCGGTACACAATTTTATGTTATCATATTTATATATATAAGTAAATTATACATATAAAATTATGTATTTTTTTTTAAATAAAAATATATTTATATAAATATTAATAAATTATTTTATTTATATATTATATAAGTATAAATTTATTTTATATTTTTGTGGATATTTTATTTTTTATATTCTGTTATTTATGTATTTAAATTTAATTGAAATAATTAATATTTATTTATCATTTATATTATGATTTTATTTTAAAATTATTTAAATATGTTTATAATTATATAACGTATTATTATATTAAAATTTTAAGGAAATTTTATGAGTAAAATTACTAGAGTTATTGGTAGAGAAGTTTTAGATTCACGTGGTTATCCTACTATTGAAGCAGAAGTTCATTTAGAGGGTGGTTATTATGGTAGATCTATTGTTCCTTCAGGAGCTTCTACTGGATCTAAAGAAGCTGTTGAATTACGTGATGATGATGTAAATCGTTTTTTTGGTAAAGGTGTATTAAAATCAGTTTTTATTATTAATAATATTATTTCTAAAGAAATAATAGGATTAGATTCTTTAGATCAAAATAATATTGATAATATTATGATAGATATTGATGGAACAAACAATAAATCTAAATTAGGAGCTAATTCTATTTTAGCAGTTTCTTTAGCTTTAGCTAAAGCTAGTTCTAAATCTTTAAATGTATCTTTATTTAATTATATATCTAAATTAAATAATAATAATAAATTTAGTATTCCAGTTCCTATGGTTAATATAATTAATGGTGGTTGTCATGCAGATAATAATATAGATATTCAAGAATTTATGATTTTACCGACTGGTGCTAAAAGTTTTAGACATGCTATTAGAATATGTTCAGAAATATTTCATAATTTAGGAAAAATATTAAAATTAAATAATAAAAAAATTTCTGTAGGAGATGAGGGTGGTTATGCACCAGATTTAAATTCTAATGAAGAAGCTCTTGTTTTAATTAGTGATGCAATAAATAAATCTGGATATGTTTTAGGTAAAGATATTTATATAGGTTTAGATTGTGCTGCATCAGAATTTTATAATAAGAAAAATAAATTATATTTTTTTGAAAATAAAAATTTTTCTTTTTATGAATTTACAGATTTGTTAAATGATTGGGTAAATAAATATTCTATTCTATCTATAGAAGATCCTTTAAGTGAAACAGATTGAGAGGGATATGTTTATTTAACTGGTATTTTAGGAAAAAATGTTCAATTAGTTGGAGATGATTTATTTGTCACTAATTCTGAATTGTTAAGAAAAGGAATTAATTTAAATGTAGTAAATTCTATTTTAATCAAACCTAACCAAATAGGTACTTTAACAGAAACTTTTAAAACAGTTAATTTAGCTAAAAAAAATAAATATTCTGTAATAATTTCACATCGTTCTGGTGAAACTGAAGATACTTGTATTGCAGATATTTCAGTAGGACTATCTTCTGGTCAAATTAAAACTGGTTCTATGAGTAGATCTGAGAGAATATCTAAATATAATAGATTAATACGTATAGAAGAACAGTTAGGTACTAATTTATATAGAGGTATGTCTGAATTTGATTTTTTAAGTAAATAATTTTATTCATTATGCAATGAATTAAAAGTAAAATATTAAATATTAAAAAATGGGATGATTTTTTCTTTAGTATTTTTTTAGAAAAAAAAAATTATTCATTTATAGCAGGTCAATTTACAAAATTAGCTTTAAAAATTAAAAATAAATTTTATTTTAGATTTTATTCTTTTATAAGTTCTAGTAAAGATAAAAATTTGGAGTTTTTTTTAAAAAAAGAAAAAAGGGGATATTTAAGTAATTTACTTTTTCATTTATCTATTAATGATTATATTTATATATCTAAATATTCTTATGGTAATTTTATTATTAAAAATACTTATAAAAAAGATATGTTATTTATGATATGTATAGGTACTTCTATATCTCCTTTATTATCTATTTTAAAAAGTAATGTAAATGAAATTAAAAAAAAATTTAAAAAAATATTTTTTTTGTATGGAGTAAAATATTTTAAAAATATTTATTATTTAGATCAATTATTTTTTTTAAAAAATAATTATGGTAATGATTATTTAAATTTATTTTTTTCTATTAGTAAAGAAAAAAAGAATAATTTAATTAAAAATTTAAATATTATTAATGGACATATAAATGATTTATTTTTTTATTTTAAAATAAATAAATTTATTAATTTTAATAATAGTCATTTTATGATATGTGGTAATAATAATATGATTAATAATATTACTTATAGTTTAAAAAAAAATTTTCATTTAAATGAAAAAAATTTTACTTTAGAAAAATATTAAATTTTTATTTGAATATTTTTATTTTATTCATTTTAATAAAAAAAATTTTTTTTTACCTTTACTAATTAAAGTAAATTTATCAAAATATTTATCTCTGTTTTGTATTTTATAATTTACATTTAAGATTATTTTATAATTTATATATATAGATTTATTTAAAATTAAATTATGTGCTTGTGATTTAGATTTAGTAATTTTTAATTTTAAAATTATTTCTTTTAAACAAATTATTTTTT
This sequence comes from Candidatus Stammera capleta, assembly GCA_036689335.1. GTDB lineage: Bacteria > Pseudomonadota > Gammaproteobacteria > Enterobacterales > Enterobacteriaceae > Stammera > Stammera capleta_V. Next base: position 171,371 of record CP144796.1, on the reverse strand, counting down.
TTGATATTTTAAGTTTAGGTATATTATATTTATATATTTTATAAAAATTTTTTTTATCTTTTTTTCATTTTTTTTTAAAAAAAAATTTTGAAGAAAATTCTATTTTTTTAAGTTCTTTTTTTCCATGAATAATTTTAGTTATTTGTTGAGCTAAAATTTTTTTTGCGTAATTAATTTTTTTTTTTTTAATAATATTATTAATAGTATTTAATTTTAAAAAAGTAATTTGTTTTAAAAATAAATAAACTTTTTCATCTGGTATATTTATTCAGAATTGATAAAATTCATAAGGAGAAGTTTTTTTTTTATCTAATCATAAAGTATTATTTTCTGTTTTACTAAATTTTTCTCCATTTTTTTTAGTCATTAATGGTAATGTAATTCCAAAAGTTTCTTTTTTATATTTTTTTTTTATTAAATCTATACCTGATGTTATATTTCCTCATTGATCTGATCCACCTATTTGAAGATTTATATTAAAATTTTTATATAAATATAAAAAATCATAACTTTGTAATATACAATATGAAAATTCTGTAAATGTAATTCCTTTATTATAAATAGAATTTCTAGTTTTTATAGCCTTTTTATTTAGTATTTTATTAACATTAAAATTTTCACCAATATTTTTTAAAAAAAATAATATTTTCATATTACTAAATCATTTTTTATTATTTAATAATAAAATATTTTTATTATTTTTGAAAAATTTTTTTATTTGTAAATTAATTTTTTTAGTATATATATTTATATTATATATAGAATTATTATTTCTTCTATTTTTTCTAAAACTAGGATCTCCTATAATAGAAGTAATACCTCCTAATAAAATTATTATTTTATATCCATAATTTAATAATCGTTTTAATGTTATTAATGGTATTAAATGACCTAAATGTAAACTTTCTTTAGTAGGATCAAAACCACAATATATATATACTTGATTTTTTTTTATTTTTTTAATTAATTTTTGTTCGTTTGTAATTTTTGCAATTAATTTTCTTTTTTTAAATTTTTTTATAAAATTTTTTTTCATTTTTTTTAAAAATTTATATTAATAATTAAATATTTTAATTTTTTATTATATAATATACTATTATAATGTAGTAAATTATATAAATTTAATTTATTTAGCGTTCTTAACTCAGAGGTAGAGTGCCATTTTGACGTGATGGAAGCCAGTGGTTCAATTCCACTAGAACGCAATTTAATAATATGTATTATTTAAAAAAATGTAATTATATGAAAAAAACTAAAATAGTTTGTACTTTAGGACCAAGTGTTAATAATATAGATATATTAATTGAATTAGTTTATGCAGGTATGGATGTTGCTAGATTAAATTTTTCTCATGGAGATCATAATATACATAAAAAATATATATATAATTTAAAAAAAGTTATGAATATTACTGGAAAAGAAATTCCATTTTTATTGGATACTAAAGGACCAGAAATACGTACTTCTAAATTAAAAAATTCTAAAGATGTTTATTTACGTTCTGGACAAATTTTTAGTTTTATTTATGGCAGAAATTTTATAGGTGATAATACTATAGTAGGTGTATCATATAAAAATTTTATACTAGATATTAGTATAGGTGATATTATTTTAATTGATGATGGTTTAATTTCTATGGAAGTAATTAGTAAAACAACTAATAAAGTTACTTGTAAAGTTAAAAATAATGGATTTTTGGGTGAAAATAAAGGTATAAATTTACCAAATATTCCTATTTCGTTACCTTCTTTGTCAGAAAAAGATAAAGATGATTTAATTTTTGGATGTGATAATAAAGTTGATTTTATTGCTGCTTCTTTTATAAGAAAAAGTTCTGATGTATTAGAAATAAGAAAATTTTTAGATGAACATAATGGTAGTAAGATACAAATTATTTCTAAAATTGAAAATAGAGAGGGTTTAAATAATTTTGATAAAATTTTAAATGTATCTGATGGTATAATGGTAGCAAGAGGAGATTTAGGTGTGGAAATACCTGTGGAAGATGTAATTTTTGCCCAAAAAATGATGATTAAAAAATGTAATTATTCAAGAAAAGTAGTAATTACTGCTACTCAAATGTTAGAATCAATGATTAATAATCCTAGACCTACTAGAGCTGAAGCAGGAGATGTAGCTAATGCTATATTAGATGGCACTGATGCTGTTATGCTTTCTGCTGAAAGTGCTAAAGGTAAATATCCTGTAGAATCTGTTAAAATTATGTCTACTATATGTAAACGTACTGATATATCTATGAAATATAATTTTTCTAATTATAAAAATGATGTATATATGCCTATTAGTGAAGCTATTTGTAGAAGTTCAGTAGATATTTCAAAAAAATTGAATTCTCCTTTAATATTGGTTTTTACTAGAGCAGGTAAATCTGCTAAATTTATTAGAAAATATTTTCCTAAATCTTTAATTTTAGCTCTAACTAAAAATAAATATGTAGCTAGACAATTAATTTTAAGTAAAGGTGTAATACCTATGGTGATTAAATCTATTAATTCTACTGATGATTTTTATCGTATAGGAAAAGAATTATCTATTTCTACTGGTTATGCTAAAGTAGGTGATATAGTAGTTATGATTTCTGGTGCTTTAGTAGCATCTGGAACTAGTAATACTACTTCAGTTCATGTTTTATAATTTATTTTATAGATTTTATTATAATTTTAGTATTTCTATAACTTTTTCTAGATTTTTAAGTCTAATTAATATTACTCCTTGAGTATTTCTTTTTAATATTTTAATTTCTTTTACTAATATACGAATAATATTTTCTTTATTTGTTACAATAATAACCTCATCAGTTTCTTTTACTTGAATAACTTTTTTAACATTACCATTTTTAATATTATTTTTAATATATTTAATACCTTTTATTGCTCTTGATTTAGTTGAAAATTCATTAATTAATGTTCTTTTACCATAACCTTTTTCTGTAATTATTAAGATTTCTTTTTTATCATTTGGTATTAATGATGATATAATTTTATCTTTTTTATTTAATTTAATAGCTTTTATTCCTAAAGAATTTCTATTTGTTTCTCTTATTAAACTTATTTTAAATCTTATAGTTTTACCTAATTTAGTAAATAACATAATATCTTTATTATTACTTAATAAATTAACACTAATAATTTTATCTTTATTTTTTAAATTAATAATATTAATACCATTTTTTTTAAATTTATTTATTTTAATTTTTTTAATTAGACCTAAACTAGTTAATATTATAAAATATTTATATTTTTTTTTGTTTTTTATTAAACATGTAATTTTTTCGTTGTTTTTTAATTTTATAAAATTTGTTATTAATAGATTTTTATTATTATTATTTTTAATTAATTTATAAATTTTTATTTTAAAAAATCTTCCTTTATTTGAAAACAGTAATATACTTTTATGAGTGTTAGTAATGATAATTTTTTTTATGAAATTATTTTTTTTGGTTTTTATTATTTTTTTACCTTTTCCTCCTTTATGTTGAATATTATATTTAGATATTTTTCTGTATATTATGTAATTTAATTTTGTTAATATTAGTATTATTTTTTCTTTTTTTATTAAATCTTTAGTTTTAATTTTTTTATATTTTGTTTTTATTTTTGTAATTCTATTGTCTCCATATTTATTTTTTATATTAATGAATTCTTTTTTTATAATTTTTATCAAAATTTTTTTATTTATAAGTATTTCTTTTAATGTTTTTTTATTTTTAATTAATTTATAATATTTTTGTCTAATTTTATTTTGTTCTATGTGAGTTAATTTACTTAAATTTAAATTTAATAATGATAAAATTTGTTTTTTACTTAATTTATATATATTTTTTTTAAGATTAATAAATTTAATCTTTTTTTTTTTAAAATTTAATTGAGATATTTTTTTTTTTACTTCATTAATTTTTTTAGAATTTTTTATTATATTTATAATTTTATCTATATATAAAGAACTTATTATTAATCCTTTTAGGATATGTATTTTTTTTTTTATTATTTTTAATTTAAATAAAGTTTTATTTTTAATTATTTTTTTTCTGTGTTTTATAAATATTTTAAATATTTCTTTTAAATTAAATTTTTTGGGTTTACCATTAAATATAGCTACTATATTTATTCCATAATTTATTTTTAAATTAGTTAAATTAAATAATTTATTAATCAAAAGTTTTTTTTTAGTATTTTTTTTTGTTTCTATTATTATTCTTATACCTTCTTTATTAGATTCATCTCTAATATTAGTTATTCCTTCTATTTTTTTATTTTTTACTAATTCAATTATTTTTTCTATAATTTTTATTTTATTAACTTGATAAGGTAATTCATTTATAACTATAAATTTTTTATTATTTTTATAATCTTTTTCTAGTTTTATTTTAGCTTTTATTTTTATTATACCTTTACCAGTTTTATATGCTTTATATATACCATTATTATTTTCTATTATTCCACCAGTTGGAAAATCTGGTCCTTTAATATATTTCATTAAATATTTAGTAGATATATTTTGGTTTTTAATAAATTTTAGTAGTGCATTTATTATTTCTACTATATTGTGAGGAGGTATATTAGTAGCCATACCTACTGCTATACCTGTTGATCCATTAATTAATATATTAGGTATTTTAGTTGGTAGTATTTCTGGTATTAATTCTGTAGAGTCATAATTAGGCAGAAATGTTACTGTATTTTTTTTTATATCTTTAAGAAAATCCTGGGTTATTTTTGACATTTTTATTTCTGTATATCTCATGGCTGCGGCAGAATCTCCATCTATAGAACCAAAATTTCCTTGTCCATTTATTAATGGATATCTAAGTGAAAAATTTTGTGCCATACGTACAATACTATCATATACAGCATTATCTCCATGAGGATGATATTTACCTATTACATCTCCTACAATTCTAGCTGATTTTTTATATGGTTTATTAAAATTATTTTTTAATATATACATAGCATATAAAATTCTTCTATGTACTGGTTTTAATCCATCTCTAATATCTGGCAGTGCTCTATCAATTATTACAGACATAGCATAGTCTAGATAAGATTTTTTAAGTTCTTTTTTAATGTTAATATGTTTTTTTTTTTCAAAATATTTTTTTTTCATTAATTTCTCTAAATATTTTAATAATTTTATTTTATGTTTAAATTAGTTGTGTTAGTTTATATATAATATATTATAAATTTTATTTTTTGTAATATTTTATATATATATAATTTTATAAGTTTATTATTTTTATTAAATATATTAAAATATTTTAATTAGGAATTTTTTTTTTAAAAAATAATGAAGGTTCTTATGAATAGAGATTGATATGTTATAAAAAAAAATGGTATTAAACAATTAATAAATTTAAATAAAATTAATAAAATATTGGTATATGCTTCATATGGCTTAAAAAATATTTCTATATCTAAAATAAAAGAAGAATCTTATATCCAATTTTTTAATGGAATTAAAACTTCTGATATTCACAAAATTTTAATAAAAGTTTCTGCTGATTTAATATCAGAAAATTTTCCTGATTATCAGTTTATGGCTTCTAGATTATTAATATTTGATTTAAGAAAAAAAGCTTATGGAAAATTTTTACCTCCTTCTTTATATGAGCATGTTTCTTATTTAGTTTCTATTAAAAAATATGATAAAATTTTGTTAGAAAAATATTCTGAAGAAGAATTTAATTTTTTGGATAAATGTATAGATCATAATAGAGATATGTTTTTGTCTTATGTTTCTGCTAAGCAATTAGAAGATAAATATTTAGTTCAAAATAAAATTACTGGTAAAATATATGAAAGTTTACAATTTGCTTATATTTTAATTTCTGCTTGTTTATTTATAAAATATAAAAAAAATATTCGTTTGAAATATATCAAAAAATTTTATAATGCGATTTCTTTATTTAAAATTTCTTTACCTACACCAGTAATAGCTGGTGTGAGAACTCCAATAAGACAATTTAGTTCTTGTGTTTTAATAGAATGTAATGATAGTTTAGATTCAATTAATGCTACTACTAATTCTATTATAAATTATATTTCTAAAAGAGCAGGTATAGGAATTAATGTAGGAAGATTAAGATCTTTAGGTAGTTCTATACGTTCTGGAGAAACATTACATACTGGGTGTATACCATTTTATAAATTATTTCAAAGTGCTGTTAAATGTTGTTCTCAAGGAGGAATAAGAAATGGAGCTGCTACATTGTTTTATCCTATTTGACATTTAGATGTTGAGGATTTATTAGTTTTAAAAAATAATAGAGGTATAGATGAAAATAGAGTTAGACATCTTGATTATTGTGTTCAATTAAATAAACTTATATATCAACGATTAATTGATAAACAGTATATTACTTTATTTAATCCTTATGATGTTCCTGATTTATATGAATCTTTTTTTGTTGATCAAAAAAAATTTAAAAAATTATATCTTTATTATGAAAAAAAAAATAATTTAAGAAAAAAAAAAATTTTTTCTCTTGATTTATTTACTTTACTTATGCAAGAAAGAACTTCTACAGGTAGAATATATATACAAAATGTAGATCATTGTAATACTCATAGTTCTTTTAATGTTATAAAATCTCCTATTAGACAATCTAATTTATGTTTAGAAATTACTTTACCTACTAAACCATTAGTTTCACCTAGTAGTAAAAAAGGTGAAATTTCTCTTTGTGTTTTATCTGCTTTTAATTTAGGTAAAATAAAAAATTTACATGAACTTAAATATTTATCTGTTTTATTAGTTAGAGCATTAGATGAACTTATTGATTATCAAGAATACCCTATTTATGCAGCTAAATTAAGTACTTTAAATAGACGTTCTTTAGGTATAGGTGTAACTAATTTTGCTTATTATTTAGCTAAAAATGAAGTTCGTTATTCAGATGGAAGTGCTAATAGATTAACTCATAAAACTTTTGAATATATTCAATTTTATTTATTAAGAGCTTCTAATATTTTAGCAAAAGAAAAAGGTAAATGTAATTTTTTTGATCATACTAAATATTCTATGGGTATATTACCTATAGATACTTATAAAAAAGATGTAGATAAAATATGTAATGAACCTTTATATTGTAATTGAAATAAATTACGTAAAAAAATAAATAAGTATGGTTTACGTAATTCTACTTTATCTGCTATTATGCCTTCTGAAACTTCATCTCAAATTTCTAATTCTACTAATGGTATAGAGCCTCCTAGAGGATTAATAACTATTAAAATATCAAAAAGTGGTATTTTAAAACAAGTAGTTCCAGAAGTAATTAAATTGAAAAATAAGTATGAATTATTATGGGATTTACCAAATAATACTGGTTATTTATATTTAGTTGCTATAATTCAAAAATTTATTGATCAATCTATTTCTACAAATACTAATTATAATCCTTCAAATTATAAAGGTAATAGAATACCTATAACTGTTTTATTAAAAGATTTATTAATTGCTTATAAATTAGGTATAAAAACTTTATATTATCAAAATATTAAAGATGGAGCTGAAGATAAACAAAATAATGATAAATATTCTTACTTATCATCATGCAATTTTTGTGAAATTTAAAATTTAAATAAATAAAATGATTTATACTACGTTTTCTAAAAAAAAAAATAATCAGTTAAAAGAACCTATGTTTTTTGGTCAACCTGTTAATATATCTCGTTATGATCAACAGAAATATTTAGTTTTTGAAAATTTAATTCAAAAACAATTGTCTTTTTTTTGAAGACCAGAAGAAATAGATTTATCTAGAGATAGAATTGATTTTCAAAATCTATCTGATTATGAAAAGCATATATTTGTTAGTAATTTAAAATATCAAACTTTATTAGATTCAATTCAAGGTAGAAGTCCTAGTATAGCATTGTTACCTTTAGTATCTATACCTGAATTGGAAACTTGAATACAAACTTGAACTTTTTTTGAAACTATACATTCACGTTCTTATACTCATATAATTAGGAATATTGTTAATGAACCTGGAGTAATTTTTGATAATATTGTAGATAATAAATATATAATTGAAAGAGCTAAAGATATATCTAAATATTATGATAATTTAATTATTATGACTAATAATTTACATTCAGATAAAAAATTATTTTTTAATAATAAATTTTTGAAGGAAATAAAAAAAAAACTTTATTTGTGTTTAATTAGTATTAATGCTTTGGAAGCAATACGTTTTTATGTTAGTTTTGTTTGTTCATTTTCTTTTGCTGAAAGAAATATTATGGAAGGTAATGCTAAAATTATTCGATTTATAGCTCGTGATGAAAGTTTACATTTATTAGGTACTCAAAAAATTATTAATATTATGAATTTAGTTAAAGATGAAAATATGATTGAAGTAATAGATGAATGTAAACAAGAAAGTTATGATTTATATATTAAAGTTTCTGAACAAGAAAAAGATTGAGCTAATTATTTATTTTCTAATAAATCTATTTTAGGTTTAAATAAAAAAATAATTTATAAATATATAGAATATATAACTAATTTAAGAATGAAATCAATATTTTTAAATTCTCCTTTTGATATAAATTATAATCCTTTACCCTGAGTAAATAATTGATTTATTTCAGAAAATATCCAGACTGCTCCACAAGAAACAGAAATAAGTTCTTATTTAGTTGGTCAAGTAGATTCAGAAATAAATACTGAAGAATTATCTGATATAGATATATAATTTTAAACCCATATTTAAATATGGGTTTAATTATTTTTTGAAGAACTTATTTTACCTAAAATATATCCTATAGATGTAGCAATTAATAAAGAAATAATTGGTTTATTTTTTATATATTTAAATAATATATTTAAATTTTCATGAATAATTTCTTTTCCTTTATAAAAAAAATCTTCTTTTTTATTTTCTTTATTAGAATAGTTTTCTTTATATTTATTTTTTTCTTTGTTTTTTTTTTTGTTTTCTGGTTTTTCTATTTTGTTCATGTTTTTTTTAATTTTGTAGTATTTTAAAATAATTACCTATAATACTAATTATAAATATACATCCCATAATTAATATAGGATTAATTTTTTTTTTTAATAGCCACATGCATGTTAATGTTAGTAATAAAGGTATTAATCCTGGAATTAATTGATCAAAAATATTTTGTACAGTAGTTATTTTTCTTATATTACTTTGATATTGTTGTATATTAGATACAATTATAGGAATATTAATTTTTGTTCATTTATTAACTAAAGATCCCATAATAAATAATCCTAATATTGATGAACCTTCTGTTAATTTTTGAAGCAAATTTTTATTTAATGTTTTTACAATATTTAATCCTTTTTTATATCCATAATGAATACCATAATATAATGTTGATATTCTAACAATATTAAAAAGAATGAAAAATATTATAGGTCCTATAATATTACCATCTAAAGCTAAACTTGCACCTAATGCTGCTAATATTGGTCGTAAAGTTCCCCAAAATATTGGATCTCCTATTCCAGCTAATGGACCCATTAATCCTATTTTAATGCTATTGATTGTACTTTTATCTATTTTAGAACCATTGGCTTTTTTTTCTTCCATAGCTATAATAACTCCTAAAATAGGAGCAACCATATATGGGTGTGTGTTAAAAAATTCTAAATGTCTTTGTACTGCTTTTTTTTTTTCTTTATTATTATCATAATAAAGTTTATTTATTATTGGTATCATAGAGTAACAAAAACCTAATGCTTGCATTCTTTCAAAGTTTCATGATCCTTGTATTAAAGTACTACGTAGAAAAACTTTATTTAAATCAGTATTATTTATTTTTTTTTTGTTCATGGTATTTATTTTTTTTATTAATTAATCTAATTCATCTTCTTTAATTATATTTTCTTTTTTATTAATATTAATATTTTTTAATTCTTCAATATAATATTTAGGTGATAGTTGTATATATAGTATTGCTAATACTATAGCAATTATTCCTAATCCTACCAAATTAAATTTAGTGAATGCTGCTATTGTAAATCCTAAATAAAAAAATGGCATTAATGATTTAGTTTTCATCATATTTATTACCATTGCATAACCTACAACAACTATTATACCTCCAGCTATATTTAATCCATTAGTAACTACAAGTGGAATAGAATTCAATGTTTTTTGTATTATTTCTGTTCCCATAGATAAGAGAATTATTAAGGTAGGTATAGCTATTCTCATAGATTGTAAAAATAAAGCACTTATATGTATACATGATATAAAAAATAAATTTTGATTTTTTTTTATTGTTTTATCTGCTAAATGTTGTAATCCTATAGTTAGACTACGTATTATTATAGTTAGTATTTGACCTGTAGCTGATAATGGTATTGCTAAGGCTATACCTGATCCTATACTTTGTTTACTTACTATTACTAAAATAGTTGATATTATAGAAGCTAATGCTGTATCTGGTGATATTGCTGCTCCTATATTCATTCAACCTAATGAAATTATTTCTAATGTACCTCCTAATATTATTCCAGATTTTAAATTACCTAATATTCATCCTATTAAAGAACATGCAATAATTGGTCTATGTAATTGAAATTCATCTAATATTGATTCTGCTCCTATTAAACAACTGACAAAAAATATTAATATGATTTGATACAAAGTTATTTCCATATTTTTTCCTATTTTAAATAAAATTTATTTATTTTTTTTTAATATATCTATTAAATTTATTTTTTTATCATTAGGTACTTTTCTTATTTCTAGTTCTATATTCATTTTATCTAATTTATAAAATGATTGTATATCATTTTCATTTACTGATATAGTATCTGTTATTTGTTTTTTACCTTTTTTATAAGACATACCTCCTATATTAATAGAATTAATTTTAACTCCTTTTTTGATAATTTTAATTATATCTTTTGGATTTGTAAATAATAATAAAACTTTTTCTCCAAAATATTTTGGATTATTATATACTCTAATAAATTTATTTATATTTACTACATGTGATGTAATGTTTGGTGGTGAAACTTGGGTTAATAATTTTACTCTTATTTTATCTTTTGATATTTTATCATTTATGACTATTATTCTAGATATTTTAAATTCTTTACTTCATCCTGTACATACTTGACCATGAATTAATCTATCGTCTATTCTAGAAAGCATTATTTTCATGCAATCACTTTTTTTTTTTATATTTTTTATTTCTTTTTTTTTAATAAAATTAATATTATTTATTTTATTTATATTATTAATACTTTCTTTTCCTGTATTTATAGCTAAATTTATTAATTTATTAAATTTTTTTTTTTCTTCTCTTGCCATACATACTTCTAATAACATAGGAATATTAGTTCCTGAAATAATATCACATTTAATTTTTTGAGTATGCAATATTTTATTAGCTGCATTAAATGGACTTCCACCCATTATATCTACGAAAAATATTATTCCATTCGATATATTTAGTTTTTTAAAAGATTTTTTATATTTTTTTATTAAATTATTTATATTTTCTCCTGGTAGAAATTTTATTGCAAAAATATTTTTTTGTTTTCCTATTATTAATTCTATTGTTTTTAATATCTCTATACTTAGAGTACCATGCATACATATTATAATTGCAGTATTCATTTTTTTCTCTTTATTATATTTATATATTATTAAATAATAATACTATTTTTTAATTATTGAATTTAAAATAGGAGTTAATAATAATATTATTATAGATGCTATAATACTACATGTTCCAATTTTTAAAAAATTATTTGAATATATTTTAAGTGATTCAAATGAATTTATATTAATATTTTGTGGAAAAGTCATTAAATTAGCTATATTAGCTGATATAATAATTGATATTGAAGTAGTTAAAAATCATGTGCTGATTGTAAATCCTAATAATTTTTTAGGTATTAATTGTGTTATCATTGATAATCCTAATCCTGATATCATTAATTCTCCTATACTTTGAAAAGCATAACTTAATATTAATCAGTAAGGTGATATTAAACCTTTAATATTAGTATTTAAATATATACCTATTGGTAATATAATGAAAGATATTGAACATAAAATCATACCTATAGCAAATTTATTTATTACAGATAGTTTTTTTCCTAATTTATTGTATATATATGACAATATTGGACTAAATATTATTATCCAAAATGGATTTAATGCTTGAAATTGTTCTGGAGAAAAATTTATTCCTAGTATTTTGTGTTTTACATTTCTAATAGCAAAAAAATTTAATGATGTTGGAATTTGATTATATAGAATGAAAAATATTATTGCTTCTATCATTAGAATAAATGCCACCATTATTTTTTTTTTTTTTTTAGTAGAAATTAATCAAATTTCTTTTATGAATATTAATATAATACTTAAAAAAATTATTTTAATAATATTATTTATAATTTTTTGTTTGTTTATTAAGTAAAATATTATTATAGGAATTATTATTAATAATATAATTGTTGTGTATATATTTTTTTTTGATAATTTTTTAAAGTCAACTTTTGAACCGTATTTTTTAAGTATATTTTTAAATTTTATATATATTAGTAATGCTATTATTAAACTAATTATTGGTAAAGTTAAAGCTGTTTTTCATCCATAATTATTTGCTAATCAAGGAGTTACTACTATAGATAGTAGTGAACCTATATTAATAGACATATAATACATAGTAAAACCTGTATCTGGTGTAATGGATTTTTTTTTATATATATCAGCTAGTAATGATGATAATGTAGGTTTAAATAAACAACTTCCCAAAGATATTAAGGATATTCCGAAGTATAATATATTAATATTTCCATTTGATGTATATATATTTATATAACCTATAAGCAACAATATAATTCCTATTAACAAAGTTCTTTTATATCCTATTATTTTATCTCCTAATCATCCTCCTATTATTACTAATCCATATATAATAGCGTTAAATGAAGAAAAAATATTAATAGCATCTTTTTCTGATAAAGAAATTTTTTTTACTAAATATATTATAAATATAGATTGTAAACTATAAAAACTAAAACGTTCTAATAATTCTATTATTAAAATAATATAGGTTGATTTAGGTTGTTTAAATATCATTTATTTAATCCTTTTAGATTAGTAAAAATTTTAGTTTTTATTTATCATTATTTGGATAATATCATTATGTTTTAAAATATATTTATCTCCTTTTATTTTAATTTTACCTAATTGCTTAGATTTTAATCATCCTTTGTATTTAATAAATTTTTTAAAATTTATTACTTGTACTTTAATAAATTTTTTTACAAAATCATTATGTATTTGTTTTATAGATTTAATGACAGTATTTTTTTTTTTTGTCAATCAAAAACCTATTTTTTTTTCAGTAAAAGTAAAAAAATTAATAAGATTTAATTTTTTAATAATAATTTTATTAAATTTATTTATTTTTTTTTTAGTAGATATATAAAAATATTTTTTTATGTTAAAACTAATTATAGTAGGTTTATATTCTATATTATTAATATATTTTTTTATTCTGTTTATTTTATTTTTACATTTATTTTTTTTATTAATATTTAATAAATAAATATTTTTTTTATTAGTTAGTAAATTAAATTTTTTAATTATTTTTTGTTCTTTGACATTAAATATATTGAAGTTTATAAATTTTCTTTTTTCTAATTTTTTTATACATAAATTTATTAAATTTATATATTTATTATTTTTATTAAATTTAGATCTCAATTTTTCTAATAATATTAAGTCAAAAAATATTATTTCATCTCTTATTATGTTAAGATTGTTAATCGGGTCTTTATTTTTATAAATATTAATTATTTTAGGGTTTTTAAATATTCTTATTACATGTATTAAAATATCGACTTTTCTTATATTTTCTAGAATATTATTTCCTAAACCTGTTCCTTTATGTGCATTTTTTATTAATCCTGCAATATCAATATATTGTATTTTAGGAAAAATACTTTCTTTATTTTTTGAAAATTTAATTATTTTTTTAATTTTTTTATTATGTAAAAAAGAATGTCCTATATTAGGTTTTATAGTACAGAAAGGGTAATTTTCATTTTTAACATTTTGTTTTGTTACACTGTTAAATAGTGTAGATTTACCTATATTAGGTAAACCGATAATACCACATTTAATTATCATTTAAATTGCTATTTCTCCTTTTAAATAAGGATATGATTTATATTTTATAAGTTTAAAGTTTTTAAATTTATATTTAAAAATAGATTTTGGTTTATTTATAATTTTTAATTTTGGTGATTTTTTAGGTTTTCTTTTGATAATTAATTTTATTTGTTTTAAATGATTATTATATATATGTGTATCTCCTCCAGTTCATATAAATTTGTATGGTATTAATTTACATTGTTGTGCTATCATATATGTAAGTAAAGAATAACAAGCTATATTAAAAGGTAAACCTATAAATACATCACATGATCTTTGGTATAATTGACAATATAAACGATTTTTATTAGATACATAGAACTGAAATAATACATGACAAGGTGGTAAAGACATTTTATTAATTTCTCCAACGTTTCATGATGAAACTAATATTCTTCTGGAGTATTTATTGTATTTAAGTTGTTGAATTACATTTTTAATTTGATCAAATTTTTTGTTATCATGTGTTCAATTTCTTCATTGTTTTCCATATATAGGACCTAAATTTCCTTTTTTATCTGCTCATGAATTTCAAATATTAATGTTTTTTTTTTTTAGAAATTTTATATTTGTTTTTCCTTTCAAAAATCATAGTAATTCGTATATTATAGATCTAAAATTACATTTTTTAATAGTTATAAGAGGAAATTTTTTTTTAATTTTAAATTTCATTTGGTATCCAAATATTGATTTTGTTCCTATACCAGTTCTATCTTTTCTTTTTTTTCCTTTTTTAAGTATATATTTAATAAGTTTAATATATTTTTTCATATAAATTTTTATTAATTTAATATTATATAAGTAATTTTTAATTGTAATATATATATTTATATTTTATAATTATATTTTAATTTAAAAAGTTTGTAAATTTGTTATGAATAATTGTTTTTTAAAAAAAAAAATTAAGAATAATATTTTTTATTTATTAAGAAGTATATCTGGTTATTATGTATATCAATTAATTGATAATATCAATTTATTTTTAACAAAAAAGAAAATTTTAGATAAAGGATTATTAGGTCGTTTAATAGAAAAATATGTTATTAATAAAATATTTAAAGGTAAAACATGTGATGTTTTATTTTTGAATTTAGAATTAAAAACTGTTTTTTTAAATATTAAAGGTTTTCCTGTATACGATACATTATTAATGTCTTTTAAATTATTAGATTTTTTTAAAAAAAAAATTAAAAATATTTTTTTTTTAAAAATTAAAAAAATATTATGAATACCTTTATTGGGAAAAAAAAATACTTTTTTATTATATAAATTTATTGGAAATTTTTTTGTTACTATATTAAATAGTAATGATATTAATTTTTTTTGAAATGAATTAAATGTTATCGTAAATATTATATTTAATAATTTTAATTTAATAATGCATAATTATTATTATACTAATAATTTAAAATTACAATTTTTTTTTATAAAAAAAAATATTAATAAAATTAATTTTTTTGATAAATTATATGTTAGGTTATATTTAAGAAAATCTTTTGTAAAAAATATTTTATTTAATAATAAAATTTTTGATTAATTTTTTATTTTTTTTTTAATATAGGGAAAAATATTACTTCTTTAATTGAGTTAGTATTAGTAATTATCATAATAAGTCTATCAATTCCTATTCCTATACCTGAAGTTGGTGGAAGACCATATTTAAGAGCATTAATATAATTTTTATCAATAAGATTTATATTTTTTTTTTTTTCAATTAATTTTTTTTTAAATCTTTTTTTTTGTTTTCTAAAATTATTAAGTTCAGAAAAACCATTAGCTATTTCCATACCTCCTATAAATAATTCAAATCTTTCTGCTATATTTTTGTTTTTTTTGTTTTCTTTAGCTAAAGGAGATACGCTTGTAGGATATTCAGTTATAAATGTTGGTTGTATAAGTTTTTTTTCTACTTTTTTTTTAAATATTTTAAGAATTATTTTATCTATTGATAAATTATTAGTATTTATATTTAATTTTTTAGCTATATTTTTAATTTTTTTTGGTTTTTCTAAATCTTCTATATATTTAAAATATTTTGTATATTTATATATTGATTTTTTTAACGTTATTTTTTTATATGGTATTTGAAAATTTATGGTATTTTTTTTATAATGAATTTTTTTATTTTTTAGAAATAAATAATTAATAATATAATAAAACATTTTTTCTACTAATTTTATCATAGTTTTATAATTAGAGTAAGCTTGATATATTTCTATCATTGTAAATTCAGGATTATGTTTGGTAGATATTCCTTCATTTCTAAAATTTCTATTTAATTCAAATATTTTAGTAAATCCTCCTATAATTAATTTTTTTAAATATAATTCTGGTGCAATACGTAAATACATATTTGCATCTAAATTTTTATGATAAGTTTTAAATGGTTTAGCGTTAGCTCCTCCTGGTATTAAATGTAACATAGGAGTTTCTACTTCTAAAAATTTTCTTTTGTGTAAAAATTTTCTTATTAAATATATTATTTTGATTCTTTTTAAAAATATTTTTCTTGTTTTTAAATTTATTATTAAATCTAAATATCTTTTACGTAATTTTGATTCTTGGTTTTTTAATTTATGAAATTTATCTGGTAAAAATTTATGTATTTTATTTAATAATTTAATATATGTACATTTTATAGTTAATTCTTGTGTATTAGTTTTATATAAAAATCCTCTAATATATATAATATCTCCTATTTTAATTTTTTTTATTATTGAAATTTGTTTTTTATTATGTAATATATTTTTATTTATTAATATTTGTATATTTGCTTTTATATCTTGTATATTAATAAATATATTTATCCCCATATCTCTTTTAGATATTATTCTTCCTGCTATGTTTTTATTTATATTTTTATACTCGATTATTTTTTTTGGTTTTTGAGAATATTTTTTAATAATATTATATATTTTATTTATTTTATTATTATTCATTTTTATTTTTGTAACTTTTTTATATATTTTTATTTTATTTTTAATTATATTAAAAGTTTTTTTTTAAATATATTATTTATATTAATAATTAAAAAAAATATTTTTAATTTTTTTTTTGGTTTAAATTAATAGTAGGAATATTTTATTTTTTCTATAAATATATGTAAATTATTTTTTATTTAAATAGTTTTGTATTTTATTTAAATTATTATTTTTAATTAACAATAGAATATAATATATAGATTTTTGAATAGATTTATATATTAATTTTTTATCTTTTTTATTTGGTGGAGATAATACAAATTTTTTTAAGTCATTATTTTTGTATGTTTTTCCTATACCTATTCTTAGTTGATAAAAATCATCTTTTTTAAGATATTTAATAATATTTTTAATTCCATTATGTGTGCTTTTTTTACCTATATTATATTTTATTTTTGACTTTCCTGGATTTAAATTTATTTCATCATGTACTATTAAAATTTCTTTATTTTTAAAGTTAAATTTTTTTTTTATATATAAAATGTTTTTTCCACATAAATTTATATATGTATTAGGAACATATAAATATATTTTTTTATTTTTTATATTAATTTTGTATATTTTATTATATTTTAATTCTTTGATATTTAAAAATTTTTTTATAAATCATACTCCTACATTGTGTTTAGTATTGAGTAATTTTTTATTTATGTTACCAATTCCTATTATAATTTTTATACACATGATATTATTATTAATTAAATATTTATATTTAAATTTTATAATTATATATAGTAATAAAATTTTTATTAATAATATTATATATTTTTTATATATAAATTACTATTTTAATTTTAAATGTTAATTTAGATAAAATAATTTAGTTCTTTATTTTTATGTAGTAATATAAATATAAAATTTATTTTTGGTGATAAATATGAATAATTTTATTAAATTTAATATTAAAAAAATTAAAAAGAAATTGGTAAAATTGAATAATATATTAAGTAAAAATATTAATTATAATAATAAAAAGTATTTATCTTTATTACGTAAATATAAAAGTTTATATAAAATTAAAATTTGTTTTGATAATTGAGTTAAGTATTCTAAGGAATTAAATTTTGCAAAATCATTAATTAATGATAGTGAATTAAGTATTTTAGCTAAAGATGAAGTTGTAAAATTAAATATTTTAGTAGATTCTTATTATAAAAAATTAAAAAAATATTTAAATTTATTAAATAAAGATTCTAAAGATAGTTTAAATGTATATATGGAAATATATGCTGGTACTGGAGGTAATGAAGCTAATTTATTTGTTTATGATTTATTTAAAATGTATACAAAATATTGTGAGTTAATGAATTGAAAGGTAGAATTAATAAATATTAGTAATGCTGAATTTTATGGTTATAAAGAAGTAATTATAAAAATTATAGGTAAAAATGTTTATAGTAAATTAAAATTTGAATCTGGTGGTCATAGAGTTCAAAGAGTACCTATAACTGAATCTCAAGGTAGAGTACATACTTCTACATGTATAGTAGCTGTAATACCAGATATACCAAATATTAATTTACCTATTATTCGTAGTGAAGATATTAAAATAGATACTTTTAGATCTTCTGGTTCAGGTGGTCAACATGTTAATACCACTGATTCAGCTGTTCGTATTACACATTTACCTACTAAAATAGTTGTTGAATGTCAACAAGAGAGATCTCAACATAAAAATAAATCTAAAGCATTAAAAGTTTTGAAAGCAAGAATTTATTCATATGAATTAGATAAAAAAAATAAGAAAAAATCAAAAACTAAAAAAAAATTATTAGGTACTGGTTATAGACATGATCGTAATCGTACATATAATTTTATTCAAAATCGTATTACTGATCATCGTATTAATTTTACTATTTATTCATTACATGATATTTTAAATGGAAATTTAAATCTTTTAATTAATCCATTAATCAAGAAATATAAATAGATTTATAAAATGAATATTTATAAATGACTTAATAAAATAAAAATATATAAAATTGATAAATATATTAATTATAATGATGCTCTTTTAATATTAGAATATGTATTAAAAAAAAATAAAATATGAATTTTAACTAATATTTTTTTTAAAATAGATAAATATAAATTAAGTATTTTAAATTTTTTTTTTATCAAAAGATTGCGTGGTGAGCCAATTTTTTATATTTTGAATAAAGGGTCTTTTGGATGTATTAAGTATAATATATATCCTGATGTTTTTATACCTCGTTTTGATACAGAATTAATGGTTAATTATGCTATAAATTTAATTAAATTAAATAATTTTTCTAAAATATTAGATTTAGGTATTGGTACTGGAATAATTTCTTTATATATTGCTAAATTTTGTAAGAATGTTTTTGTTACAGGTATAGATATTAATTTACTTTCTGTTAATTTAGCAAAATATAATTCTTATAAATTGAATATTAAAAATGTTTTTTTTTTACATAGTAATTGATTTTGTTTTTTAAATAAAAAAAAAAAAAAATTTGATGTAATTATTAGTAATCCACCTTATATTAATAAAAATAATATTTGTTTAAATATTTTAAATGACTTACGTTTTGAATCTTATAATTCTTTAGTTTCTAGTAATAAAGGTCTTGCAGATATAAAATTTATAATTTATCGTTCATTTAATTATTTAAAAAATAAAGGATGATTAATTTTAGAACATTCTTATGAGCATAAAGATACAGTAAAATATTTATTCTCAAAAATATTTTATAATATTTTTAGTTATAAAGATTATAATAATTTTTATTGTTTTACAGTTGGTCAAAAAAATCTTTTTTAATTATTTTTACATTTTTTTTAGTACTTTTATTCCTAATAATGATAAACATATTTTAATAATTTTAGCTATTATTGCTATTAATTTTAATTTACTATTTTTTGTTTTTATATTTTTTATATTTTTTATTGTATTAGTTTCATAAAAATAAGAAAATAGTAAAGTTAATTTATGTAAATAATTACACATAATATGTAAATTTCCTTTACAAGATATTTTAATAATTTCTTCTAAATTTAGTATTTCTTTACAAATATTAAATTCTATTTTGTTAAAAATTTTTAATTTATTTAGTGCAATACTTTTTGTAATATTAGTATTATTTTTTTTTAATATAGATATGATTCTTGTATATGCATATTGTATATATGGTCCAGTATTATGTTTTAAGGAAATCATTTTTTCAATATTGAATTTGTAATTTTTTATCCTTTTTTTAGATAAGTCATAATATTTTATAGCACTAATAGCTATTATTTTTGATATTTTGTTTAATTTTTTAGGTGTATGTTTGTATTTATTTTTTTTTTTAAGAATTATTTTTTTTGTAGTTAAAATTGTTTTTTTTATTATATCTCTTAATTTAATATTTTTACCTTTTCTTGTTTTGAAAGGTTTTCCACTATTATTTAATATAGTTCCAAAATAATAATGTATTAATTTTGTATTTTTAGAAATATATTTTGCTTTTTTAGTTATTTTAAATATTTGATAAAAATGTAATTTTTGTCTTGAATCTGTTAGATATATAATTTTATTAGCTTTATATTTTTTTTGTCTATATTTTATAGATGCTATTTCTGTACTACTATATAAGTAACATCCATCTTTTTTTTTTATTATTATAACAAATTTTTGTTTTTTTTTTCTTGTAGTTATTAAAATAGTATTTTTTTTTTTTTGGGCTATATTTTTTTTTAATAAATCTTTTATTATATAAGGTATCATTTTTTGATAAAAACTTTCTCCTTTAATGTTTTTAAGTTTTAATTGTATATTTAGTTTTTTATATATTTTTTGATTTTCTTTAATAGTTAAATTTATAATTTTTTTTCATATTTTAATTATATTTTTGTCTTTATTTTGTAATTTTAATGTATATTTTCTACAAGTTTTGTTAAATTTTTTGTCATTAGAAAATTTATTTTGGGATTTTTTATATATATTTTCTAACATATTAATGTTATTAATTTTTTTTTCTATTTTATTTTTTATTATTCATGCAATTATTATGCCGAAATTATTACCTCAATCACCTAAATGATTTATTCTTATTACATTATTACCTAAAAATTTTAATATATTTGCTATACTATCACCTAATATAGTAGATCTTAAATGACCTATATGCATTTCTTTTGCTGCATTTGGTGAAGAATAATCTACTACTATATTGTTTTTTTTATTATTTTTAATTCCAAATTTTTTTTTTTTTGCATATTTATTAATTATTTTTTCTGTTTCTTTTTTACTAATAAAAATATTTATGAATCCTGGTTTAATTATTTTAATTTTTTTAAATATTTTATTTTTTTTTAGTTTATTTTTTATTTTTTTAAATATTTTTTTTTTATTTAATTTTTCTTTTCTTATTATTTCTATTATTCCATTGATTTGATAATCACTAAATTTATTGTTTTGTTTGATTTTATAATCATGTTTTTTTATTGTATATTTAAGTATTTTATTTAATGTAATTTTAATTTTTTTTATTATATTCATTTTAATTTTATTTTATTTGTATTAATGATTTTAAAAATTTAGATATATTTTGTATATTAATTTAATATATTCTTGTAAAATAATAAATGTTTATTGTTAATTTTTATAATTATAGAGAATAATTATGAGAAGAAATTATTGTGGTTTTTTAGATTTGAAATATATTAATAAAAAAGTAAAATTATGTGGTTGAATCAGTAATATTAAAATTTTTAAAGAAATTATTTTCATTAATTTACGTGATCATACAGGTATTATACAATGTTTTGTAAAAAAAGAATGTAAATATTTATGGAAATCAGTTGTTTCATTAACTATTGAATCTTGTGTAAAAATTTACGGTATAATTTTAAAGAAAAATAGTTTTGATTTTAGATCAAATTTACTAGAAGTTAGTATATGTAAATTAATTATATATAATTATTCAGATTTATTGCCTATTAATATTAATGTAAATAATTCTGAAAAAATAAGATTTAAATATAGATATTTAGATTTAAGAACATCTAGAATGTTTAATATTTTAAAAATAAGATCAAAAATAAAGTATTTTATACATAGTTTTTTAAATAAAAATGATTTTCTAGATATAGAGACTCCTTTTTTATCTAAATCTTTTCCTGAAGGATCTAGAGATTATATTGTTCCTAGTAGGATATATAAAGGTATGAATTATTCTTTACCTCAATCACCTCAAATATTTAAACAATTGTTAATGATTTCAGGTATAAATAAATATTACCAAATTGTCAAATGTTTTCGAGATGAAGATTTACGTTCTGATCGTCAACCAGAATTCACACAAATTGATATAGAAATGTCTTTTAGTAGTTTTGATGATTTAAAAAGTTTAATTGAAAAATTAATAATTAAATTATTTTTAAATTTTAAAAATATTTCTTTATCTCCTATTTTTAAAATTATAGATTATAATTATTCTATTGATAGATATGGTACAGATAAGCCAGATTTACGTAATCATTTAAAGTTTAATACTAAAATGTCTAATTGTTTAATAGATTATTTTTTAAAATATTTAAGAAAAAAAATTTTAAATTTATTTGTTATTAAAATTAATAATATTTTAGATTTTAAATTTTATATTTATGAAAAAATTTTTTCTTATTTAAAATTGTATTTAATAAATAATTTAGTATGTATAAGAATTATTTCTTTTATAAAAAATAAATATATTTATGAAATTTATGGTGATTTATTTAAAATAGAGGATAATTTTATTCAAAATTTTATTCGTAAATTTAATTTAAATTTAAATGATTTAGTTTTTTTAATGTTTTTTGAAAAAAAATTGTTTTCTAAAGATTTAGTAGATATTAGAAATTTTATTTATACCATTTTTTTTACCTTTAAAAAAAATGATTTTATTTCTGTTTGAATAATTAATTATCCAATGTTTTTTTTGGATAAATTTAATAAAATTAAATCTGTACATCATCCTTTTACTATGCCTATTAATTTAATTAATCATAAAAATGATGTTTTAGGTTATACAAATATTATGTCACGTGCTTATGATTTAGTAATTAATGGTTATGAAATTGGTAGTGGTTCTATAAGAATTCATGATTATAAAATACAGCATGAAATATTTAGAATTTTAGATATACCTTGTAATAAAAATAGTAAATATAGTTTTTTTTTAGAAGCATTGAAATATGGTGCTCCTCCTCACTTAGGTTTAGCTTTAGGATTAGATCGTATTATTATGTTATTAACTGATGTTAAAAATATTAAAGATGTTATTTCTTTTCCTAAAACTACTTCCGGTTTGTGTTTATTAACTAATTCTCCTGATTAGGTTTTAAAATGATTAAAAGAATTATAGGAATTGACCCTGGATCATATAGTACTGGTTATGGAATAGTAGAAATAATAGGATCTAAAATAGTTTATTTAGATAGTGGTTGTATAGTTACTAAATCTAATGTCTTTTTTGATAGATTAAAAATAATTTATTTTAAAATATTAGATGTTTTGATTAATTATAAGCCTATAGATTTAGTAATTGAAAGAACTTTTGTTTGTAAAAATTATTCTTCAATAATACGTTTAAATCAAATTAATGGTGTAATAATATTGGCAGCAATAATTAATTTTATTTCTATATTTGAATATTCTATAACTGAAATTAGAAAATCTGTTACTAATAAAGGTAATGTAAATAAAAAGTATATTAATGAAAATATATGTAATTTATTTAAAATAGACAAATTAAATTTTCATATTACAGATGCTTTAGCTGTTGCGATTACTCATAGTAATTATTTTTATAATTTAAAAAAAAAAATTAATTTATTTGGTTAATTATTTTAATAAAATTTATTGTATAATTTTTAGAATTGATTTATTATTGTTTTAAATAACAGAAATTTTTTAAAAGGTAATATAATGTCAACAAGAGTTAAAGGTAGTGTAAAATGGTTTAATGAATCCAAAGGTTTTGGTTTTATTACACCAGATAATGGTGATAAAGATGTTTTTGTACATTTTTCTGCAATACAAAGTAGTGGTTTTAAAACTCTTACAGAAGGTCAATCTGTTGAATTTGAAATTACTGATGGAGCTAAAGGACCGTCAGCTACTAATGTGGTACCTTTATAGAATTTTGGTAGTTTAAATTTTTTGAAAAGTATTTAAATAATTTTCAGAATTTATTTTATTAGTATATAAATGAATTATTTTATTTTAAAAATAAAAATAATTCATTTAATACTAGTAATTAATGATTATTCATCAATTAATTTATATCTTCCCTTTATTTTTTTTTGTTTTATATATTTAGAAATATATTTTATGTATCTTTGTATTAGTCTAGTATTGAATCCAAATTTTCTTAATATATAATTGTTAATTATTGTATTTGGTTTATTTTTTAATATTTTTTTTGTTATTTTGTGAATTTTATATGTATTTTTTCTTTTTAGGATGGTGTGTATTTTTTTATCTATTTTTGTTAAATTTGTTAATCTTAATTTTTTTTTATTAAATGTTGGTAAATATGATTTAGAAAAATTATTTAGTTTAAATCTTTTGTAATACATTTGGCTATTTATATTTTTATGTCCTAAAATTTTATAAAAAAATATATCTTCATCTTTGTTTTTTCATTTTTTGTCTTTTTTAAATCATAATTTGAATGCTATTCTAGCATATATAGACCTACTATCTTTATAGGTATTATTATTATTTTTAAAAAATATATTTTTTACTCATTTATTAAATGAATTAGATAAATAATTATTTATTTGATTTTTAATAGTTAAGTATTTTGTTTTTTTTTTTTTAATTTTATTTAAAATATTTTTTAATATATTTGAATTACGTAATTGTTTTATTTTTTTGAAAAAAAATTTTTGATTATATCATAATAAATATATTTTATATTTTTTTTTTTTATGTGTTTTTGCTTGTCCACTAAATTTAAGAATATTTTTTTTTTTTGTTTTTTTAAATTTTCCTGTTTTGATAATTTCTATCATTCTTCTTCCTGTTATTGCTGATAAAGAAAAACATAATGCTGCTAAATCTTTTATTTTATCTATTGATTTTGTTAGTCATAAAATATTATTTATTTTTTTTGCATATTTAATGTAATTAATATTAATTGTATTATTTTTTTTTTTTTTTAATTGTTTTTTAGATATTAGTTTTGATAATTCAAATTTTTTTTTTTCTACTTTTAAATAATTTAATATTTCATGGTTAATTTTTATATTTTTTATATTTTTAGATAAAATTTTACCTTCTTTTATTTTATTAATTATAATGTTACTAGATTTATATAAATTTTTTTTGATTAGTATTTTTAGTTCTTTTTTTCAACTAGGTATTTTATATATAGTTTTTTTAATTATATTAATATTTTTTTTTTTGAGTTTATAATTTTTATTTTTTTAATATTTTTTAATAAAAAATTTATTTGATTTAGTTTATTTTTTAAATATTTTATTTTTATATAAATTTTATATGTATTATTTTTTATAAATATTTTTTTAATTTCTTTTTTAAAAAAAGTAAATTTTTTGTTAAGATAATTAAATTTTCTTATAAAACTATGATGTTTTTTATTTGAGAATTGTTTTCTTGCTCTAGATATATATGTTATATAACTATTTAATGAAATATTTAATTTTTTAATATTTTTTTTGAATATTATAGATTTTTTTTTATATAAATTATTTTTAAATTTTTGAGTTATATATTTATTTTTATCTATATTATCAATGTCTTTTACTAATTTTTCTATCATTAAGTTTATGTTGTTTTTCATGTTTATATTTATTGTAACATATTATATAATTATACA
>CP144796.1:0-145375 GCA_036689335.1 Candidatus Stammera capleta | reverse complement strand
AGAAAATTTGGTTTCAATACAAAATTAATACAAAGATATATAAAATATATTTCTAAATATATATATCAAAAAAAAATTAAAGGTAAATATAAAATTATTAGTAATAAATGAATTATTTAATAAATAATTCATTTAATTACTAATAAATAGTATGAAAATTATTTAAATACTTTTCAAAAACTAAATTATACACTTAAAATTTTACAAAGGTACTACATTAGTAGCTGAAGGACCTTTTGCCCCATCAGTAATCTCAAATTCAACAGACTGACCTTCTGTAAGAGTTTTAAAACCACTACTTTGAATTGCAGAAAAATGTACAAAAACATCTTTATCACCATTATCTGGTGTAATAAAACCAAAACCTTTGGATTCATTAAACCATTTTACACTACCTTTAACTCTTGTTGAATTCTTAATTAATTAATTATAATAATACATATACGAAGCTAAATCTAGAACTTTATCTGAATAACCTGTTTCATTATCATATCAAGAAATAACTTTAATAAATTTATCATTCAATAACATTGATGCCTTAGAATCAAAAACTGAAACTAATTTTTCACCATTAAAATCACTTGAAACAACATCATCAGATGTATAACCTAAAATACCACGTAAATAACTTTTAGAAGCTTCTTTCATAACACTACATAATTTATCATAAGTAATACTATGATATAATTTAGCTGTCATATCTACAACTGAAACATTAGAAGTAGGAACTCTAAAAGACATGCCCGTTATTTTACCTTTTAAATCAGGAATAATATTTCCTATAGCTAAAGCAGCACCAGTAGATGAAGGAATAATATTTTGAAACACACTTCTACCTCCCCTCCAATCTTTTAAGGAAGGACCATCAACTACTTTTTGAGTAGCTGTTGAAGCATGAATAGTAGTCATAAAAGCTTCTAAAATACCAAAATTATCATGTACTACTTTTACTATAGGAGCTAAACAATTTGTAGTACAAGAAGAATTTGAAACTATATTTTGACCATTATAATTATAATGATTTACACCCATTACAAACATAGAAGTATCATCTTTAGACGGAGCAGTAATAACTACATATTTAGCACCACTTAATATATGTCCATAAGACAATTCTTTAGTTAAAAACATTCCAGTAGATTCTATAACTACATCAACATTAAATTTACTTCATGGTATATCTGTAGGATTTTTATAAGAAGTTACATATACTTTATTACCATCAACTAATAAATTATTATCTATTACTTTTACAGAACCAGTATACCTACCATGTGTTGAATCAAATTTCAACATATAAGCCATATAATTAGCATCTATTAAATCATTAATAGCTACTATATTAATATTTTTTCTATTTTGAGCATTTCTTAATACTAATCTACCTATTCTACCAAAACCATTAATACCAATTCTAATTGACATAAAATAATCACCTATAAATTACTATAAAAATTAATTTAAATATTTTAAATACATTATATATATTAAATCAATAAATAAATTATTTAAACACAATTTATTTACAAAATTTTAAAATATATTAAATAAATATAATAAAACAAATTTAAACTTAAATTTTTTAAAAAATTTATATTTATTTAGTGATAAAATAAACTTAAATATATAAATATCATTTAAAACATTAACTATAATACTTAACTCAAAAAATTAAATATTTTAAAATAAATTTAACAAAATAAATAAATTATTTAGTCAATTAAATGGTAATTTACTAATAAATAAATTATATAAATATAATACCAAAAAAATAGTTAACAATTTTAAATTAACTTTACTATAAATAAAAAACTAAACTTAATTTATATAAGAAAAAAAATATAAAGAAACACAATTTAAATAAATATATAAATAAATATTAAAAAACAATTTCAATATTAATTATAACATATTAAAAAATTACATTATTTAAAAACAAAATTACTAACAATATTAATAGAAAATAAATTACTAAAAAATAAATAAATTTAAAAAATAAATATAAATACAAACAAAATAAAAAATTAATTACTCTTACCTAAGAGGTAAGAGTAAATCATTTAAAATAGGATTTTTAGCTGATAAAAAAGCAATTTTATCACATTCTTCATTATATGAATTTCCACAATGGGATTTAATTAAATATCACTTAATTTTTTTATTTAAAAATAAAATTAAATCATAAATTTTCATTCATAAATCTATATTTTTAATTAATTTATTATTAGTATTTTTTCAATTATTTTTTTTTCAAAAATATATTCAAAAATTAATACCACTATATAAATAATTACTATCTGTATAGATATTTAACAAAAAAAATTTTTTTTTATAACGTAAAAAAAAATTTAAAGGTAATATTACTGCCATTAACTCCATCCTATTATTAGTAGTATAATAATAACCAGAATGAAAAATTAATTTCTTATCAAATAATATAGCAATAGCTGCACAACCACCAGGCCCAGGATTATTAATACATGATCCATCTGTATAAATATCTATTTTTAGCATATACTTAATAAAAATATTTTTAAATTATTTTATATTATAAACCAAATAAATAAAATGAATAGACAAATAGTACTAGACATAGAAACAACAGGAATGAATTTAATAGATAAACCTTATATAGGACATAAAATAATAGAAATAGGAGCAGTAGAAATAATAAATAAAAAAATTACAGGAAATTTTTTACATTTATATATAAATCCTAAACAAAAAATAGAAAAACAAGCTTATAGTATACATGGAATTTCAAACAACTTTTTAAAAAAAAAACCTATTTTTTCAGATATATCAGACAAAATAATTAATTTTATTAAAAGATCTGATTTAATAATACATAATGCAAATTTCGATATAGGTTTTATAGAAAATGAATTAAAAAATATAAATCATAAAATTAAAAAAATTAACAAAATATGTAATGTTATAGATACATTATCTATTGCAAGAAAAAAATTTCCAGGAAAAAAAAATGATTTAAATAGTCTTTGTCAAAGATTTAAAATAAATAATTCAATAAGAAAAAAACATGGTGCATTAATAGATGCTAAATTACTAGCAATAATATTTCTTAATATGAATAAAAAACAAATAAAAATTAATTTCAAAAAAAAAATATTATATAAAAATAAAAATTTAAAATATAAAAATAACAATAAAAATATAAAACTATTAATAAATAAAAAAGATAATGAACAACATATAAAATATTTAAAATATATAAAAAAAAAGTTTAAAAAATGTTTATGAATGGATATAAAATAAAATTATTAAAAAATGAACTCATCACACATATATTAAAAAATAAATAAAAAGAAAATGCATTATTTATATTCAGAAAAAATACAAAATATAAAAAATATATCTAAATATAAAAAAAAACTTATTTATGTTTACGGATGAATAAAATCAAAAAGATATTCTAATATAGGAATATTATTTCTAGATATTAACGACGGTTCATCAATAGAACCTTTACAAATAGTTATCAAAAAAAAAATACTTATAAAAAATAGAATTAATATAATAAATTTAAATAACGGATGTTCTATTAAAATAACTGGTAAAATAAAAAAAAATAAAAAAAACAATAAAAAGGAAATACATGCAAAAAAAATTAAAATAATTGGAAAAATTAAAAACCCTAAAAAATATCCTATTAGTCCTAAATATCATACTGTAAAATATTTAAGAACAATATCACATTTAAGACCACGTACAAATTTAATTTTGTCAATAAGTAAAATAAGAAATACATTAATTTATTATTTACATTATTTCTTTCAAAAAAAAAATTTTTATTGAATACCCACACCAATAATTACTTCACTAGATACTGAAGGAAATAGTAAAATGTTTAAAATATATAAAAAAAAAAAAAATTTTTTTAATCAAAATGCATATCTTACAGTATCAGGACAATTAAATTTAGAAACATACGCTTGTTCTTTATCAAAAGTATATAATTTAGGACCAGTATTCAGAGCAGAAAATTCTAATACAAAAAAACATTTAGCTGAATTTTGAATGTTAGAAACTGAAATAGTATTAATGAATATAAAAAAAATAATAAAACTAATTAAAAAAATGTTATCTTTTTGTATTAAAAAAATATTAAAAAATAATTATTTTGATTTATTATTTCTAATTAAATACAATAAAAAAAACCATATACCACTACTACAAAAAATTATAGAAAAAAAAATTATAGTTATATCATATACAAATATTATTAAAATACTTAAAAAAAAAGAAAAAAAATTTAATTCTAAAATAACATGAGGTATAGATATATCTACCGAACAAGAAAAATATTTAACTACAAAATATTTTAAATCATCTATAATAATAACTAATCACCCTAAAAAAATAAAACCATTTTATATGAAAACTAATAAAGACAATATAACTGTATCTTCATTAGATGTAATTCTATTCAATATAGGGGAAATAATTGGAGGTTCAGAAAGAGAATATAATTTACATAAATTAGATAAAAATATAAAAGAAAAAAAAATTAACAAAAATAATTATTGATGATACAGAGATTTAAGAAAATTTGGAACAATTCCACATTCTGGTTTCGGTTTAGGAATAGAAAGATTATTAATGTATATAACTAATATATATAATATAAGAGATATAATTCCATATCCAAGATATCCTAATTATTTAAATTTTTAATACATAATTTTACTATTGTTAATATCTAATTAAATTTATATAATAAAATAAATATGTACTGAATAAATATTTAAATTACAAGGATTATAAAATATGGACATAAAAAAAACAAATTTAATAAATATATTAAGTATATTTTTATTAATATTTACTATACAACAAAACTTAAAAGCTGCAAATATCATAAATAATGAAGATATATCTATAAATATAAACGGAATAATAAAAACACAAAAAATATTTAAAACTAACATAAATAAAAATCAAGATAATTCTTTATTATTAGAAATAAAAGGTAAAAGTAAAGAAAAAGAAAATATATCTACATACGGTAGATTACAAGAAATTATAAACTTAAATAAAATTAATAAAAAACAAAACAGTGATTACCACGAAACTAAATTAGCATATATAGGAATAAAACATAAAAAACTTGGGGAAATTAAATGAGGTAAAAACTATTCTGTAATATATAAAACATTATCATATACAGATATATCTCCATATTTCAGAAGTAAAATATTTAAACAAAATAGTTTAACAGGTATAAATAATAATACTGTTACATACAAAAAAACATTTAAATTAAATAACAAAAAAAAAATATTTAAAAAAATAAGTTTTACAGGTCAATATCAAGGTAAAGATTTTATTTTAAATAAAGATATTCATTCAGTTAAAAATGGATGAGGAATAGGATATGATTTATCAATATATAATGATATTAAAATATCTTCATCATATGCACATCAAAATTGGATTATAAATAAAAACAATTACGATGATAATAAATCTGATAATATAAAAAAAGACAAAAATTATTCTTCAGCTTGATCAACAAGTATTAAATATAACTCAAAAAAATTGTATATAGCTTATTCATATATAACAGGTAATAACTTAAATATAATTAAAACAATTAAAAAAGTAAATGACTATGATTATATTTATAATAAAATAGCTAATACAAGTGAAAACATTAATATAATAGCTAAATATAATTTTAATTCTGGATTTACTCCTATTTTAGGATATACACAAAATACTGCTAAAGATTTTAATAAAGAAATGGGTTTTCAACAAAATATTGATATAGAAAAATATTTTAATATAGGTGCAACATTTAATTTTAATAAATCATTATCTGGTTATTTTGATTACAAAATAAATCAATTACCTAAAGATAATTTACAAACAAGTTGTAAAAATAATAATTTTACACTAGGATTTATTTACAAATTTTAATTATTTCTACCTAATTTAAAATTAGGTAGAATTTTAAAAAATATTTCTAAAATAAAACATCCGAGAGGATTCGAACCTCCGACCACTCGGTTCGTAGCCGAGTACTCTATCCACTGAGCTACGGATGCATTAAACATACTAAATACGATGAGAGAGGGATTCGAACCCTCGATGTATAAACATACTCCCTTAGCAGAGGAGCGCCTTAAACCACTCGGCCATCTCACCTAATAATATTATATCATTAGTAATTTAAATATTTAATTTATAATAAAATATTTTTTTAAATACATTAAATATTAAATATATTAAAAATTTAATATTTTTTTCTTAATAAAAAAAACTAAATTTTTAATTAAACAAGAATATTTTATAACATTATCTTTAAATTTTAATGAATAAATACATAAATTTTTATTTTCTAAAATTAGAATATTTTTACTAGATATTAAATCTAATGTTTTTATAAAAAAATTATAACCTATTTTATTCAATAATTCTTTATTAATACATATAAAATAATTAATAACAATATTTTTATTTAAAATAATAAATAATAAAATAGATAATTTATATATATATCTTAATTTATTAAAAACTAAAAAAAGAACATCTTTTTTATTTAAAAAATTAAATTTTTTTATTTTATAAATTAAAAATTTAATTTTCTTGTATATAAAAATATTATCATCTTTAATATTAAAATTATTTAACATATCATTTACATATAAAAATTTAATTTCATGTATTTTTTTTTTATTCTTTTTATTTTTATTAAATAAAGATGATAATCTAGGAATGATAAAATCATTATTAACAGATAAAAATGTAGATATGTCTTTAATTAAAAAAAACTGTTTATTTAAATAACTAATAGAATTTAAATAAGTAACTGCTTTTATACGTTTAACATCTAAAGAAATATTATAATCATCTATTATACAAAAAAAACCTATTTTATTTGTACTACTAACATGAGTACCACAACAATATTCTTTAGAAATATTTCCTAATTCTACAACACGAGATAATTTATTTTTAGAAAAAATTAATTTAACAGTAGAATTACTATCTTGTGAAAAATATTTAATTTTCAATAATAAATTTTTTCATATATATATATTCATTAATTTATTAATACTTAAAATATTTTTTTTAGTTAAATTTTTATTATAAATAAAATCAAAATTTAAATAGGTAGACTCTACACTAGAACCTTTTTGTATAATATCTACATTAAGAACTTTTTTAAGAACAAATTTTAATAAATGAGTAGCAGAATGATTACAAGATAATTTAGTACGATAATCTTTATTATATTTTACTAAAACAATATCATTAATTTTTAAAATGCCATACTCTAAAAAACCAAAATGCAAAACATAATCACCATATAATTTAGTATCTACAACAACAAATTTATTACTCTTATTATATATAATACCTTTATCACCTTTTTGACCACCAGATTCAGGAAATAAAACTGTATTATCTAATATAATAATAATATTATTATTTTTATTATTAATATTTATTTTATTTATAGATAAATTATTTTTAAAAATATATAAAATTTTACCAGTACACTTATCAAATTTATAACCTAAAAAACAAGTTTTAATTTTACTACCTATATTTAAAGATATACTATTAAATAAATTATTTTTTTTAGATTTTTCTCTTTGAATATTTAATAAAATATTAAATTTTTTTACATTTACTATAATATTATTATATTTACAAACATCAATAATTAAATCTATAGGTAATCCATATGTATCATATAATAAAAATACAACTTTAGTTTTTATTTTATTTCTAGATTTATCAATTTTTAAAATAAAAGAATTTAAAATATTTAAACTAAAATTCAAATTTTTTAAAAATTTTTCTTCTTCATTATATAAAATATTTTTAATATTTAAAAATTTATTTTTATTAATTGAATAATTTTCATTAAAAAAAATATACATTTTATCTAATAAACTAGATAAAATAAAATTATTAATTTTTAACAATCTAATATGCAAAATAGTTCTTCTAATAATTTTTCTTAATATATAACCTCTATGCTCATTAGAAGGTAATATATCTTCTAATGATATAAATACTATAGACCTAATATGGTCACAAATAATATTATAAATATATTTATTAGAATTATTAATTTTTATATCTAAAAATTTACTAACAATATATTTCATATTTTTAAAAATATCTATATCAAAATTAGAATTTTCGTTTTGTAAAATAGAACAAATTCTTTCCAAACCCATACCAGTATCAACAGATTTATAACACAAATTTGTAATTTGATAATTAATATCAATATTAAATTCAATAAATACTAAATTTCATATTTCTAAACAATAATTATCAATATTTAAACTATGAATATTTTTTTTATTTAATATATTTTTAATAAAAAATATCTCTGTACTATAACCACATGGACCAAACTCAGACATCCTTCAAAAATTATTAGAATTAAAATCAATAATATTTTTATCTTTACCTAATAAAAATATATTCTCTTTAGGTAAACCAATAATTTTAGATCATATATAATAAGTTTCTGTATCATTTTTATGAACTGTTACTATCAAACGATCTTTAGAAATAGAATATCATTCTTTATTTGTTAATAATTCCCAAGCATAAATTATAGCCAATTCTTTAAAATAAGAATTAAAACTAAAATTACCCATCATTTCAAAAAATGTATTATGTCTAGAAGTATATCCTACATTTTCTAAATCATTATGTTTTCCACCAACTCTTAAACAAGGTTGTATAGTAACAACATTATTATACTCAATATTTTTAATACCTAAAAAAATATTTTTAAATTGATTCATTCCAGCATTAGTAAATAATAAAGAATCATCTTTATATGGTATTAATGAACTACCCTTCAAAACAGTATGATTTTTAGACTTAAAAAAATTTAAAAACATTTCACGTATTTGTACAAATTCATTAAACATAAATTACACATCTCTAATTTTTAAAATGATAATAATTAAAATTTAATTATATGTTATTATTAACATAATAAATTCATATTTACAATAAAATATACCATATAATAAAATGTCTTTTAAAAAAAAAAAAACAAAATCTATTAACTCAGCTATAGAACAAATAGAAAAACAATTTGGTAAAGGATCAATAATAAGATTAAATAAAAACAAATATTCTAATATAGAAACAATTTCAACAGGTTCTATATCTTTAGATATAGCATTAGGTATAGGTGGATTACCTATGGGTAGAATAATTGAAATTTATGGACCAGAATCATCAGGAAAAACCACTTTAGCTTTAGAAATAATTTCCTCTGCACAAAAAAAAAATAAAATATGTATTTTTATAGATGCTGAACATGCATTAGACCCAATATATGCAAAAAAAATAGGAGTAAATTTAGAAGAATTATTATGTTCTCAACCAGATAGTGGTGAACAAGCACTAGAAATATGTAACTCATTAGCTAAATCAAAAAATATAGATGTTATAGTTATAGATTCAGTAGCGGCATTAACACCTAAAACAGAAATAGACGGAGAGATAGGAGATTCACATTTAGGTTTAACAGCAAGAATGATGAGTCAAGCTATGAGAAAATTAGCTGGTAACATACATCAATCAAATATATTACTAATATTTATTAATCAAATAAGAATGAAAATAGGTATAATATTTGGAAATCCAGAAACTACAACAGGAGGTAATGCTTTAAAATTTTATGCTTCTGTAAGATTAGATATAAGGAAAATAGGTAATATAAAAAAAAACGAAGAAATAATAGGTAATGATACTAGAGTTAAAATAGTAAAAAATAAATTATCTGCTCCATTTAAACAAGTAGAATTTCAAATTCTATATAGTGAAGGAATAAATAAATATGATGATGTAATAAATATATCAGTAAAAAACAATATAATACAAAAAAACGGATCATGATATAAATATAATAATCTTAAATTAGGACAAGGAAAAAATACTTCTGTAAATTTTTTAAAAAAAAATCCTGAAATATATAATAAAATAAAAAATAAAATTAAAAAAATTTATTTTCCATTTAAATATAAAAAATAATAATTAATAAAAAACACGAAATATTTTTTTTTTAACACTATTTATATCATTTTCGGCATTAATTCTAAAATAACCACAAATATTTTTTCTATTAAAAAATTGTTTATAATAAGATCTTAAATAAATTAATTCATAATAATATATAGATAATCTTTTTTTAATTACACTTATATTAGTATCATCATCTCTAGAAACTAGTTTTTCTCCAGTAATATCATCTACACCATAAAATTGAGGTGGATTATATAATATATGATAAATTCTACCAGAATTTATATGTACTCTTCTACCT
Source organism: Candidatus Stammera capleta (assembly GCA_036689335.1). Lineage (GTDB taxonomy): Bacteria > Pseudomonadota > Gammaproteobacteria > Enterobacterales > Enterobacteriaceae > Stammera > Stammera capleta_V. The sequence continues at coordinate 135,042 of CP144796.1, read as the reverse complement.
AATAAACGATTTAAAATCAATTTATTACACATATATAATTCAATAACATAATTAATATTAATAAAATCCAAAGATTTTGCTTGTATTATATTTCTAGGAAAACCATCAAATAAATAACCATTTTTAGTACAATTATTAGAAATATAATCTTTAACTATATTAGTAGTAATATAATTAGGAACTAAATTACCAGAAGAAAGTAATTTTTTAATTTTAATATTTTTAAAAGAATATTTTCTTAAAATATAACCTAAAGAAATTAATTTTAAATCATAATAATCTACTATAAATTTAGATTGAGTACCTTTCCCGGAACCAGGAGGTCCAAATAAAATTATATTCATTAATAAAATTCCAAATATTAAAAATTAAATATTATTTTTAATAACCATATTTAATAAAATACTATTTATTAAATTTATAAATTCAACAGAATTATCTAAATTATTACTTTCAATTAATATTGCTTGAAAATACAAAAATTTTACTCATTTAGAAAAAATAATTTCATCTTTAATACTATTTATATATTTAATTAATAAATGATTAATATTTATTTCAAATAAATATTTAATTTTAGGAAATTTTTTACCAGCAAAAGTCAATAATTTTAACATTTGTGTACTCATTTCTGTACTATCTGTAGATACTACAACAGGAAAATTATGTAACTTATCAGTAATAACTACATCTTTAATTTTATCTTTTAAAACATTTTTTATTCTATAAATTAAATTAGAATATTTATCTTTAGTTAAATCCAAAATATTATCTTTTTTATTTAAAGTAACAATATTATCATCAGAATATTTTTTACTAATAGATTGAAATTTAATCCCTTTAAAATCCATTAAATAAGTCATCATTCATTCGTCAATTCTATCAAACATTAACAATACTTCTATTTTATTACTACGATAATATTCTAAATGAGGACTATTAGATGAAGATAAATAATTATCTGTTATAATATAAAATATTTTATTTTGACCTAATTTCATACGATCTACATAATCTTGTAAAGAAATATAATCTTCACTATTTTTAGAATAAGTACTATTAAATCTTAGTAATAATAATATTTTATATATATTATCTTTATCTTCAGATAAACCTTCTTTAAGAATATTACCAAAATTTTTCCAAAAAATTATATATTTATTTTTATCTAAAGATAAACTTTCTAAAATTTTTAAAACTCTATTTGCTAAAGATAAACGTATCTTATTTATTACTTCAGTATCTTGTAATATTTCTCTGGAAACATTTAAAGATAAACTATTAGTATCTACAACACCTTGTACAAATCTTAAATAAAAGGGTACTAATTTTTTAATTCCATCCATAATAAAAATTCTATTAATATATAATTTAATACCATTTTTATATTCATCTCTATTCCATATATTTCAAGGAGAAGTATCTGGTATATACAATATACTAATATATTCATTTTTACCTTCAACTTTATTATGAGATCATATTAAAGGATTACCTAAATTATTAGTTAATGAAAAATAAAAATTTTTATATTCTTCATCAGAAATATCAAACTTATTTTTTAACCATAAAGCTTCTGATTGATTAATTTTAGATCATACAAAATCTTTTTTTTTATTATCAAAAATTTTACTTTCTATAGAAATATTAATATGATTAGAATATTTTTTTACTATATCTTTTATAGTATTTTCATTTAAAAATTCTTTACAAGAAGATTTAATATATAAATAAATATCAGTACCTACAATATCTTTGTATTTATAATTAATTGTATATTTACCTTTTCCTTTAGAAACCCACATTATAGATTTATAAGCATCTAATTCTTTTATTGATCTAGTATGTACTTTTACTTTATCACTTACCATAAATGACGAATAAAAACCAACTCCAAACTTACCTATAATATTATTACTAATAAACTCTTTATTTTTAATTGATATATTTTTTAAAAATTCTTTAGTACCAGATTTTGCTATTGTACCTAAATTTTCTATAACTTCTTTTTCTGTCATTCCTATACCATTATCACTTATTTTTAAAATATTTTTATTAACAGAAATTCTAATATAATAATTATTATCAATATTATTATCAATATTAGATGTAAGATAATAAAATTTTAATTTATCTATGGCATCTGAAGAATTAGATATCAATTCTCTCAAAAATATTTCCTTATTAGAATAAAGAGAATTAATCATTAAATCTAATAATTGTTTTACTTCTGAATGAAAATAATAATTTTTTTTTTTCATTGTTTGATAACCTTATAAATTTTAAAATTAATATATTTATTTATATATATATTTAAATACTTATTTTACATATTTTTTATATAAAAAATATGTAAAATAATAAATTCAAAAAATATTTTTTTATTAAAAGAAAATAAAATATCATTCCTATTTTTTAAAAAAAAATTAAGATAATAAATTATATCCTTTATAGAGGTTAAATAATATATTTTAGATAAAATATTAAATAAAGATTTAGAAATATTTAATTTTCTACTATCAATATTAAAATTTAAAAAACCTAATAAAAATAAATTATATAACATATTTATTATACTATTAAACAAATTAATATAATTAAAATTTTTAATAAAAAAAAACTCTAAAATTTTTAATAATTTAATTTTATTTCTAATAAATAGAAATTTTAATAATAATAATATCCATTTATCATCTACTGTATCTAAAATAATATTTACATCTTTTAATAAAATTTTTTTATTACCATTTAACATCAATAATTGATCTATCAAAACTAAAGAATCACGCATACTACCATCAGTTTTATCAGATAATAAATTTAAAACACCTGATTCATAAAAAATATTTTCTTTTAATAAAATAAATTTTAAACGTTTTTTAATATCTATATTTTTAATAGGTTTTAAATAAAAGCTCATACATCTAGATAAAATAGTATCAGGAATTTTATTTAGTTCAGTAGTAGCTAAAATAAATTTTACATATTCTGGTGGTTCTTCTAAAGTTTTTAATAAAGCATTAAAACTATAACGAGACAACATATGTACTTCATCAATTATATATATTTTATATCTCATATAAATAGGTAAATAATATATTTTATCTAAAAATTCTCTAGTTTCATCTATTTTAGTACGAGAAGCAGCATCTATCTCTATTACATCTACAGATTTACCTAAATTTATAGAAATACAATTATTACATTTATTACAGGGAAAATTCGTTATTCCTATTACACAATTTAAACTTTTTGAAAATAAACGAGCTAAACTTGTTTTACCTACTCCCCTAGATCCATAAAATAAATACGCATTATAAATATTTTTAAACTTTAAACTATTAGTTAATATTTTAACTATATTTTTATGACCTACAAAATCATCAAAAGATTTAGGTCTTCATTTCAAAGATAAAATATTGTTTTTTTTCATAAACTTAAAATTAATTAAAAAAATTAAATATATTAATATTTAATTATAAAATATAATTTAATATTATTTATAATTTAAATTAATAAAAAATTAAAAATTTTTAATTTAAATATAAAATTTTATTTTTATTTATATAAATATACTAAAAAACAAAAAATTTATATATATAATTTATATATCTTAAATACACTTTAATAAAAATAAAATAATTTGCTCATTTAAAAATTAAAAACAAAATATTACAAATAAAAACATGTAAATAATATATATATATTATATAATTAATCAATTTAATAAAATAAAAAAACAATTTTTTAAAAAAATAATTTATAAATATATAAAATATTATTTATACATCTTTAATTAAATATAAATTTATAAATACAATTAATATATTGATATAAATTTTTTTAAAAAAAAATAACATTTTAAAAACTATAAAATAATATTTAAATATTTTAAATAAAATAAAATTTAAAAAATAAATATATAAAATTATATAAATATGATAGGAATAATAATAGCTCTTAAACAAGAAAGTAAAAATTTAAAAAAAAAAATAAAAAATAAAAAATATAAATTTATAAATAACAAAAAAATAATCTTAGGATATATAAAAAAAAAAAAAATTGTTTTAATAGAATCAGGTATAGGTAAAGTTTTAGCTGCTATATCAACTACTTTATTAATACAAAATTTTAAAATAAAATATATCATAAATATTGGAACTAGCGGTTCACTAAAAAAAAATATAAATACTAGAGATATAATAGTAGCAAAAAAAACTAAATATCACGATGTAGATATAACAGAATTTGGATATAAAATTGGTCAAATACCAAATAATCCTAAAATATTTAAATGTGATAAAAATATAATTAAAAAAATTAAAAAAAAATTAAACAAAAAAAAAATATATATAGGAAAAATATTATCAGGAGACAAATTTATAAATAAATATCAAAAATTAAAAAAAAAATTTACTAATTATTTATCCGTAGATATGGAATCAACTTCAATAGCACAAACATGCTATTTTTTTCAAAAACCTTTTGTATGTATTAAAATAATTTCAGATAAATCTAATTACAATTCTAAAAAAGATTTTTATAAAAATATAAATGAAATTTCAAAAAAAATAAGAAAAATTATATATAAAATAATATAATATTATTTTAATTTAAAGGTAAATTAATAATAATTTTAACTACTTCATAATAAAAATCATTTAACATATTAGAAAACATTTTAAATGATTCTATTTTATACTCTTGTTTAGGATCTTTTTGAGCGTAACTACGCAAATATATTCCTTCTCTTAAATTATCAACAGCATATAAATATTCTCTTCAAAATAAATCTAAAGTAACTAATAAAATCTCTTTAATTTTATTATTTAATATATCTAAATTAAAATAATTTTCTCTTTTTTTATACAAGAAAAAAATTCTATTTAATAATTGTTTTTTTAAATCTAATATTTCTAATTTAGAAAAACTAAAAATATCAACATTAATATTTAAATCATTACAATATTTTAAAAATAAATCTTTATCTTTATAAAAATTATTTACTAAATCAATAATTACCTTACTAATAATATTATTTTCAAATAAAAAACTAATATTTTTAGAATATAAAAAACTATTTCTTTTAAAAAAAATAATTTTTCTTTGATCATTATATATATCATCAAATTCTAACAACTGTTTTCTAAAATCAAAATTTCTATTTTCAATTTTTTTTTGAGCTTTTTCTATAGATTTAGTAATTCAATAATGTTCTATAGAATCACCATATTTAACACCTAATTTACGCATAAAAAAAATTATATTCTCAGAAGAGAATAAACGCATTAAATTATCTTCCATAGAAACATAAAATCTTGAAGATCCAGGATCACCTTGCCTACCAGATCTACCCCTCAATTGATTATCTATTCTACGAGACTCATGTCTTTCAGTACCTATAACATGTAATCCACCTAAACTAATTACTAAATCATGATTTTTTTTTCATTTTGATTTTAAAAAATTAATTTCATCTTTATTTTTTACATTAGATATCTCTCTTAATAAATTACCTCCTAATATAATATCTGTACCTCTCCCTGCCATGTTAGTAGCTATAGTAATAGAACCTGGTTTACCAGCTTGAGAAATAATATCAGCTTCTAAACTATGAAATTTAGCATTCAAAATATTAAATTTAATACCTAAATTACTTAAAATAGAAGATATAATTTCAGATTTTTCTATTGAAATAGTCCCTACTAAAACAGGTTGGTTTCTTTTTTGTCTAAATATTATATCTTTAATTATAGCATTTATTTTTTCTTTTTCTGTCATAAAAACTAAATCAGGATAATCTTCACGAATCATAATTCTATTAGTTGGTACTACTATAGTATCTAAATTATAAATATAATTAAATTCAGAAGATTCAGTTACAGCAGTTCCAGTCATACCAGATAATTTTTCATATAAACGAAAATAATTTTGAAAAGTAATAGAAGATAAAACATTAGTTTCATTTTTAATTTCTACATTTTCTTTAGCTTCTATAGCTTGGTGTAAACCATCAGATCATCTTCTATCTTTAGTAATTCTACCTGTATGTTCATCTATAATTAAAACATTATTATTTTCAACTAAATAATCTATATTCTTATTATATAAATAATAAGCTTTTAAAGAAGTAATAACACAATGCATAATTTTAATATTACTAGGAGTATAAAGTTTATCATTTTTATTTAAAATTTTATTTTTAAATAATAAATATTCAACTTTTTTAATACCATTTTCAGTTAAAAATACATGTTTAAATTTTTCATCTACTATAAAATCACCTTTATTATTATTAAAACTATCTTTTGTTTCTTTAATTAAAAAAGAAATAATTTTATTAACTTCAAAATATAAATTTGAACTATCCTCTGTAGAACCAGAAATTACTAATGGAGTTCTAGCTTCATCTATAAGTATAGAATCAACTTCATCTAAAATAGCATAATATAAATTCTCTCTTTGAACTTTATCATCAGTGGAAAAAACCATATTATCACGTAAATAATCAAAACCATATTCATTATTAGTTGAATAAGTAATATCTGCTAAATAAGCTTTTTTTTTTTCTCATAAAGACATATTAGATAAATTTAAACCAACTTTAACACCCAGAAAACTAAATAATTTATAACTATAATCAAAATCTCTTTTAGCTAAATAATCATTTACAGTAACAATATGTACTCCTTTACCTAATAAAGAATTTAAGTAAGCAGGTAAAGTAGCAGTAATAGTTTTTCCCTCACCAGTTTTCATTTCTGCTATACATCTATTATTTAATAATAATGCTCCTAATAATTGAACATCAAATAATCTTATACTATAAACTCTTTTAATAGCTTCGCGTATATTAGCATATACATCAGAAATAATTAAATGAATATCTTGACCAGATAATAATAACTCCTTAAATATAAAAGTATTATTCTTTAACTGAATATTTGAACAATCTATATATTTTTTTTCTAAAGAATTAATTTTTAAAACAATTTTTTTTAAATCAAAAATTTTTTTTTGATTTTTTCCACCAAATAAATAAGAAAATAACTTAATAAACATATTAAAAAAAATATTTATAATTTACATAAATTAATATATAATCATCATTATAAGTATAATATATTTTATATTAAAAAACACTAATGAAAATTAAAAAAAAACTCTATCAATAATAGAAATAATAAAAAAAACAAATAATACTGTTTTAAATAAACTAATAAATAAAATTAAATTGATCAATTATATAAAAAAAATAATAAAAAAAAAACTATCTAATAAATTATTAAAAGAATATTCTATTGTAAATATTATTAATAATAATATACTTATTGAAGTATCAAGTTTAATTTGAAAAATCTACTTAATGAAGAAAAAAAAAAAAATATTAAAAAAAATAAAAAAAAAAATAAAAAATTTCTATATTAGAATAAATCCTAATTTAAATAAAAATTAACTTTTTTTACGTATATAAGTGGGTATATTAAAATCATTTAAATTAACATTTTTTTCAACTGAAAAAAAAAATTTTTTTTTATCTTTTTTATGAAAAATATTTTTATTTTTATTTACAGATATTTTAAAATTTTTATTAAAACAAACTCCTGTAACAATAAGAGTTACACGTAATTTACCATCCATTTTAGAATCTAAAGAAGTACCTACAACTATAGTTGTACTATTAGATGAAAAAGAACGAATAGAATTACCAATAATTTCAAATTCTTCTAATTTTAAATCTAATCCAGAATTAATATTCACTAATATACCTTTAACAGAAGATAAATCTACATCTTCAAGTAAAGGACTAGAAATTGCTAACTCAACAGCTTTTAAAGCTCTATCTTTACCAAAAGAAAAACCAGTACCAATTATAGAACAACCCATTTTAGACATAACAGTACATATATCAGCAAAATCTACATTTATTAAACTAGGTTTAGTTATTAATTCTGAAATTCCTTGAACAGTATTTTTTAATATATCATTAACAGAATTAAAAGCTTCTAATAAAGAAACATCTTTATTAAAAATTTTTAATAATTTATCATTAGATATAATAACTAAAGAATCTACAAATTTAGACAACTCAAAAATACCATTATCTGCATAAGACATACGTTTTTCACCTTCAAAAGCAAAAGGTCTAGTAACTATAGCTATAGTAAGAATTTTAAGTTCTTTAGCAATACGAGCTATTACTGGAGACGCTCCAGTACCTGTACCACCACCCATACCTGAGGTAATAAATAACATATCAGTACCACTTAAAATAGAAGTTAAAATATTTTTATCTTCTTCTGCAGAATTTTTTCCTATTTCAGGATTAGCACCAGCTCCTAAACCACCAGTAATATTTTTACCTATTTGAACTTTTTTTTTCACAGATATTTTAGATAAATCTTGAGTATCAGTATTAATAGCATAAAAATCTATACCATCAATACATTCATTAAACATATAATTTACAGCATTACCACCACCTCCTCCTATTCCTATAACTTTAATAATAATATTGTTTATTTTAATTGATTCAAACATTATTAAAACCTCATATTTTAAAATAAAATAATTTATTTATATTTATTAAAAAAAAAATTTCAAATTTTTTTTAAAAAAAATATTTTTTTAGGAAAAAAAAAATTATTTACATTTTTATCTAAATAAATATTTTTAATATATAGTAAAGAACTAATAATATTAGCAAAAGAAGAAATAAATATATTTCTATCCTTTAATAAATAAGAAATATTATTTATATTTTTTTTAGGTATACCTATACGAACATTAAAATTAAAAATCTTTTTAGCATATTTCAATAAACCAGGTATTTGAGAAAAACCACCACTTAAAATTACATTACAAAAATTACTATATTTATAATTTAAAGACAATTTATTTCTTAATTTTATTATTTTTTTATTTATTAAATACAAAATCTCTATATACCTAGATTTAATAATATTAAATAATGTTTTTTCTAAAGTACCTTCATAAAAATATTTTTTAGAAATAAAATTAAATATTTTAACATCTTTATTTTTATTAAACAAAGAAATATCTAAACTACTATAATTAATTTTAATAAATTCTGATTTTAATTTAGATAAATTTAAAATATATGAAATATCATTAGTTACTAAATTACCTCCATAAGGAAAAATTTTAAAATAAGATAAAGAATTTAAATGATAAAAATTAATGGTAGTAATACTAGACCCTATATCTACTATATATACATCAGATTTTTTTTCTTCTTTAGTTAGTAAACTATAATTAGATATTAAACCAGAAAATATAATTTTTTTTATTTTTATATTTAAAAGTAGAAAAACTCTTATAAAATTATTTATTAAAATACTATTACAAATAATTAATAAAACTTTAACTTTCATTCTCATACCAGATAAACCTAAAGGATTTTTAATTCCCTTATTAGAATCAACAGTATACTCTAGAGGAACTACATGTAATACAGTATAATCATTTGACAATTTGACAGATTTAGCTACTTTAATAACTTTACAAATATCATTATTAGTAATTTCCTTACCTTTTAATAAAATCATTCCATACTCATAGATACAATTAACATAATTTCCGGAAATAACTAAAAATAAAGAATTTATTTTAATTTTTGACATAATTTCAATTTTATTTATTATATTTTTAACACATTTAATAAATAAATTAATATTACATATTTTACCATTTTCAATTCCTTTAGTTTTAGTAACTCCAATACCTAAAATAGATAATTTATTATTTGGTAAAATTTCACTTATCAAAGATTTTAAATTATAATCTCCTATTTCTAAACTAATAAATAATTTTTTATTAATATATTTAAACATGTTATTAAATAATATAAAATTTTAAATAATTTATGCATAAAGAATTTTTTTTACTAAATCATTAAATTTTATTCCAATAATATTGGCTGCAAAAGGTAATAAACTAAGATTAGTCATACCAGGTACAGTATTAATTTCTAAAAATCAAATATTATCATTTTTATCTACTAAAAAATCTATTCTAATACATCCCTTACACTTTAATAAATTCCATATATCCAAAGAATTTTGAATTAGAGTATTTTCTATATTAGAATTCAATCCATTAGGATAAAAATATTCACTTTTAGATAAATATTTAGATTCATAATCATAAAAAATATTTTTAGGTTTAATTTTAATAATTGGTAAAACTTTACCATTTAATATACCAACTGTATATTCATCACCTAATATATATTTTTCTATTAATAAATCACCATATTTTTTATAACAATCACATAAACATAATTTTAAATTTAAAATATTATCTATAATTTTAATTCCAATACTTGATCCTAAATTATTTGGTTTTATTAATACAGGAGAACCCAAAATACTAAATATTTCTTCATAATAAAAATTATTAATTGAATTTCTTAAATAATATTTTTTAAAATTATATTTATTAATATAAATATCAGGTACTATATTAATATTTAAATTACGTACTAATAATTTAGTTAAAAATTTATTTATAGATATTGAAGAAGCAAATACATTACTGCCAGTATAAGGAATATCCAAAACATCCAAAAAACCTTGTATAGAACCATCTTCTCCACCTTTACCATGTAAAGATATAAAAATTTTATCAAAAGATTTTTTTTTAAATAAATCTAAACAAAAATATTTCATATCTATAGGATAAACAGAAAAATTCATTTCCAACAAAGATTTTACTACACTATAACCTGATTGTATAGAAATATTTCTTTCAGCAGAATTACCACCTAAAAATACTGCCACATTTTTAATTTTCATAAAGTTTTTTTTTTAAATATTTTAAATAAAAATTTGATAATAAAATATCCGTTTCTCCTGCACCCTGAAATATAATAATATCATTATCTTTTAAAAGATTAATTAAATAAAAAAAAATTTTTTTTTTATTCTCTACATAAAAAGAATTTATATAACCATATGTATCGTATATATTCGAAATAATATTAAAACTACTTATATTTGAAACATTATTTTCCCCAGAAGAATAAATTTCTAATAATAATAAAACATCTAATTTAGATAAAATTAAAACAAATTTATTTAATAAACTTATAGTTCTAGTATATCTATGAGGTTGAAAAATCATTACTAATCTTCTATTTAAAAAACTATTTTTAATAGCATTTAAATTTAAATTTATTTCTGTAGGATGATGTCCATAATCAAAAAATATTAATATATTTCTTAAAAAAATATTTTTATAATTTAAAAAAAAATTTCCAATATATTCTGATCTTCTATATATTCCTTTAAAAGTACTAATTTTATTTTTCAAAATAGAATAATCAATTTTTTTTAAATTATCTAATAAACTTATTGAAGCCACTGTATTTAAAACATTATGTTTACCAAACATATTTAAATTAAAATTTACTTTAATTTTATTATTTACAAACAAATCGAAAAAACTACTATTTTCTTTTTGAATAAAATTATCTATTCTATAATTTGCATAACAATCAAAACCATATGTAATAATTTTACATTTAAATATATTATTATCCAATATTTTTTTTACTATAGGATCATCAATACAAGCAATTATAAAACCATAAAAGGGAACATAATTTAAATAAGTTATAAAAGAATAAATTAAATTATCAAATTTATTGTCATAATTATTTAAATGATCAATATCAACATTTGTTAATATAACTATAGAAGGACGAAAATTTAAAAAAATTTTATCACTTTCATCCATTTCCAATAAAAAATATTTACTATTACTTAGATATATATTTGAATTTATAGATTTTATTATATCTCCATTTATACAATTAACTTTCAAGTTATGTGAACATAATATATCAAAAGCTAAAGCTGTAGTAGTACTTTTGCCATGAGTACCTATAATAGTAATAGGATAATAAAACTTAACTAATTCATTTAATATTTCAATTCTTTTAACTACAGGAATATTATAAAAATAAGCACTTATAATTTCAGAATTATATATATTAATAGCTGAAGAATAAACTACTAAATTAACATTTAATATATTTTTTTTAGAATGATAATTATAAATTTTAATTCCTAAAGAAGACAAATATTTTATTTTATTATTTATTTTAATATCAGAACCAGTAATTTTATAACCAGATAAAAATAAAAATTCAGCAATACCTGACATACCATTTCCACCAATACCAACAAAATGTATTATAAAATTACTTTTATTAACATTTAAAAAAAAATTACTTAATTCAAAATTATTATTCATATTACATAATATAAAAATTAAAGATTATAAATTTCACTAACAAATTTTTCATTAGAGTATTTGATTCTATTTATATAAGCTATATTAGCCATATCAAATAATTTCTTTCTATCTAAACTTAAAATAATTTTACTTAAATTATTAATATTTAAGTTACTTTCATCTATAATAATAGATGCACCTAAATTTTCCAAAAATTTAGCATTTCAATATTGTTGTTTATCCCTATGAAGATAAGGTATTAATATAGATGCTATACCTACAGAACTAATTTCACTTACAGTTAAAGCACCAGACCTAGAAATAACTAAATCACACCAATAATAAACTTTTTCCATATTATTTATAAAATCAACTACACGATAATTACTATATTTTTTATATCTAGTATTGTTAATATAACTATTATAATTTAAATAACCTACTTGATGTAAAATAGAATAGTTATTTCTTAAAATACGGATTAAATCAAACATTATATTATTTATAATACATGAACCTTGACTACCACCCAAAATTAATATATTAATATTACCTTTACGTTTTAACAACCTTTTTTTAGGTTCAGGTATTAATAATATTTTTTTTCTTATGGGATTTCCTACAGTAGTAACTTTAGAATTAAAAGTATTCGGAAAAGCTTGTACTACTATAGTAGATATATAATATAAATATTTATTAGATAAACCTACAACAGTATTTTGTTCATGTATCATAGTAGGCACACCACATAATCAAGCAGATAATATACCATAAAAAGATATATAACCACCAAAACCTAACACTAAATCTGGTTTTCATTTTTTAATTTTATTAATAATAATATAAATATTTTTAAAAAATTTAAATATATTAAAAATAAAATTAACTTTAGATACTTTAGGTATATCTATAAAATCAATATTAAAATTATACTTGGAAAATAAAATATACTCTAATCTAGAATAAGTACCTATTCATTTAATTAAACAACCTTTATTTCTAAGAAATTCTGAAATAACTAAACCTGGAAAAATATGTCCTCCAGTACCTCCTGTAATAATCATTAAACGTTTTAATTTCATTACAATTACCTTTATTAATTAATTATATTTTCTAACTAAATATTCAAATCTTTCTCCCCTATCTTTATAATTTAAATACTGATCTAAACTAGAACATGCAGGAGAAAATAATACTACATCACCAAATCTAATATAATTAATAATATATAATATAATTTCATCTAAAGTATTAAATTTAATTGAAATTTGAGGTAGTAAATTATATAAAATATTTTTACTTTTTCCAAAACAACATATACGTAAATTATTATATAATAATAAATATGGTTTTAATAAAGAATTAAAATCAGCTAATTTACTATCTCCACCAACTAAAAGTCAAATTTTTCCATAAATATAAGGAAGACTTTTTAAAGCTGATATAGTACTATCAATATTAGTAGATTTAGAATCATTAATTCATAAAACTCCTTTTTCTTTTTTAACTATACAAAATCTATGTGGTAAACCTTTGAAATTAGAAATAACATTTAAAGTTATCTTTCTAGAAATTTTTAATATATCTGAAATAATAATAACTACTAATAAATTTAAATAATTAAACCACCCTGTTAAAAAAATATTTTTAACATTAATAATTCTATAATTATTTTTACTTAAAAAAATATTATTTTTATATAATTGAATATTATAATTAGCTTTACTAAAACCAAAAGTAATAATTTTTTTCTCATAATAGTTATTAGGAACAGATAAATAATTATCTACATTAATAATACAATATTTACAATTACTAAAAATATTTAGTTTACTAAATACATAATCACATATTCTATCTTTATATCTATCTAAATGATCAACACTAATATTTAAAACAGTAGAACATAAAGATTTTAAAGAAACAACATATTCCAATTGAAAACTAGAAAGTTCTAAAATATATATATCACTATTATATTTTAATAAATCCAATACTGGAATACCTATATTTCCACCTAAAGAAACTTTAACACCACTCAATTTACAAATTTCATATAATATAGATACTACAGTGCTTTTTCCATTAGTACCAGTAATAGCTATAATAGGAGATTTTACATACCTACAAAATATTTCTATATCATTAATAATTTTAATACCTTTTTTTTTAGCTTTTTTAATTCAATAATTATCATTAGGTATACCAGGACTAATAATAATTAGATCAGACTCTAAAATTCATTTACCATTAAAATATCCAAAATTAAAATTTATACCTTTAGGAATTAAACTAATATCTATAAAATTCATATCCATTATTTTAGGATAAATACCTAAAGAAATAAAAAATTTCAAACATGAAATACCAGTAATACCAGCACCTAATATAACAATATTTTTATTATAATAATTTAACATCTAAATAACCCTAAAAAATAATAAAATAGATATAAAAAAAGATAAAAAGGAAATAATTCAAAAACTAGAAACTATTTTAATTTCAGAATAATTATTTAATTCATAATGATGATGTATAGGAGCCATTAAAAAAATACGTTTTTTAAAAAATTTAAAATATAAAACTTGAAATACAACAGAAAAAAATTCTATAATAAACAAAAAACCTATTATAAAAAAATAAAATTCTTTATGTAAAAGTATAAACATAGCACTTAATAAAGAACCAATAGATAAAGAACCTGTATCACCTAAAAAAATTTTTGCAGGATAAAAATTAAAAGAAAAAAAAGCTAAACATGAACCAAACATAATACTACTAATAATAGATAAATCTTTAGAATAATATATATATGGAATATCTAAAATAGATGTTAGATAAATATTAGAACTAAATAAAGAAATTATAAATAAAAATAAAAAAACTAATAATAAAGGCAAAGTTACTAAACCATCTAATCCATCAGTAAAATTTATTGAATTAATACCAATAATTAACAAAAAATATCATACAATACAATAAAAATATTTTTTAAAAAAAATATTTAAAAAAAATATTTTTTCATCATTAATATATATATTTTTAAAAAATAAAAAATATATATAAAAAAAAATAAATAAATTTTGTAAAAAAAATTTTTGTAATATAGATAAACCATCACTATTCTGAAAATATATTTTTAATAAATCATCTAAAAGACCAATAAAAAAATTAAAAACAAAAAATAAAACTAACATTAATATGTTTATATCCAATAAATTTACAAATATAAAAGAAATAAATAAAAAATTTATTAAAATTATTATTCCACCCATAATAGGAATTTTAATATTCTTTTTTTTAATATTATTTTTACGTAGTGTTCCATAAATTTTATATTTATTACAAAAAAATAAAAAATATTTAATAAAAAAAAAAGATACTAAAAAAGAAAAAAATAAAGATAATATGACTTTTGTTAAAAAAAAATTAAATAAAAACATAATAATATTATTATACCTATAAAAAATTTATTATTTTTTGCATATTAGTAAAACGTGATCCTTTAATTAAAATAGTAATTTGATCATAAATTTTCAACATATACTTAATACGTATAATTAAATTATTAAAATTTGAAAAATGTTCTCCTATAAAACTAAATTTACTAATATAAAAACTATATTCACCAATACTTAAAACTTTATTAATATTAAAAAAACTATTTATCAATTTACCAATTTTTATATGATAATACATAGACATATAACTTAATTCCCCCATATCTCCAACAACTAAAATTTTATATCCAAAACATTTTTGCAAAAATAAAATACTATAATATAAAGATCTAGGATTAGAATTATAAGTATCATCTAAAATTAATTTATTTTTATTTAAAAATATAGGATATAATCTTCCTTTAATAGGTTTACAACTTTCTAAACCAATTTTTATGTCTTTAAGAGATGTATTAACAGATATAGATAAAGAAGAGGCAAATAAAGAATTTCAAATATTATGAATACCTAATAATTTTATAAATATATTAATATTTCCATAAATAGTTATTAAAGTAAAATAACTTCCTCATATAGTTACTTTAATATTACATACAGATATAAAATTTTTTTTTTTAACTGAACAATTAAATAAAACAAATATTTTTTTTTTACCAAAAAAATATTTATCTCAAAAATTATTTAAATAATAATTATTATTTAATATTACTGATCCTGTAGAAGATAAATACTTAAAAATTTTACCTTTACCTTTAACAATATTTAAAAAATTTTCAAAACCATTTAAATGAGAAATACATATATTTGTAATACAAGCTACATCAGGTTTAACTAAATTAGATAAATAATTAATATCATGAATATTATTTGCTCCAAATTCTAAAACAGCATATTTGTAAATATTATTATATAATTTTAATAATGTTAAACAAACACCTAATTCATTATTTAAATTTGAATAATTAAATAAAGTATTACCTTTTTGATGTAAAATATTAGCTGTAATTTCTTTTACCGATGTTTTACCTGTTGACCCTGTTAAACATAAAAATTTTGTATTTACATTTTTTCTCAATCAACTTACTAAATTTCCTAAAGCTAATTTAGAATTTTTAACAATTAATAGAGGTATATGAATAGAAAAAAAAAAATCAGAAAGTATAGCTAAAGCTCCTTTCTTAATAGCCTCATAACAAACAAAATTTATACTATTTTTACCTCTAATAATAATAAATAAAGAATTTTCTATATTATCTATACGTGTATCAATAGAAATATTATTAATAAATAAATTTTCACCAATTAAAATTGCATTAGTAATTTTAGCTATTTTAAATAAACTTAATAAAAACATAAATTATATTCCTAATAATTTTGAAACTAAATATCTATCTGAATATTTTATTTTTTTACCTCTAATAAATTGAAAATTTTCATGACCTTTACCAGCTATTAATATAACATCTTCCTGAGATGAATTTCTAATAGCAAAATTAACAGCTAAAATTCTATTTAAAATTATATAAACATTATTAAAATTATTTATACCTAATTTTATATCATTTAAAATAGATATTTCATCTTCAAAATAAAGATCATCATTAGTAATAATTACTAAATCAGAATATTTTTTAGCTATTCTACCCATTATAGATCTTTTGCTTTTATCTCTATTACCAGTACATCCAAAAACACATCATAATTTTTTTTTACAATACTTTCTAGATTCTAATAAAATATTCTTTAATGCTATTGGTGTATGTGCATAATCAATAATAATCAACGGTTTATTTTTACTTCTAAAAAATTCCATACGTCCTTTAGGAAGACTTAAATATTTACTACTATAAATTAAATCATTTAAATTAATTCCTAAAGATAACAAAGTTATAAAACTAAGTAAAAAATTTTTAATATTAAAATCACCTACTAAAAATATCTTTATTATACCATTACCTCACGAAGATATAAAATGAATTTTCTTTAAAAAACCAAAATATTCAATTTTTTTTAAAATAAATCACCTATTTTTAAATAATTTTATGTAATTAAAATTACAAGTAACAGGTATAGAACTATAACTATTTGATAATTTATTAAATCATTTAAAACCTATTTTATCGTCTATATTAATAATTAAATTTTTAATTCCATATTCAGAAAATAATTTTCATTTAGCTAACTCATAATATTTCATATTTATATGATAATCTAAATGATCTAAAGATAAATTAGTAAAAACAGCAGAAGAAAAAAAAATATATTTAACTCTATTTTGAATTAATGAATGTGAAGATACTTCAATAAAAACAAAATCACATTTACGTTTATAAAAATTATTAAGATTACTTTGAATATCTATACAAGATTCAGTAGTGTTTGTAGAAGAAAATAAATTACCATAAAAACCATTACCTATAGTACTTAATATTCCACTTTTATAACCTAATAAATTTACCCATTGACCACAAATATTTACTACAGTTGTTTTTCCATTAGTTCCAGTTACTCCTACAGAAATCAATTTTTTACCAGGATAATTGTAAAATTTAGAAACTATATTAGGTAATAAAATATTTAAATTTTTTAAATAAAAAATATAAACTCTATATTTTAAATTAAATAAATAATAAGATTTTTTTAAATCAGAATAAGTTAATATAGCTATAGCACCTTTAGAAATAGCTTCTAAAATAAAATCTTTACCATCATTTATATAACCTTTAATTGCTATAAATAAATTTCCTTTATTTATTAAACGACTATCACTAGAAATACCAGATAAATAAATATCAGGTAAATTTTTAAAATTAAAATATTTACATAATAATTTATTTAATTTTTTTTTTTTAAAAAAATTTTTCATTACTTTAATAAAAAATTATATAAATTTATATTTTTTCTGCTACTCTCAGTATGGCACTTCTAATTCTATTATTTAAATTAATATCTTTTTTACTAGGTTTATATCTTCCTAAACTTTTCATTTTACAAAAATACCTCTCATTTATTTGACTATTTGTTAAAGGAAGATCAGGTAATAAAGAAAACATAATATCAGATTTTTTCTTAATAAAATTTTTAACTATTCTATCTTCCAAAGAATGAAATGTGACTACAACTAATCTACCTTTAGAAGACAAAATATTATAAGCAGCATTTAAACCATTAACCAAAGAATTTAATTCATCATTAATAAAAATTCTAATAGATTGAAAAATTCTAGCAAAAGATTTAATACAATTTTTTTTTACTACAGATTTGATTATTTTAACTAAATCAAAAGTATATTTTAATACATTATATTTTCTATAAAAAACTATTTTTTTAGCTATTTTTTTAGCATATTTTTCCTCACCATATTTTTTAAATACATTAAAAATATCTTTCATATTAGCATATTTAAGTCAATATTCAGCAGATATACCTTTATTTTGATTCATACGCATATCTAAAGGTCCATTATTTAAAAAAGAAAAACCTCTCTTAAAATCATCTAATTGAAAAGAAGATAATCCTAAATCAAATATTATACCATCTATTTTATTAGACAAATTCAAATTATTTATATATTTTTCTATAAAAGAAAAATTACTATTAATAATAGTAATACGATTATCTTTAATTTTCTTAGAATTTATTAATACAGATTTTGGATCTATATCAAAAGAAAATAATCTACCTTTTTTAGATAAAAATTTCAAAATTTCTAAAGAATAATTACCGCAACCCAAAGTACAATCTATATAAATACCATTTTTCTGAATATTTAAAAATTCATTTATTTTTTTTAAAAAAGCTGGATTATGTTGAAACATAAATAAATATATAATTAATAATATTAAATAATAACATATTTATAAAATATAATGATTATTTGTTATAATATAAATATAAAAATATTTAAATATTAAAAAATAAAATTAAAATATGAAAAAAAAAATTATTATAGCAAATTTTAAATTAAACGGAAATTTAAATTATATTAAAAAATATATTAAAAAACTAAAAAAATATATTTATTTATATAAAAATAATATATTTTTAGCTCCTCCTATTTTATATTTATACTACGCAAAAAAATTAACTAAAAAAAGTAATATAAATTTAGTATCTCAAAATATAGACATTAATTTATCAGGATCATTTACTGGTGAAATATCAGCTGAAATGATAAAAGATATAAAAGTAAAATATGTCATTATAGGACATTCAGAAAGAAGAAAATATCATAAAGAAAATAATAAAACTATTTTAAATAAAATAATAATTGCAAAAAAATTAAATTTAACACCTATAATATGTATAGGTGAAAATAATAACGAATATAAAAAAAATGAAAGTATTATTACATGTAAAAAACAAATAGATTATATTATAAAAAATAAAAATATTAATTTATTAAAAAATTCTATAATTGCATATGAACCTATATGAGCAATAGGTACTGGTCAAAGTGCCAGTATAAACCACATAAATAAAATACATAAATTTATTCTAGAATATTTATACTCTATAAATAAAAATATAATTAATAAAATAAAAATTATTTATGGTGGATCAATAGATAAAAAAAATATTTTTAATATATTAAATAATAATAATGTTTATGGATTATTAATTGGTAAATCATCCTGAAATATAAAAAATTTTATTAAAATATTAAATGTTATAAATATTTAAAATAAACATTAAATTATGACAAAATTTAAAATATTTGGACCAAATAAAATAAAAGGAGAAATTAAAATATCTGGTTCAAAAAATTCTGCACTACCAATATTATTTGCTTCGTTACTTGTAGATGAAGATATAAAATTAAAAAATATCCCTAATATAAAAGATATAAATATAACATTAAAACTATTTCAAAAAATGGGAGTAAAAATAATAAAAAACAAGTCATTAATACTAAATAGTAAAAATATTAAAAATATATCTTTTCCTAAAAAATTAATTCAAAAAATAAGAGCATCAATATGATTAATTAGTCCTATGTTAACAAAATTTAAAAAAATAATAATGTATAACCCAGGTGGATGTAAAATAGGAAAAAGACCAATTAATTTGCATCTTTATGGATTAAAAAAATTAGGAGCTTCAATAAATATAAAAAATAATTTTATTATTATAAAAAATAAAAATAAAACACTATTATCTAATAATATAAAATTACCAAAAATAAGTGTAGGAGCTACATTAACTATTATTTTGGCATCTATATTAATACCAGGAATAACTATAATAGAAAATTACGCTAAAGAGCCAGAAATATTAGATACAATTAATTTTTTAAACACTTTAGGAGCTAAAATTTCATATCAAGAAAATAATTTTATTAAAATATTAGGAGTAAAAAAATTACATGGTGGAACATATAAAATTATACCTGATAGAATAGAAACAGGAACATATTTAATAGCATGTATAATATCTAAAGGAGAAATTACATGTTACAACACAGATGCTAATTTATTGAAAATTGTATTACATAAACTAAAATATACTGGAGCAAAAATTAAGATAGGAAATAATTTTATTAATATAAATATGTATAATAAAAGACCTAAAGCTATTAATATAGAAACATTTCCATATCCTAATTTTCCTACAGATCTACAACCACAATTAACTGCACTAAATGTATTAGCAAAAGGAAAAAGTATTATTACAGAAAATATATTTAAGAATAGAATTTCTCATGTTAAAGAATTAATTAAAATGGGAGCTAAAATTAAAATAAACAATAACAAAATATTATGTCAAGGAACCAAAAAAATATTTGGTACTGAAGTTAATGCAAAAGATTTACGATCAGCAGCAAGCTTAATTATTGCTGGATGTGTAGCGTATGGAATAACAATAATTAATAATATAAATTATGTATATAGAGGATATGAAAATATAGAAAAAAAATTTAATAACTTAGGAATCAAAATACATAAAATTAAAGATAAAAGTTAAAAAAATTTTAGTTTAAAAAATAAATAAAAAATTTAAATATATTCTTTACCAACTTAAATAATATTTTAATACTATAAATTAAGATGAATAAATAAATTTTATAAATTTAACAAAAATTAAAATATTCAATAAATATTAAAATAAATAACTAAAAAAATTATCTTAAAACAAACAATAATTTAATAACAAGACTTAAAATTTTTCTGTACTTTATAAAAATAAAAACATATTATCTACCTTATAATGTGATTATGTAAACAAAAAATATAAATAATTAAATTTAGTTTAAAAAAAACAAAAAAATAAATTTAAATTAATAAAAAAATAATTTTATAAAAATTTAATTAAAATAATCTTAATAAAATAACAAAAATTAGCATAAAATAATTATATAAATTTCTATTATTTAAAATTTTTTATCAGACATTAGAATAAAAAAAATAAAATTAACTTTATAAAAAAATATAAATTTAAAAATTAAGAAAAATTAAAATTAATTTTATTAAAACGTTTCTTTAAATTATCTATTCTACCTCTAGAATAAGAAATTTTTTGTTTACCAGTATAAAAAGAATGACATTTATAACAAACATCAATATTAAAATTCTTTTTTAAAGTAGAAAAAATATTTATTTTATTACCACAAGAACAAATAACTTTTAATAAATTTATTATAGGATGAATATTTTTTTTCATATTTAAATTCCTTATTAGTAAAATAAATTATATATTAACATGTTTATACTTAAAATAATATTACCTATTAAAAATATCAAAAATTTAATTTATTATTCTAAACATAATAAATATTTAAATATAGGATCAAGAGTAATAGTACCTTTAAAAAATTACAAATTTACAGGAATAATTAAAAAAATATATATAGAAAAAAAAAATAAAAAAAAATTTAAAATCAAAAAAATAATTAAAATTTTAGATAAAAAAATTATTATAAATAAAAAATTTTTAATATTAATTAAAATAATAACTAAATATTACCAAATTCCTTTTAATATATTTTTATTTAATTTAATTCCTAAATATACAAAAAAAATATATACTTTAAAAACTAAATACAAAAATAAACATAAAATATTTAAAAAAATAAACAAAAAAAATATTAAAATTATTAATAAAATAAATTTAATTACTAAAAATAATATATGATTATTAATAGCTAACTTCAAAAATAGAATTAATCTATATATAGATTTAATAAAAAAAAATATTTTAAATAAAAAACAAATATTATTTTTAGTACCCCAAAAATATCTAATTAAAAAAATTAAAAAATATATTTATAAACATATTTGTTTAAGTATAGGAATAATAAATTCTAAAATACCAAATACACAAAAAAATTTAATATGAAAAAAAACACTAGAAAATAAAATTAATCTAATTATAGGAACAAGATCAGCTATATTCACTCCTTTTTCTAAATTAAATTTAATTATAATTGAGGAAGAAAATAGTAAATATTATAAAGAAAACAATAAATTTTCATATCATTCTAAAAATGTAGGATTAATAAGATCAAAAATAGAAAATATACCTATAATATTAGGATCATTAACTCCTTGTATTAAAAGTTATTACAAAACTAAAATTAATAAATATAAAATAATTAAAATAAATAATCATAAGTATATTTCAAAAAAAAAAATAATAAATATTAAAAATTACAACAAAAAAAAAGAAATTCATATCGTTTTAAAAAAAATTTTATATAAATATATAATAAAAAAAAAAAATATATATATATTTATAAATATAAAAGGATATTCTTGAATAATATGTAAATATTGTAAATCAATACAAAAATGTTCTTTCTGTAAAAAAAAATATATTTTATATAAAAAAAAAAATAAAATTATATATTGTAAATGTACAAAAAAATTAATATTAATTAAATGTAGTAAATGTAAAAAAAAAAAATTTCTATCATTAGGATGAGGAACAAAAAAAATCAGAGAAATTTTAATTAAAATATTTCCTTTAATAAAAATAAAAATTATAAATTTAAAAAATAAAAACAAATATACTCAACAAATATTAATATCTAATAAACTTCATTGAAATAAAAATATACCTAAACCTATATTAACATTAATTTTTAATATAGATTATTTATTATATTCTAATAATTACCAATCAATAGAAAACTTTATAAATATATATACATCATATATAAATAAAATTAATATTAATAAAAATCAAAAAATTTTTTTTTTAACTAGTTTTCCTAAACATAATATATTTAAACATTTAATAAAAGAAAATAATTATGAAAATATTATAAAAAAAATTTTAAAAGAAAGAAAATTAATTAATTATCCACCTTATGTACACGAATCTTTAATAAAAATAAATTATATAAATAATAATATATATAAATTATATAGAAATATAAAATTAATCTCTAAAAAAAAAAATATACGTATATCAAAACCATTTTTAAACAAAAAAAAAAATATATATACTTGAGAAATTATTATACAAAGTAAAATATATAAAAATTTATTTTCTTTTATTAAAGAAATAAAAAAAAAATGAAAAAATAAAATAAAATTTAAAATAGATATAGATTATAATGAATAATTTTATTAAAAACATTGAACCTTTTTAGGTAAACAAGCTATATCAGATACTTGTTTAATAACCCCTTTAGGGAATAATCTATAAAGGTAGATACTATCATATTTTTTTTTATATTTTTTATTTAAAAAATTTAATAAATTTCTAATATTAGGTAAATTTCTATGTTTAAAATAAAAAAATCTATAATAATAAATTATAATTCAATGATGATAATTTAATTTAATACCATAATTATAAGCTATTTTAATAGCTATATTTTTACTTCAAAAAAAATTTTTCATATCAATATTATTTTAGTATAATTAATATTAAATCAGTATAAAAATAATTTACTATAAAATAAATATAATGCCTGAATTACCAGAAGTTGAAACAATTAAAAGAGAACTAAAAAAAAATTGTTTAAACAAAAAAATAAAAAAAGTATTTATATATACTAAAAAATTAAAATTTAAAATTACAAAAAAAATTAGAATAATTGAAGGACAAACAATTATAAATATAAAAAGATATTCTAAATATTTACTAATAAAAACAAGTAATAATTATATATTAATACATTTAGGTATGTCTGGAAACATATTTTTATTAAAAAAAAAAAAAAAAAAAAATAAACATGATCATTGAGATATACAATTAAAAAATAAAATCATTAGATACAATGACATAAGAAAATTTGGATTTATTGTATTATACAAAAAAAAAAAAATTAAAAATATTATTTCTAAATTAGGGCCAGAACCATTAAAAAAAGAATTTAATGCCAAATATCTTTTTAAGATTACCTCTAAAAAAAAAATATGTATTCATAATTTAATTATGAATAATAAAATTATATCTGGAATAGGAAATATATATGCTAACGAGAGTTTATTTATATCTAAAATAATTCCATACAGAAAATCAAATACATTAAGTTATAAAGAAATTAAAACTTTAGTAAAAAATATTAAGTTAATATTAAAAAAATCTTTATTCTACAAAGGAACAACAATAAGAAATTATAAAAATATAAATAATAATTATGGTTTTTTTCAAAATAAACTCCTAATATACCAAAAATCAGGAAAAAAATGCCATATTTGTATGTACACAATAGATAAAAAAAAAAAATACGGAAGAAATTTATATTTTTGCAAAAAATGTCAAAAATAACAAACTTATAATATAAATTTACTTAAATCTTCATTAATTAATAAATTATTTAATTTAGATTTTACATAATCAGAATCTATTAAAATAGATTTTCCTCTATAATCAGTAGATTTATATGAAAGATCTTCCATTAATTTTTCTAAAACTGTATGTAATCTCCTAGCTCCTATATTTTCAGTATTTTCATTAATTTTTCAAGAAATATCAGCTAAACATTTTATGCCATCTTTAGTAAATATTATTTCTACACCTTCTACATTTAATAAAGCTTTATATTGAGAAGTAATAGAAATTTTAGGTTCAATTAAAATTCTTTCAAAATCACGAGAAGTTAAAGCTTTTAATTTAACTTTAATAGGCAATCTACCTTGTAATTCAGGAATTAAATCACTAGGACTACAAAATTGAAAAGAACCAGATGCAATAAATAAAATATAATCAGTTCTAACTACCCCATATTTAGTTGAAACAGTACAACCTTCTACTAAAGGTAGAAGATCTCTCTGCACTCCTTCTCTAGAAATACCAGAATCTGAAGATGATTCTCCTCTTTTACAGACTTTATCAATTTCATCAATAAAAACTATCCCTTGTTGTTCTACTAAATCTATAGCTTTACGTTTTAAATCATCAAAATTAATTAATTTCGTAGATTCTTCTTCAATAAGTAAATTTATAGCATCTTTAATTTTTAATTTACGTACCTTTTTCTTTTGGCTACTAATATTTTGAAAAATTGATTGTAATTGATTAGTCATCTCTTCCATACCAGGAGGTGACATAATCTCAATACCAAAAGAAGGAGAAGAAATATTTATCTCAATAATATTATTATTTAAACTACCATCACGTAATTTATCTAAAAATATTTTTTTTTGAATTCTATATTGATTAGAATCTTTTTTATCAATGTTTTTACTAGATAACAAAATATTTAATATACGTTGTTCAGCTATTTTTTTTGCTTTACATATATTAATTTTAATAATTTTCATTTTAATCATTTTAATAGCATAATCAACTAAATCTCTTATAATTGAATCTACTTCTTTACCAACATATCCAACTTCTGTAAATTTAGTTGCCTCAACTTTTATAAAAGGAGAATTACTTAATTTAGCTAATCTACGAGCTATTTCAGTCTTACCTACACCAGTAGGACCTATCATTAAAATATTTTTAGGAGTAATTTCATTACGAAAATCATCATTTAATTGCATTCTACGTCATCTATTTCTTAATGCAATTGCTACTGCTTTTTTAGCATTATCCTGACCTATAATAAATTTATTTAATTCATAAACAATTTCTTGAGGAGTCATTTCAGTATACATAAAATATCCTTAATTAAATTAATAACTTAATTCCTTAATTGTAAAAATATGATTTGTATATAAACATATATCTGCAGATATAGATAAAGATTTTTTTACTACACTACGAGCATCAAGATCTGTATTTTCTAATAAAGCTCTAGCAGATGCTAGAGCATAAGATCCACCACTACCTATAGCTATTAAATTATTTTCAGGTTGAACTATATCACCACTTCCTGTAATTATTAAAGAATATTTAATATCAGTAATTGCTAATAAAGCTTCTAATTTTCTTAAACTATGATCTGTCCTTCAATCTTTAGCAAGTTCTACTGCAGATTTAATAACATGTCCTTGATACATTTCTAATTTTTTTTCAAAATACTCAAATAAAGTAAATGCATCTGCTGTACCACCAGCAAAACCAGCAAGAATTTTATTATAATAAAGTTTACGTACTTTACGTACATTACTTTTCATTATTGTATTTCCAAAAGTAGCTTGACCATCACCACCCATAACAACTAAATTATTTTTTCTAACACTTAATATAGTAGTCACAATAAACCTTTTAATAATATTATTAATTTAAATAAAATTTTGAATATATACAAATTAATTATTTTCTAAAACTGATCTCAATTTTTTCATGGCATTTTTTTCTAATTGACGAATTCTTTCAGCAGATACAGAATAATATATTGCTAATTTTTTTAAAGTAATTTTTTTATTATTATATAATCATCTTGATTTTATAATATGCTTACTTCTATTATCTAAATAATTTAAAGCTTTTTTTAATCTTTGTATATTATATTTTCTTCAATTTAATTTTTCAAAATTATAAGTAAAATCAGAATATTTATCTATTAAAAAAGAAAAAAAATATGGACAATAATAATCAATTTGTTTATCAATTATTAAATCTTTAGAAAACATACGAGATTCCATCTCTCTAACATCCTTTTTAGAAACACTAAATTTACGTGCAACAATTTTAATTTCTTTATTACTAAATCAACCTATTTTTTTTTTCATTTTCCTTAAATTAAAAAAAAGTTTACGTTGCGATTTTGTAGTAGCAATTTTAACAATTTTTCAATTTTTTAAAATATATTCGTGTATTTCTGCTTTAATTCAATAAATAGCAAAAGATATAATTTTAACACCATAAAAAGGATTAAATTTTCTTACTGCTTTCATTAATCCAATATTACCCTCTTGAATTAAATCTGATTGGGGTAAACCATAACCAGAATAACTTCTAGCTATATATATAACAAAACGTAAATGATAAAGAATCAATTTTTTTGCTGAATCTAAATCACCATAATAATAAAATCTATTAATTAATTGATATTCTTTTTCTAAAGATAATATTGGTAAAGAATTTACTTTACATATATAATAATTTAACCTATCTAAATTAAATACTTTAAAATTAGTAATATTAACTTCCATATAAAATAATTATCACACAATAAAATTATAAAATATATTTTTATATATTATAAACTATAATATATATATAAAAAATATATTTACAAAATATAAATATATTAATTTTTTATCAACATTATAAAAATGAAATAAATGAAAATAATTTCTGGAAAATTTAAAGGAACAAATATAAAAATTTTAAATGATAAATTAGTTAAACCAACATCAAGTAAAATTAGACAAACATTATTCAATTGATTAAATCCATATATAAAAAATTATGTATGTTTAGATTGTTTCGCAGGTAGTGGAATATTAAGTTTTGAATCTATATCAAGAAAAGCTAAACATGTCACACTAATAGAAAAAAAATATAAAATAACTAAAAATATAATAAAAAATTTTAAAAAAATAAAAAAAGAAAAATATTTAATTATAAATATTGATATATTAACTTGATTAAAAAAAAATAAAAAAAAATTTGATTTAATATTTATAGATCCACCACATAAATACAATAAAATTAATAACTTAATACAATTAATTAAAAAAAATAAAATATTAAAAAAAAATTCTTTTATATATATTGAAACATACAAAAAAAATAAATTTATTGATATACCACCAAAATGACATTTATATAAAAAAAAAAAAACTGGCAATATAAAATATAAATTATTTATAAAAAAATAATTTTATTTTAATCAATAAAAATTTTTAAACAATCATTCAGAAATAAAATACCATAATTAGTTAAAATAATTTTACCTATTTTATTTTCAAAAATTAAATATTTTTTTTTTTCTGCTAATATAATTTTTTTCTTTATATATTTAAATTTTAATCCAGTATAAAAAGTAAAATCACTAATATAAAAAGGTATCAATAATCTTAATCTACATATAAAATATTCAGCAATAATATTTTTAATACATAAAAAAAATTTTTTATTTATATATAAACCTTTAAGATAATTTTTAAAACTAGAAGTTTTAATTAAACGACATATATTATATTTATTAAAAGTAATTTTACTATGTGAACTACATCCAATACCTAAATAATCACCAAATAATCAATAATTAACATTATGTAAACAAAAATATTTTTTTTCTTTAACATAAGAAGATATTTCATATTTAAAATAATTATTTTTTTTAAGTATTTTATTACCTTTAAAATACATTTCTTCTATATCAGAATATCTATATTCATTAGATCAATTTTTATAAAAAAAAGTATTTTTTTCTATACTTAATTCATACCAAGATAAATGAGGAATATTTAATTCAATAATATTATATATATCTTTTATAACACTATTAAGATTTTGTCCAGGTAAACCATATATCAAATCAATACTAAAATTACAAAAAATATTCTTCATTCTATTTATAAACATCAATATATCTTTATACTCATAATTTCTACCTATATTTTTTAAAACATTATTATCAAAACTTTGTACTCCTAACGATAATCTGTTTATACCTATTTGAGGATAATAAAATAATTTATCCATTTCTAATTTAGAAATATTAGATTCTAAAGTAATTTCCATTTTTTTATTACAAGGAAAATTTAAAAAAATTTCTTTTATCAAAAAATTAAGATGTTTGATACTTAAAATACTAGGAGTTCCTCCACCAATATATATACTATATATACATCTAGAATCATTCTTAAAATAAAAGTCTTTCTTCAAATCTTTTAATATATTTATAATATAATTATTTATATCTAAATTTTTAGAATATAAAAAACTTAAAAAAGAACAATAGGGGCATTTTTTCAAACAAAAAGGTATATGAATATATAAACTTATAGGTAACATTTTTATTTAAAACTATTATTAATATATAATAATTATATTATCATAATAAACTAAATTTTTAAAAATATGAAAGAAATAAATATAAAAACAAATAATAACATTAATTTACTAAACTATAAAATACCTCCTTATTCTACAGAAGCAGAACAATCTGTTTTAGGAGGTTTAATGTTAGATAATGATAAATGAGAAAATATTTATGAAATTATTAACTACAAAGATTTTTTTCAAAAATCTCATCAAATAATTTTTTTAGAAATGCAAAATTTATCTAAATTATATAAACCTATAGATTTAATAACACTTTCAGAATCACTAAAAAAAAATAAATATTTAAAATCAATAGGAGGATTTAACTATTTAGCTCAAATATCTCAAAATATATTTAATATTACTAATATTATACATCATGCTAAAATAATAAAAGAAAAATCAACTATTAGAAAAATAATAAATACAGCAAATGAAATAATTACCGAAAGTTTTAATTTAAAAGGTAAAAATAGTAAAGATTTAATAGATTTAGCTGAATCAAAAATATTTGAAATATCAGAAAAAGAATTAAATAAAACAACAGGACCACAAAATATATCAAATATAATTAAAAATACAAAAAAAAAGATCCAAAAATTATATACAAATCCAAGTGAAGAAATAACAGGAATAGATACAGGATATATTGATCTTAATAAAAAAACTTTTGGTTTACAAAAATCAGATTTAATTATAATTGCAGCTAGACCATCAATGGGTAAAACAACTTTTGCTATGAATATATGTGAAAATATAGCAATATCACAAAATAAACCTGTTTTAATATTTAGTTTGGAAATGCCTTCAGAACAAATAATAATAAGAATAATATCTTCTTTATCTAGAGTAAATCAAAATAAAATTAAAACTGGAAAATTAAACAATAATGATTGAGCTAGAATAACTAGCACAATTAATATACTAAAAAAAAAAAAAAATATTTTTATAGATGATTCATGTATATTAACTCCTACTGATATAAGATCAAGAACAAGAAAAATATATAAAGAAAATAAAGGACTAAGTTTAGTAATGATAGATTATTTACAATTAATGAAATCATCATCATATCTTGATAATAGAGCTTTAGAAATAGCAGACATTTCCAGATCATTAAAATTTTTAGCTAAAGAACTTAAAATACCCATTATAGCATTATCTCAATTAAATAGATTATCAGAACAAAGAATAGATAAAAGACCTGTAAATTCTGATTTAAGAGAATCAGGTTCTATAGAACAAGATGCTGATTTAATTATGTTTATATATAGAGATGAAGTATATAATGATAATTCAGATATGAAAGGAATAGCAGAAATAATTATTGGAAAACAACGTAATGGTCCTACAGGAACAATACATTTAGTTTTTAATGGAAAAATATCTAGATTTGATAACTACGCATCTAATACGTACTAAAATTATTAAAATATTTAAATATATATTGAAAAAACTATTTATTTTATAATAAAATTTATTTAATAAACTCAAATAACTAAAAAAATATTCATTTAAAATAGAAAAATTATGGCAAGTAAAGGAATAAATAAAGTAATTTTAATAGGAAATTTAGGTCAAGATCCAGAAACAAGATACACATCAAATGGAAATACAGTTACTAATTTAAATTTAGCTACATCAGAAATATGAAAAGATAAAAATACAGGAAAAAATAAAGAAAAAACTGAATGACATAAAGTAGTTTTATTTGGTAAACTAGCAGAAATAGCAGCAGAATATTTATATAAAGGATCACAAGTATATATAGAAGGATCATTAAAAACTAGAAAATGACAAGATAAAAATGGAAATGATAGATATACTACAGAAATAGTAGTAAATATGAATGGAAAAATGCAAATGTTAGGAACAAAAAAACATAATAAAAAAGAAATAAATAATAAAAAAATAAAAAATATAAATAATAAAAATTTAAGTATTAATAAAAAAAAAGATTTAAAAGAAAAATCAGAAGATTTATCAATAGATTTTGATGATATTCCCTTCTAAAAAAAATAAAATTTAATATTATTAATTTAATAAAAAAAATGAATGAAATATTTGGAAAATTATTCAAAAAATCAATAAAAAAAAAAAACGTTAAACCAGGTTCAATAATAAAAGGAAAAATTATAGATATAGATAATAAAAATGTAATAATATATACTGGTTTAAAATCAGAATCATATGTACCTATAGACCAATTTAAAAACATTAAAGGAAAATTAGAAATTAAAATACATGATACTGTAGAAGTACTAGTAGACAATATATCTGGAAATAACGGAGAAACTATCTTATCTAGAGAAAAAGCACAAAAATATAAATCATGATTAAATATAGAAAAATCTTATAAAACATCATTAATAATAAAAGGAATTATAAATGGAAAAGTAAAAGGAGGTTTAACTGTAGATATAAATGGAATAAAAGCATTTTTACCTGGTTCTTTAATTGATATAAAACCAATAAAAGATATATCTGATCTAGAAAAAAAAGAATTAGAATTTAAAATAATTAAATTAGATAAAAATAATAATAATATTGTTATTTCACGAAAAGCAGTAATTCTTAGTGAAAATAATGTTGAAAGAGAAAAATTAATTAAAAATATTTATGAAGGATTAGTATTAGAAGGAATAGTAAAAAATATAACTGATTATGGAGCATTTATAGATTTAGGAGGATTAGATGGACTTTTACATATTACCGATATAGCATGAAAAAGAGTTAAACATCCTAATGAAATATTAAAAATAGGAGAAAAAATAAATGTTAAAATAATAAAATTTGATAAAAAAAATATAAGAGTTTCACTAGGATTAAAACAACTTACTAAAGATCCTTGAAAAAACATAGATAAAAAATATCCAGTTAAAAGTAAAATTAAAGGTAAAATAACTAATTTGACTGACTATGGTTGTTTTATAGAAATAGAAGAAGGAATAGAAGGTTTAGCTCATATATCAGAAATAGATTGAAAAAAAAAAAATATAAATCCATTTAAAATATTTAATATAGGAGAATATACAAAAGCTATAATATTAAATATAGATAAAGAAAAACGTAGAATATCTCTAGGAATAAAACAATGCAAACCAAATCCATGGATAGAATTTTCTAAATTATATAATAAAGGTGATATTATTGAGGGAACTATAAAATCAATTACTGATTTTGGTATTTTTTTGAGTTTAAATAAATATTTAAATGGTTTAATACACACATCAGACATATTTTGGAACAATAAAAAAGAAAATGATATTCAAAAAATATATAAAAAAGGAGATAAAATAAAAACTGTAATTCTACAAATTGATACAGAAAAAGAAAGAATATCTCTAGGTATTAAACAACTTACTGAAGATCCAATAAATAAATATACTTTAATGAAAAAAAAAAATATTCCTTTAAAAGCTAAAATCATTTATTTAGATAAAAATTATATAAAAGTTTTAGTAGAAAATGAAATAGAAGGATATATAAAAAGTAATAATAATAATTTAAACAAAAAAAATAATATTATATTAACTAAAATAAATAATATAGATTTCAAAAATCGTATTTTAAATTTAAAAATATATAAACCTAAAAAAAATAAATACATTAAAAATGTACAAAAAAAATCTATAAATAACAATTGTTTTAATACTATGGTTGAAGCATTTAAAACTGCTAAACTTAAGTAATATGATTATTAATAAATATTTTATAATTAAAAAAATTGAATATTATACATCAATATCTAAAAAAAAATTTTTATTATTTTACAACAATTAATTAAATTTATAAAAAAAAAAATTAACAAAGGTAAAATTAAAATAAATAATTTCGGATATTTTAATATATACAAAAAAAAAATAAGATTAAATAATATATTTAAAAAATCTAAAAAAAAAATAAACGTTACTGTTCCTTATTTTAAATGTAGTAAAAAAATATTATTTTCTTTAAATAAAAAAATTAAATATAATTAATATATAAAAATTTCTCAAAATCACTAAAACATGTAAAATTTTTAAAATTTTGAGAAGCTTTTATTAATCTTCTTCTAAAAAAAGAAGCATTTTCAATATTCTTAAAAATATATATAACATGTTTAAATATACTAATAGGATTAGTATTATATAAATTAATTTCTTTTAAAGAATATAAAAAAAGTTTTAAAAAAATGAGTCTTATTTTAAGATTAATTTTTTTATTTTTAAAAAAAATTTTATTATTGTCATTAATAATAACAATATTATTTAAATAATTTTTATTTTTAAAATAATTATCAATATCAAATAAAATTAAAGGATTAAAATAAACACCTCTACCAATCATAACTCCATCAACATAATTTAAATGATTATTTATATCTATTAAATTGGTTAAATTACCATTTAATACTATATTTAAATGAGGTAAATCTTTTTTTAATTTATAAATAAAATTATAATTTAAATTAGGTAATTTTAGATTTAATTTAGTAGAAAAATTATTTTTTAATATACTTCTAGCATGAATAATAAAATTATTACATTTAGTAAATAAAGAAATATTACCAACAAAATCTAATAAATCATTATAGCAATAACTATTACTAATCCTATGTTTTATAGATATATTTAAACTCTCTGATCCTAAAACTAAAGAATTAACACATTTAATAACATGTTTAATATCCGACATCAAAAAAAAACCTACTTTTCCAAAATATGAACTTATTGAAGGACAACCTAAATTAAAATTAATTTCAGAAAAATTTAGTTTTTTTGCTATTTTAGCTGATTTATATAATTGATTATAATTATTACCTAAAAATTGAATACCAACAGAAACATTTAAAATATTATTAATAAATTTTTTTCTTTCTTTATATTGTTTTAAAAAAGTAGAAGTATACATCATACCTGTATATAATTTTACATATTTAGTAAAAAGACTATAAAAATACCTACAATGTCTATCAGTATAATTATATAAAGGTGCTATAGAAAAAGTTTTCAACATATAAATTAAATTAATTATTAATTTTAATAAATTTTAAACCGTTAACATATTTTAATAAAACATCAGGTATTTTAACTACACCTGTATCTATTTGACAATTTTCTAATATAGACATTAAAACTCTACCAATTGCTAAACCTGAACCATTTATAATATGTACAAAAATATTTTTATTCAAATTTAAATTTTTGTAACGAGCATTAATTCTTCTAGATTGAAAATCTCATGTATTAGAACATGAAGAAACTTCAATATAAGACTTATCAATAGGAGACCAAACTTCTAAATCATATGTTTTACAAGAACTAAAACTCATTAAATTACTACATAACAAAATTTTACGATAGGGTAAATTTAATAATTTAAGAATTTTTTCCGCATCATTAGTTAATGATTCTAATGCTAACATAGAATGTTCAGGTTTAACAATTTGTACTAATTCAACTTTATCAAATTGT
Organism: Candidatus Stammera capleta; assembly: GCA_036689335.1. Lineage (GTDB taxonomy): Bacteria > Pseudomonadota > Gammaproteobacteria > Enterobacterales > Enterobacteriaceae > Stammera > Stammera capleta_V. The sequence continues at coordinate 99,524 of CP144796.1, read as the reverse complement.
TTTAATCTTATTAAACCTCTATTATTTTTACCATAAGATTTAGATTCTGCTCTAAAACACGGAGTATTAGAAACCATTTTAATAGGTAAATCTATTTCATTTAAAACTTTATCTCTAAATAAATTTACTAATGAAACTTCAGATGTAGGTATTAAAGCATATTTATTTTTATTCTTCTTAAAATTAACATAAAATAAATCATTATAAAATTTAGGTAATTGTCCAGTACCATACAAAGATAAGTTATTAACAATATAAGGTACATAAACTTCAGAATAAAAATTTCTCTTAATATGTATATCTAACATAAATTGAGAAATAGCTCTATATAAAAGAGCAATACTATTTTTCATAACTACAAAACCTGATCCACTAATATTAATGGCATCATTAAAAATTAAATTTCCTGTTAATTTACCAAATTTTACATGATCTATAATTTTAAAAGAATATTTAATTTTTTTACCTCAATTTAAAATAATTTTATTATCTAAATCATTATCACCTATAGGAACATCTTTATGAGGTATATTAGGTACATTAAATAATATATTATTCAATAAATAAGATATTTTATTTATTAATTTATTTCTAAAATAAATATTTATTTTAAAAAAAGAAATAATATTTTTTATAAAAAAAATATCTTTTTTTTTGAAAAAAGTAAATTTTTTTGAAAAAAAGTTATGTTTTGACTTCAATAAATCTATTTCAAATTTTATTTTTATTTTTTTTTTAAAAAAATAAAACAATTTTTTAATATCTTTAAATAAAATACGACCATTAAATTTTTTAGATAAAAACGAATACTTACTTATTAAAAAATTAATATCTAACATAAATTTCTTACCAAAATTTTAATATTAAAATTATTATATAAATAATATATAATCAAATTTTAAAAACTAGTATAATAATTATACTATAATCTATCAATATTTACTCTTAATAATATTTAAATAATTATGAAAAAAATTAAAAAAATTATCATTATAGGTTCAGGACCAGCAGGATATACAGCTTCTATTTATTCTAGCAGAGCTAATTTAAATCCTATATTAATTACTGGTAATAATGAAGGAGGACAAATAACAAAATCTAATAAAATAGAAAATTGACCTGGAGAATTTAAAGGAATAAATGGTTATAAATTAATAAAAAATATGAAAAAACAAGCTATAAAATTCAACACAAAAATAATCAAAGATGTAATTTTAAATATAAAATATAACAAAAATTATATTACATTAACAGGAAATATTAAAAAATACTATTGTTTATCATTAATTATTGCTACAGGATGTACTGCAAAAAAATTAAATTTACCAAAAGAAAATAAATTATATGGAAAAGGAATATCTACATGTTCAATATGTGATGGATTTTTATATAGAAAAAAAAATATTGCAGTAGTAGGAGGAGGTAATACTGCAGTAGAAGAAGTATTATATTTATCTAAAATAGTAAAAAAAATATATCTAATTCACAGAAGAAATTTAACATCTGAAAAATTTTTAACTAAAAAAATAGAAAAAAAAATTAGTAAAAAAAAAATAATTTTTTTTAAAAACTATAAAATTAAAAAAATAAATAAAAAAAATAATTTTTTATACAGTATTTGTATACAATCATTAAAAAATAAAAATAAAAAAAATATTAAAATAGATGGTTTATTTGTATCTATAGGATACAAACCAAATACAAAAATATTTAAAAAAAAAATTAATCTAGATAATAAAGGTTACATAATAACAAACTACAAAAATTCTAAATACCAATCTATGACTAACATAAATGGAATATTTGCAGCAGGAGATGTAATAAATAATAAATTTAAACAAGCAATAACATCTTCGGCATCTGGATGTATAGCTGCTATAGAAGTACAAAAATATTTAGAAAATGATTTAAATATAAAATAAATATGATTAAAGAAAAAAATATTGAAGTTCAAGGTATAGTAATAGAAACACTACCAAACACTATGTTTAAAATTAAATTAGATAATGGACATATAATAATAGGTTATATATCTGGAAAAATGAGAAAAAATTATATAAGAATTTTAACAGGAGATAAAGTAACTGTTGAACTAACTCCATATGATATTAATAAAGGAAGAATAATTTTTCGTAATAATAAATAATAAGGTAATATAATTGAATTTTTTAAAAAATATAAAAACTAGAGAATTAGCTCTACAAATAATGTATTCATGTTATATATCTAAAATAAAAGATATTAAAATTAAAATTAAAGAATTTCAATTAATTAAAACTAATATATTAAAAAATATAAATTTACATTATTTATATAAAATACTTCATGGAATTAAAAAAAATAAAAAATATATAAAAAAAATTATTCTAAAATCTTTATCTATAAAAGAAACATATATAGGAAAAATAGAATTTTTTATATTAAATATTGCAATATATGAATTAAAAATAAATAATAAAATACCTTATAAAATAATTATTAACGAAAGTATAAAATTAGCAAAAAAATTTGGATGTAATAACAGTTATAAATTAATAAATAAAATTCTAGATAAAATATATAAATATAAAATGAAAAAAAATATTAAAAAATAAATTAAATAAAAATGTTTACAAATATAGAAGAAAATTACAATTATAAAAATATAAGTTTATGTAATAAACTATTAGAAAGCAGAATAATTTTTTTAACAGGATATATAGATGATTTTATATCTAACAATATAATATCTCAATTATTATATTTAGAATCAAAAAATAATAAAAAAGATATATATATATATATAAATTCTCCTGGAGGAATAATAACTTCAGGTATGTCTATATATGACACAATGAAATTTGTTAAACCACATATTAATACAATATGTATAGGTCAAGCTTGTTCTATGGCAGCAATCATATTATCTTCAGGAAAAAAAAAAAAAAGGTTTAGTTTACCAAATTCTAGAATAATGATACATCAACCTTTAGGAAATTTTAAAGGACAAGCTACAGATATAGAAATACAAACTAAAGAAATATTAAAAATTAAAAAAAAAATTAATTATTTATTATCTAAAAATACTAAACAAACTTTTAAAAAAATTCAAGAAGATACAGAAAGAGATAAATTTTTTTCTCCTAAAGAAGCTTTAAATTATGGAATAATAGATAAAATAATTAAAAAAAAATATTAATAATATGAATAATAATTTTACTATAAATTGTTCTTTTTGTAATAAATCTAAATATTATGTAAAAAAAATAATTATAGGCAAAAAAGCTTATATATGTGATGAATGTATTATATCATTCAATAATATTATACAATTAAAAAATTCAACCAAAAAAAATATATTTAATATAAAAAAATATACACCTAAAACTATAAAAAAAAAATTAGATAAATATATAATAGGACAAAACAAAACTAAAAAAATATTATCAGTATCTATTTATAATCATTATAAAATAATTGACAAAATTACTAATTATCCAAAAATATTTTTTTCTAATAAATCAAATATCTTAATGTTAGGTCCTACTGGCAGTGGAAAAACATTACTAGCTAAAACTATAGCTAAAATAATGGATATACCTATAGTTATTACAGATGCTACTACTTTAACAGAAGCAGGTTATGTCGGTGAAGATGTAGAAAACATATTATATAGATTATTACAAAAATGTAATTTTGATATTTCAAAAGCACAAAAAGGAATTATTTTTATTGATGAAATAGATAAAATAGCTAAAAAATCTACAAATATATCAATAACTAGAGATGTATCTGGAGAAGGAGTACAACAATCTTTACTTAAAATCCTAGAAGGAACTATATCTTCTGTACCTAAAAAAGGTGGTAGAAAACATCCTCAACAAGAAAACATACAAATAGATACTACAAATATATTGTTTATATGTAGTGGAACATTTAATGGTATAGAAAAAATTATTCAAAAAAGATTAAATTATTCAATTCCAATAGGTTTTAATAAAATATTTAAAAAAAAAATAAAAAAAAAAAATATTGAAACACAAGATTTAATAAAATTTGGATTAATACCAGAATTTATAGGTAGATTTTCTATAATAACACGTTTAAATAATCTAAAAAAAAAAGATTTAATAAAAATATTAATAGAACCTAAAAATTCACTAATAAAATACTACCAAAATATATTTAAATTATATAATATTAATTTAATATTTACTAAAAAATCTTTAAATAGAATAGCTACAAAAACTATTAATAAAAAAATAGGAGCAAGAGGATTAAAAAATATAATAGAAGATATATTAATAGATTTATTGTATAATATACCTTCAAAGAATAATATTAAAAAAATAGTAATTGATGAAAATGTTATAAATAAAAAAAATAAACCTAACATTATATATTTTAATAATGTAAAATAAAATTACATAAATTTAATATGAGAGGTAAAAATATGCTTTTAAAAAGATCTCATAAAAATACTGAGATCCTAATTTTACCATTACGTGATGTAGTAGTATATCCTAATATGATTGTTCCTTTATTTATAGGGCGAAAAAAATCTATATTTTGTTTAGAACTATCTATGAAACAAAACAAAAAAATTCTTTTAGTAGCCCAAAAAAAAGCATCTACAAATGATCCAAATATTGATGATTTATTTAACGTAGGAACAATATCTACAATTTTACAAGTACTTAAATTACCTGATGGAACTATTAAAATTTTAGTTGAAGGTTTAGAAAGAGCAAAAATAATAGAAATACAGGATAAAGGTAAATATTTTATTGCATTAATTAATAAAATTAATGAATCAAAAACAAATAAAAAAGAACAAAAAATAATAACAAAAACTTTAATTCATCAATTTGAAATATATATAAAATTAAGTAAAAAAATACCTATAGAAGTACTTAATTCTTTAAATAATATAAAAAATTCAGTTAAATTAGTTGACACTATAGCGACACATATTCCATTAAAACTAGATAATAAACAACGTATACTAGAAATAAATAATATTAATGAAAGATTAGAATATTTAATTGCTATGATAGAATCAGAAATAAATATTCTAAAAATAGAAAAAAAAATTAGAAATAGAATTAAAAAACAAATGGAAAAAAGTCAAAAAGAATATTATTTAAATGAACAAATAAAAGCCATTCAAAAAGAATTAGGAGATATTAATTCATCTAATGAATATGAATTAATTTACAAAAAATTTCAAAAAACCAAAATTCCCAAAGAAATAAAAAAAAAAGTTAATATAGAATTAAAAAAATTAAAATTAATGTCTCCTTTATCTGCAGAAGCTACAGTGGTAAGAAATTATATAGACTGAATTATAGAAATACCATGATATAAAAAAACTAAAATAGAAAAAAATTTAATTAAAGCTAAAAAAATATTAGATAAAGACCATTATGGTTTAGAACACGTTAAAGAAAGAATTTTAGAATATTTAGCTGTACAAAATAGATCTAAAAAAGTTAAAGGACCAATATTATGTTTTATAGGACCACCAGGAGTTGGAAAAACATCTTTAGGAAAATCTATTTCAAAAGCTACAGGAAGAAAATATATTAAAATATCCCTTGGAGGAATAAGAGATGAGGCTGAAATTAGGGGACATAGAAAAACATATATAGGATCTATGCCAGGAAAAATTATTCAAAAAATTACTAAAGCAAAAGTAATTAATCCATTATTTCTATTAGATGAAATAGATAAAATTTCATCAGATATGAGAGGTGATCCATCATCTGCATTATTAGAAGTATTAGATCCAGAACAAAATAATATGTTTAATGATCATTATATTGAAGTAGACTACAATTTATCTCATGTAATGTTTATTGCTACAGCTAATTCAATAAATAATATTTCTCCTCCATTATTAGATCGTATGGAAATAATTAAATTAGTAGGATACACAGAAAATGAAAAAATAAATATAGCTAAAAAATACTTAATTCCTAAACAAATAAAAAATAATTTTTTAAAAAAAAAAGAAATATTAATAAATAATAAAATTATTATAGACATTATAAGATATTATACTAGAGAATCTGGAGTAAGAAATTTAGAAAGAGAAATATCTAAAATATGTAGAAAAGCAGTAAAAAAAATAACAACTAATATAAGGTGTAAATCAATAAAAATAAATTTAAAAAATTTAAAAAAATATTTAGGTATTAGAAAATATGATTTTGAAAAAATAAAAAAAGAAAATCCTATAGGACAAGTAACAGGATTAGCTTGAACTGAAACAGGAGGTGAAATTATAACTATAGAATCTATATGTATACCTGGTAAAGGTAAATTAACTTATACAGGATCATTAGGTGAAGTCATGCAAGAATCTATTAAAATAGCACTTACTGTAGTAAGAACATTAACAAAAAAAATTAAAGTAGAAAATAAATTTTATAATAAAAATGATATACATATACATATTCCAGAAGGATCTACACCTAAAGATGGACCTAGTGCTGGAATAACAATATGTACTTCAATAATTTCTAGTTTAACAAAAAATAAAGTAAAATCTAACATAGCGATGACAGGTGAAATAACTTTATATGGTAATATAATCCCTATAGGTGGATTAAAAGAAAAACTCTTAGCTGCATTAAGAGGAGGTATTAAAAAAGTCATTATACCTATAGGAAACAAAAAAGATTTAGAAGAAATACCTAAACACATAATTAAAAATCTTAAAATATATACTTTAAAAAATATTAAAGAAGTAATAAAATTAACTTTTAAAAAAAACACATTTAAAAATTAATAAATTTATTATTTTAAATAAATTAAATAAAACAAATATTTACACGCTCTACAGGATTTGAACCTGTGACCTACAGCTTAGAAGGCTGTTGCTCTATCCAACTGAGCTAAGAGCGCACTAAATAATAGTAACATTAATAAATTTATAAATCAATTACAAAATGAATCAACAAATATTATATAGCTATTTATATTTACATAAAACAAAAAAAAAAATAAAAAAAAAAATATCTATATTAAAAAAAATACATAAAAGATCACCTAAAATAGCAATAATAGTTATTGGTAAAAATAAATTATCTAATATATATATAAAGAAAAAATGTTTTTATTTTAAAATAGTAGGTATAAAATATAAAATATATAAATATTCTAAAAATATTAAGGAAAAAAAAATATTTTCAAAAATAAAAAAAATTAATAAAAATAAAAAAATAGATTGTTTATTAATTCAATTACCTATACCAAAACATTTAAATACAAATAAAATAATTAATAAAATAAATCCATGTAAAGATGTAGATGGATTACATGCTTTAAATATAGGTAAATTATCCCAAGGAAATTCTAAAATACATCCATGTACATCTTTTGGAGTAATAAAATTATTAAAATACTATAAAATTAATTTAATAGGTTTAAACACATTAATAATAGGATCATCTAATTTAGTAGGTAAACCTATGAGTATGGAATTAATAAACAAAGGATGTACAGTAACATTAACAAATACTAAAACTAAAAATATTAAAAAATATATTAAAAATGCTGATTTATTAATTAGTGCAATAGGAAAATACAATAAATATCCTACCTATTGAATAAAAAAAAAATGTATTATAATAGATATTGGTATAAATAAGATAAACAATAAAATAATAGGAGATATAAATTTTAAATTAGCCATTAAAAGAGCCAAATATATTACACCTACACCAGGTGGTATAGGTCTTATGACTATATCTATATTATTAAAAAATATAGTCAAAATTTATATACATAATAATAAATATTAATTTAAAAAATATCACTCTGATGAAAAATTTTCTTTATCATTAACAAAAACATTTAATTTAAATAATTCATTACGTAACGAATCGGCTATTTTTCATTTCTTTTTTTTACGAGCTATATTTCTTATTTTAACTAATCTATTAATTCTTTTAATAATTTTAAAATTAATTTTTCTATTTTTATTTTGTCTCAAAAAATTATCCACATTATTATTTAATATACCAATAATATTAGCAAAACATTTCATTTTAAATGCTAATTTATTAGCTAATAAATAATTACTAAATTTAAATTTATTAACTTCATGCATCATATAAAAAATTAATGTTTGAACTTTAGGTAAATTTATATCATTATTCATATATTTATAAAATAAATCATCAAATTCTTTAAAATTTAAAATATCTTTTTTATTTAAAGTAATATTCATATTTAAATTACTTAAACATAAATATAATTTATTAATACATACTTTATTTCTTTCTAATTCTGTTATATCAAAATACATATTTTTTCTATAATGTTTAGAAGAAAAAAAAAATTTTATTATGTCTGGATGATATATTTTTAATAAATTTTTTAAAAAAAAAACATTTTTTTTAGATTTAGATAATTTTTTTCCATTAATATTTAACATTATACCAGTATGAATTCAATAATTAGAAAAATATTTTTTTTTATATAAACATTTAGATTGAATTAAATCATTTTCATGATGAGGAAATAATAAATCTGATCCGCCTCCATGAATATCAATATGATTATTTAAATATCTATTACTTATTATTGAACAACCAATATGTCATCCAGGTATACCTTTACCTCAAGGAGAATCTCATGCTTTAAAATTTATATTTTTATTTAATTTTCATAAAACAAAATCATTTATATGTTTAAATACTTTTCTATTGGAAAAATATTTACCATAATTAATTTTTTTATTTACTGAAAAACATATATCACCATTATTTGAAATATATGCAAAATTATCTTTAATTAATTTTTTAATTCCATCAATAATTAATTCTATATTATCAGTAATTTTAGGTTCAAAACTAGGAATTAATAAACCTAAATCATTAAAATCTTTTCACATATTTAAAATCATATTAGAAGATATTTTTTTTATAGAAATATTTTTATTCAAAGATTTATTAATTAACTTATTATCTATATCTGTTATATTACGAACATAATTACATTTATATCCTAAATGAATTAAATACCTCAATAAAGTATCAAAAAAATAAAAAGTACGTCCATGACCTACATGACAATAATTAGAAACAGTAACACCACATACATACATATTTACTAATTTAGTATTTATGGATTTAAATAATTCTTTTTTATTAACTAATGTATTAAAAATTTTTAACATAAAAATATATATTGTATAATATTTATAATTAATCTAAAAAAAAAATTTTAAAATATGAAATGACTACTTTCTATAAATATATAATAAAAAAAATAATTACTAATACTTATAAGTATATCATTTATAAAATATTAAATTTTTTAATCAAAAAAAAAAAAAAAGATAAAATTTAAAATAAAAAAAATTTTACACAAAATAATATCTATTTTTATAGTTATACATTTAATAATATGATTTTTAATTCAAATTATAAATAATTTTCTTGCATTAATAATAATAAAAACTAATATACAAAATAATTGTACAAAAATATATATAAGCATAATATTCTATATTATTTTAGTACTAATAAGTATCAATTATTTATATTTTACAAGAAAAATAATAAATTTAAAAAAAGTAAATAGATAAATAAAATTTATTACATAAAAAATATTTTAAAATATTCCTATATAATAATAGGAATATTTTAATTAAATATATAAAAAAAATTAAAAAAATAAAACCAATTAAGCCGGATTCTGTTTAAACAATCATTAATCTAGATTATTAATCACTTAATAACTCTATCGGTTTACCATGATATTTAAATATATATATGGATAAATATATTGTTTTATAAATAAAAAATAATATTTATAAATATTATAATATCTTTATTTAACCTTTCTCCAGATGGAGTTTACACATATCTAATATTACTAAAAGATATAGTATGCTCTTACCATACTTTTTCACCCTTACTTTAAAAAAAATATTAAAGCGGTTATTTTCTGTTGCACTTTTCATAAAATAAAATTTTTCCAGGAATTACCTGGCATCCTATCCTAGGAGTCCGGACTTTCCTCTATAAATAAAAAATAGCGATTGAAGATTTTAAATTAATAATTTTATTTTTTTATATAAGGATTTATTATCTCTTTAAATTTTAAAAAAATTTTATAACCTTTAAATTTTAAAATTTTTGTATAAAAATTAATTAAATATTTTTTATATGAATGATTTAATAAATTTATCTTATTACCATGTATTACAATAGTAAAAGGATAATATCCACCAATATGTGCATATTTTAATTTAACTAAATTTTTTATATTATTATCATAAAAAATATCTAATGATTGTTTTAAAAATCTAGTTAATCTACAACTATTTATTTTATTTAAAAAAATATTTTTATAATTATTAATTAAATTTTTAAATAAAAAATTTATAATATTTTCTTTTAAATTAATTGCAGATATAAAATAAATATCCATATTTTTAGTAAAATCATACTTTAATAATATACTCTTTCTATACTGATTAATTTCAAATTTACTAAATGATTCACATTTATTAAAAAATAATACTACAATTTTACCACAATTAAAAAATAAATTTAATAAAAATAAATCATATTTAGTTATACCTATATTAATATCTATCAAATAAAAAATAATTTTAAAATCTAAAATTTTATTTAAAAAAATTTTTTTATTAAAAGATTTACTATTAATATAAAAATTTTTAGTTAATTTATCTAAACCAGGAGAATCACTAATAATATAATCAACATTATTAATATTTATAAAACAAGTAATAAAATCTTTAGTAGTACCATAATTAGAAGATACAATAGATCTATTATTTTTTACTATAAAATTCATAAAAGTAGATTTACCTACATTTGGTTTACCTAAAATAACTACTTTAATATAGTTAAATTTTGTAAAAATACAATCATTATTTTTTTTTTTTAATAAAAAATTATATTTATCTAAATTTATACAAAAATGAATAATTTTTTTATAAAAAAAATTATTTTTCTCTTTAAATATTTTTTTTTTAAAAAATATATCATTTAAAAAATATAAAATACTTTTTTTATAAAAAATAGATATAGGATAAATTAAATTTATTCCTAAAGAATAAAAACGATGTAAATCGTAATAATAATCTTTACATAAATCAACTTTATTAATTAATAAAACAATTTTTTTTTTAAGATTTTTTAAAACAAATTTTGATAATAATATATCATTATTATTAAAACCAGATATATAATCTACTAATAAACATATTAAATCAACATTTTTCATGGTATAAATAAATTTCATTTGTATATTATTATTTTCTAAAAAAAATTTATTTTTATAAAAAATTTTTAAAAATTTAAAATCTGATAAACCAAAAGTATCTACACAAATAAAATATTTACTTTTAAATTTTAAAATACCGTAATTAAAATCATAAGTAAAATTATTAATTTTATTATTTATAGCTAAATTTGTTTTTGTTAACATGTTAAAAATACTAGTTTTACCAACATTAGTATTTCCTAATAATAAAATAGTAAACATTTTAATAATATTTTTAAAATTTATATAAATATCTAAAAAAACAAAATAAAATTAATACTTTTTTAAAAAAAAAATTATATTATTAATAATATCTTTATAAAAAATTTTTTTTTGTTTATTTAATAAAACACTTTTTATAGTTATATAATTATTAATTAATTCATTCTTATCAATAATAATAATAATACGAGGACTTAATTTAATTACTCTAGAAATTTTTATTCCTAAATTTTTATATTTAATATGATCATTATATACATTAATAGAATTAGTAAAATAATCTAATATTTCTTCTACAATTTTAATACCTAATAATTCACTTTCTCGATTAAAAGAAGAAATAATATATACATCAATTTTATTATTTATATATTTATATTTTTTAATTTCTTTTAATAAAATTACTAATCTATCTAATCCTATAGCCAAACCAACAGCTGGAATAGAAAATTTAGATATAATATTTGTTAAATTATCATATCTACCTCCAGAACAAAAAGATTTTTTTATATCACCTAAATTACTAGTTCATTCAAAAACAAAATCATTATAATAATCTAATCCACGTACTAAATTATAATTAATTTTATAATTAACTCCTAAAATATTTAAATTCTTACATAATTCATTAAAATAAAACAATGATTTTTTGTTTATAAAATCAATTATTTTAGGAAAGTTTTTACATAAACTTTTAATTTTAATATTTTTACTATCTAACAATCTAAAAAAATTAATTCTATCATAATTTAAATTATTAATATCAAAATTATTTTTATTATTTTTTAAAAAATTCTTTAAATATATAAAATACTTATTTCTATCTTCTATAGATCCTATAGAATTAATTTCTAAATTTAAAAAATCAATTAAACCTAGTTTTTTTCACAATCTTTTAATTATTAAAATTAACTCTAATTCAAGACTAATATTTTTAGAACCAAATATTTCTAAACCTATTTGATGAAATTCACGAAATCTACCTTTTTGAGTATTTTCATATCTAAACATAGATCCTAAATATCAAAATTTATTTAAAATTTTATCTAAAAATAAATTATTTTGTATATAAGCTCTTACACAACCTATAGTACCTTCTGGTCTTAAACTAATACTTAAACCATTACGATCTATAAAAGAATACATCTCTTTATTTACTATATTAGTATTTAATCCTATACTTCTTTGAAATAAAGAAGTTTCTTCTAAAATAGGAAATCTTATTTCTTTAAAAGAATAACTTTTTATTAAACATCTAAAAGTTTTTTCTATATACTGATAAATATATATATCATTAGGTATACAATCATGCATACCTTTAATAGATTTTATTTTCAATTTATTCATAAATAATTTTTATTTTTTTAAATGATTAATAAATTTTAAATTAAAAACCCCCAAAAACTTTAAAAAAAAATAATATAACTACAAAAATAAAAATAAATTTAATAAAATAAAAAAAATTAGTAAAAAAAAAAACTTTTTTTTTATCAAAAGAAAAATTTTTTTTAACTATACGAGTAGAACAACATTTATTTTTAAAATCATACTGTTTTAAAAAAAAAAAAACTTTATTTTTAGATAAATTTACTAAACGAGCATAAGAATATATATAACCACTATAAAATACTCAAGGTATATTATCTGGAAATATATTTTTTTCTATATTAGAAATTAAATCTAATTTTAAACATAATTTATTAGCAATATCTTGCTGAGTAAAATTTGATAATTTTCTATATTTTACTAAAATTTTACCTAAAGAATTTATTTTTTCATTATTCATAATAATTTCAACTAAATACAAAATAAAAAAATAATATAAATTTTATTTATATAATTGACCACACGAAGCATCAATATCAAAACCTCTTGTTTTTCTAATAAAAGAAAAAATTTTATTCTTTTTAAGAAATTTATGAAAATTTAATATTTGTTTATCATTACTCTTAATATAAACACAATTTTTAATACTATTAAATGGTATAAGATTTATTTTTACATAAAAATTTTTCAATAAATTTACTAATTGATTAGCACAATCATAACTATCATTAATATTATTTAACATAATATATTCAATATTTAATTTACCTTTATTAGATTTAGAATAATTTACATAACTATTCATTGCTTTAAGTATATCATGTAAATTATATTTTATATTAATAGGCATAATTCTATTTCTTAGAAAATTATTAGGAGCATGAAGTGACAAAGTCAAAATAACATCAATTAAATTAATTAATTTATATATAGAAGGAATAATACCTGAAGTTGATATAACAACTTTTCTTTTTGAAAAAAATAAACCATATTTATCTAATATAATTTTAATAGAATTAATTAAATTATCAAAATTTAATAAAGGTTCACCCATACCCATAAAAACTATATTTGTAATATACATACTTTTAATAAAAAAAAATCTTTTTTTAATAAAATTAGACACAACTAAAATTTGACCTATAATTTCTCAAACTTGTAAATTTCTTTTAAATCCCATTTTACCTGTAGCACAAAAACTGCAATTTATTGCACAACCTACTTGTGTAGAAATACATAAAGTTCTTCTATTCATCTCAGGAATATATACAGTTTCTATAAAATCATTATCTACATTTAAAATAAATTTTATTACTCCATCAATAGAATATTTAATTTTATATATAATAGGTAATTTTATTACAGTTAAATTTAATAATTTTAATTTCAATTTTTTACTAACATTTGTCATTAATAAAAAATCAAAACAAAATTTTTTATAAATTCAATCCATAATTTGATAAGTAATAAATTTTTTTTCTCCTAAATTTAGGAGAAAATTTTCCATCATATTTCTATTTAAATCTAACAAATTAATTTTTTTCATATATTTTTTGATAAAATATAAATATACTATTTATTAATAATAATAACTATGAAAAATAAAAATATTTTAGCTATAGAAATATCTACTGAATTATGTTCAGTAGCTATAAAATACAAAAACAAAATATTTACTAAATATAAATTTAATAAAAAAATAAATAATAAATATATATTAGTATTAATAGACACCATTATAAAGAAAAATAAAATCAATATTAAAAAAATAAACTACTTTATTATTAATACTGGACCAGGAAGTATAATAGGTACAACTCTATCATTAAATATAGCACAAATATTTCTATTAAAATATAAAAAAATTAGAATATTAAAAATAAACACATTTAATATTATAAATGAAAACATTAATAACATAAAAAATATTAATAGAAAAAAAATATATATTATAATATATAATTCTAATACAAATATAAAAATATATAATAAAAAAAAAAATATTTTTATTAAAAAAAAATATATTTTATCAAAAAAATTTAAAAAAAAAATTAACAAAAAAAAAAATAAAATATATTTAGTAACCAATCAATACAAATCAAAAAAAAAAATAATTAATATATTTAAAAATAAAAATATTAAAATAATTTATCCAAAAGCTAAATATATGATTTCTTATATTTATAATAAATAAACACAAAATTAATTTTATTTTTTAAAAAAATTTATTAGATCTTTAACCATATCTAATTTTTCTCAAGAAAACTCTTTTCTTCCAAAATGACCATATGATGCTGTTTTATAATATATAGGATTTAATAAATCTAATTTTTCTATAATTTTTCCAGGTCTTAAATCAAAAAAAATATTTATAGCTTTTAATAAATTTTTTAATATAACTTTTTCGGTACCAAAAGTATTCATCATAATAGAAATAGGATAATTTACACCTATAGCATAAGAAATTTGTATTTCACATTTATCAGCTAATCCAGCAGCAACAATATTTTTAGCTATATACCTAGCCATATATGCTCCAGATCTATCAACTTTAGAAGGATCTTTACCAGAAAAAGCACCACCTCCATGTCTAGAAAAACCTCCATAAGTATCAACTATTATCTTTCTTCCTGTTAATCCACAATCTCCTACAGGACCACCAATTACAAATCTACCTGTAGGATTAATAAAATATTTTGTTTTTTTATTTAATCATTTTTTCGGCAATACAGGTAATATAATTTCATCCATAACAGCTTCTTTTAATTTTTTATATGAAATACTATCTAAATGCTGTGTAGAAAATACTACTGCATCTATTCCTATAATTATATTTTTATTATATATAAAAGTTATTTGACTTTTAGCATCAGGACATAACCAAGATAAAATATTATTTTTTCTTAATTCAGATTGTTTTTTAACTAAATTATGAGCATATAAAATAGGTGCAGGCATATATTCATCAGTTTCATTAGTTGCATAACCAAACATAATTCCTTGATCACCTGCTCCTTGATTTGAAAGATTATCTTTATTAATACCTAAAGATATATCATTAGATTGTTTACTAATAATATTAAATATTACACAAGAATTAAAATTAAAAAAATTATTAGTATCAGTATAACCAATATTTTTTATAGTATTTCTAACAATATTATCTATATTAAAAGAAACAAAAGTATTTATTTCTCCTCCTACTATAACTATATTATTTTTTATATATGTTTCACAAGCAACTTTAGCATTTTTATCTCTAGAAATAATAAAATCTAATATAGCATCAGATATTTGATCAGCAATTTTATCTGGATGACCTTCTGAAACTGATTCAGAAGTAAAATAACATAAATTCATTGTGTTTAATATCTCCTAAAAAAAATTAAAAAAATAAATTTATTATAAAACAATTTAAAACAAATAATATATCATCTAAAGTATACATTAACAAATTATAGTTTTGATAATTAATTTTATATATTTAATAAATAAATAATGAACATTAATAAAAATAAACAAAAAAATAATAATTGTAAAAAAAAATATTTTTATATTAATAAAAAAGGAAATATAAATATTTGTATAAATTATAAAAAAAAAAAATTTTTTGAATTAAAAAAAATAGTTAATAAAAATAATTTACCTATAAAAATTTGTTTTCCACAAATAATTAAAGATAAAATAAAATTAATTAATTTATCTTTTTTAAGATATATTAATATATATAAATTAAAAATAAAATATTATTTGATATATCCAATAAAAGTAAATCAAGAATCATATCTATTAAGATATATACTAAAAAATACTAAATATAAAATAGGACTAGAAGCAGGTTCAAAAGCTGAATTAATGACTATATTAGTACATGCTAATAAAAAAATAACTATACTATGTAATGGATATAAAGATAAAAAATATATTTTTCTTGCTAATATAGCAAATAAAATAGGACATAAAGTTTATATTATAATAGAAAAATTTAAAGAAATAAAATTAATTAAAAAAAATATATATAATAGCAACCTAAAAATAGGAATAAGAATAAAATTAAACTCATTAGAGTTTAATACAAAAAATAATAGATCACAATTTAAATTTGGTTTAAATACTCAACAAATAATAAATTGTATAAAAATATTTAAAAAAAAAAATATAATTAATAAATTAAATTTATTACATTGTCATATAGGTTCACAAATAAATAAAATAAAACATTTTAAAAGAAGATTCAAAGAATTTATTAAAATTTATATAGATCTATATAAAATATTTAAAATTAAAATTAAATATTTAGATTTTGGAGGTGGATTAGCAGTAAATTACTGTCATAAAAAAAAAAAATATATTAATTATAATTTAAATTTATATACAAAACAAATCATTAATACAATTTTTTTATTATGTAAAAAACATAATGTACCATTACCAAATATATTTACTGAATCAGGAAGATACATAACAGCAGATCATGTAATATTAGTAACTAATATTATAAACACAGAAAAAAATAAAATAAAAAAAATCTCCCATTCACAAATAAATAATAAAAACATATCAAAAAAAAATATTAAAATAATATTAAATTTATGAAATAAATTAAAAAAAAATAAATATTTAAATGAAAAAAAAATACTTAAAAAATTAAAAAAAACGAAAAAAAAACATCAATATGGAAAATTAAATTTATTTGAAAAATGTTTAACAGAAAAAATTTATAATAATATACTTATATATATAAAAAAAAAATATATTATTAAAAATAAAAAAATAATTAAAAATATAAATTTATATACATCTAATAAAATACATATAAATTTTTCTTTATTTCAATCTTTACCAGACAGTTGAGGAATAAAACAAATTTTTCCTATTTTACCTATTAAAGGTTTAAATAACAAAAATAAACAAAATATTTTTATTACAGATATTACATGTGATTCAGACGGAAAAATAAATAAATATATAAATAAAAATAAAATAAACAATACATTATTAATTCCAAAATATAAAAATAATAAATTACCTGAAATAATATTTTTTATGATAGGAGCATATCAAAATGTATTAGGTAATATACATAATTTATTTGGTAAAATAAAAACAAACTTAATATATATAAAAAAAAATAAAAAATATAAATGTTTTAATATATGTAAAAATGATAATATTTTAAATATGATAAAATATACACAAATAAAAAAAAATCAAATATTAAATAAATTTAAAAAAAATAAAAATATTAATAAAAAAATATATAAAATATTAATTAATTTTTTAAAAAATAAAACTTATTTAGAATAATATGAAAATAATTTTAAAAGACCAATCCCTGATATCTAATTTATTTGGATTTATGAGATTTCCTTTATTAATAAAGGAAAAATATTCTATAAAAGATGTATTTGATACCATTATATTAGGAATCCCATGTGAAATATCTAGTACAGGAAAACCTGGAAGTAAATTAGCTCCTGACAGTATTAGAAAAGAATCGATACATCTATCTTGAGAAAAAAAAAAATGACCCTGAAATTTTTCATTAAATAAATATACTAAAGTAGTTGATGGAGGAGATCTAATATATAAAAATGGTAATATAATAAATTTTAATAAAAAAATAAAAAAAAAAATAATTAATTTATTAAAAATAAAAAAAAATATTATTTTTATAGGTGGAGATCATTATATAACTTTACCAATATTAAAAGCATATAAAAAATTTTACACAAACATGTCTTTAATACATTTTGACGCACATACAGATATGTACAATAATAATAACACATATGATCATGGAAATATAATAAATAAAATTACAAAAAAAAAAATAATAAAAAAAAAAAATATTATCCAAATAGGAATTAGAACATATATAAATAAAAAAAATAATATAAATATTATAAATTCTAAACAAGCTAATGAAATGTCTACAAAAAAAATTATTAAAAAAATAGAACAAACTACTAATAATTTACCTACTTATATTAGTTTTGACATAGATTGTATAGATCCATCTTATGCACCTGGTACAGGAACTCCAGTAATAGGAGGAATAACTATCTATAAAATATTAAAAATAATAAGAAAATTAAAAAATATTAATATAATAGGATTTGATATGGTAGAAATAAGTCCTATTTATGATAAATCAGGAATAACATCTTTAACTGCAGCAAGTTTAATATTAGAATTAATATATTTAAATGCATATAAAATAAAAAAAAATGAAAAAAAAAATAGATAAAATTTTTAAATTAATAAAACTAGAAAAAATTAGACAAGAAAAAACCATAAATTTAATAGCTTCTGAAAGTTACGCTAGTGTAAATACTCTTAAGGCACAAGGATCAATATTAACTAATAAATATGCTGAAGGATATTTTAAAAAAAGATATTATGGAGGATGTAAATATATAGATAAAATAGAAAATACAGCTATAAACAGAGCTAAAAGACTTTTTAATGCCGATTATGTAAATGTACAACCTCATTCAGGTTCACAAGCTAATTTAGCTGTTTATAATGCTATATTAAAACCAGGAGAAACTATACTAAGTATGAAATTAAGTCACGGAGGACATTTAACTCATGGATCAAAAGTAAATATTTCAGGAAAAATATATAATATAAAATTATATGGTTTAAATAAAAATGAACATATAGATTTTAATCAAATAGAATATTTAACTAAAAAATATAAACCAAAATTAATAATAGCAGGTTTTTCTTCATATTCAAGAATATGTAATTGAAAAAAATTTAAATTTATAGCTAATTTATATAAAAGTTATCTATTAATAGATATATCACATATTGCAGGTTTAATAGCAGCTAAAATATATCCAAACCCATTAAAATACGCAGATATAGTAACTTCTACTACACATAAAACTTTATCAGGACCTAGAGGAGGAATAATTTTAGCTAAAGGAGAAAATAAAAAATTATATAAAAAAATAGATTTATCTATATTTCCAGGAATACAAGGTGGTCCTTTAATGCATGTAATAGCTGCTAAAGCAATAGCTTTTAAAGAAGCATTAAAACCTAAATTTAAATTTTATCAAAAAAAAATTATAAAAAATTCTCAATATATGGCAAAAATTTTTTTAAAAAATAATTTTAAAATAATTTCTAATGGTACAGATACACACTTATTTGTAATAAATTTAATCAATAAAAAACTTACAGGCATAAAAGCAGAAAAAAAACTTAATTCAGCAAATATTATAGTGAATAAAAATTATATACCAGACGATAATAAAAAATCATTTATTACCTCTGGTATAAGAATAGGTACAACATGTATAACATACAGAAAAATACAAAAAAAAAAAATAAAAGAAATAACTAATTTTATAATAAAAATATTAAATAATATAAATAATCATAAAATAATTAAAAATATAAAAAACAAAATTAAAAAAATTTGCAAAAAATTTCCTATATATAAATAAAATTTAATTAGTTAATTTATCAAAAAATTTTCTTACACGATCAAAAAAACTTTTTGTTTTAGGATTATTAATTTGTTTACTATTCAATAAAGTTAAACCTAAATCATATAATAATTTTCTTTGATATTTATTTAAATTTATTGGTGTTTCTACTAAAACTCTACATAATAAATCCCCGTAATTATTACTTTTAATAAATTTAATACCTTTATTTTTAATACGAAATAATTGTCCTGTTTGTGTTTCAGGAGGAATATTTAATTTTATACCTCCACTTAAAGTAGGAACTTCTATTTCTCCACCTAAAGCAGCCAAAGAAAAATTAATAGGTATTTCACAATATAAATTATTATTTTCTCTATTAAAAATAGGATGTTTTTTTATTTTTATATTAATATATAAATCTCCAGGAATAGAACTATTAATTGAATAATTACCTTTACCTGATAATCTTATACGATCATTATTATTAATACCAGCCGGTATTTTAACAAAAATACTTTTTATTGATCTTTCTGTACCTGAACCTCTA
Source organism: Candidatus Stammera capleta (assembly GCA_036689335.1). GTDB lineage: Bacteria > Pseudomonadota > Gammaproteobacteria > Enterobacterales > Enterobacteriaceae > Stammera > Stammera capleta_V. Next base: position 78,695 of record CP144796.1, on the reverse strand, counting down.
CATATATAACAAATATCTCCTATTAAATTACCTTCACCATTACATGTAGGACAAGTTTGTTGTATAGTAAAAAATCCCTGACGAGTTTTTAAATTTCCAGTTCCTCTACACGTATTACATAATTTACGTTTTGTACCTGGCTTACATCCACTACCATAACAAACACTACATTTATGAATAACATTAATTTTAAATTCTTTAGAAATACCTTTAGCTACTTCCTCTAAATTTAATTCCATATTATATAAAATATCAGAACCTTTGGTATATTTTTTCTTCTTTTGTGAACTAAAAATATCTCCAAAAATATCTCCAAAAACATCACTAAAATCAGAAGAACTACTAAAATCAGAAGTATCACTATAACCACTTTGAGTAAAAGCAGAATGACCATATTGGTCATACATATCACGTTTTTTTCTATCACTTAAAATTTCATAAGCTTCCTTAACTTCTTTAAATTTTTCTTCAGAAACTTTATCTCCTTTATTTCTATCAGGATGATATTTAATAGCTAGACGTTTATATGCTTTTTTGATATCATTCTCTTCAGCTGTTTTAGAAACACCCAAAATATCATAATAATTTTTATTTGACATATATAACCTCTAGCAAATTATAAAAAAATACAATTATTATTTTTTATCTTTTTCATTAACTTCTTCACATTCAGCATCTACAACAGAATTTTCATTATTATTATTAATATCACTATTTTTATCAGAATTAATATACTGAGCTAATTTACTAGATAACTGTATTACTTGTTGAATAGAATTATCAATAGATAACTTATCTTCTGATTTAGATACATCTTCTAATTTATTCAAAGCTAATTCTATAGAATTTTTTTCATTTTCTGGAATTTTATTTCCTAAATCATTAATTTGCTTACGTGTAGAATGTATTAAATGATCTGCTTGATTACGTGACTGTACTAATTCTTCAAATTTACGATCAGATTCAGCATTTATTTCAGCATCTTTAACCATTTTATTAATTTCAGATTCATTTAAACCAGAAGAAGCTTTAATAGTAATTTTTTGTTCCTTGCCTGTATTTTTATCTTTTGCTGAAACATGTAAAATTCCATCAGCATCTATATCAAAAGTAACTTCTATTTGAGGTATACCTCTAGGAGCTGGTTGAATACCATCTAAATTAAATTGTCCTAAAGATTTATTATCTATTGATCTTTTACGCTCACCTTGTAATACATGAACAGTAACAGCAGATTGATTATCTTCCGCAGTAGAAAAAACTTGACTATGTTTAGTAGGTATAGTCGTATTTTTTTTAATTAAAGTTGTCATTACACTACCCATAGTTTCTATACCTAAAGATAAAGGAGTAACATCTAATAATAATATATCTTTTACATCACCAGATAATACTCCACCTTGTATAGCTGCACCAATAGCTACAGCCTCATCAGGATTAATATCTTTACGAGGATCTTTACCAAAAAATTTAGCTACTCTTTTTTGTACCATAGGCATTCTAGTTTGTCCACCAACTAATATAACCTCATTAATTTTTGATACATCTAATTTAGCATCTTTTAAAGCTATTTTTACTGGTTCAATAGACTTTAAAATCAATTTTTCTACTAAAGATTCTAGTTTAGCTCTAGTTAATTTAATATTTAAATGTTTAGGACCAGAATTATCTGCTGTTATATAAGGTAAATTAATTTCAGTATATTTTGATGAAGATAACTCTACTTTAGCTTTTTCAGAAGCATCTTTTAATCTCTGCATTGCTAAAGCATCATTAGATAAATCTATATTATAATCTTTTTTAAATTCTAATACTAAAAAATTAATAATTTTATTATCAAAATCTTCACCACCTAAATGAGTATCTCCATTAGTAGATAAAACTTCAAAAGTTTTTTCACCATCTATATCATCTATTTCTATAATAGAAATATCAAATGTACCACCACCTAAATCATAAACAGCTATAATATTATTTTTCTTATATTTATCTAAACCATAAGCTAAAGCAGCTGCAGTTGGTTCATTAATAATTCTTTTAACATTTAAACCAGCTATACGTCCAGCATCTTTTGTAGCTTGTCTCTGAGTATCATTAAAATAAGCTGGAACAGTAATAACAGCTTCTGATATACTGTATCCTAAATAATCTTCAACAGTTTTTTTCATTTTCTTTAAAATTTCCGCAGAAATTTGAGGAGGAGCTATTTTTTTACCTTTTACATCTACTCAAGCATCTCCATTACTAGAAGAAACTATTTTATACGGCATTATATTAACATCACGTTGAACTTCTATATCTTTATATTTACGACCTATTAATCTTTTTATAGCAAAAAAAGTATTTTTCGGATTAGTAATAGCTTGACGTTTAGCTGGTTTCCCAACTAATATTTCATTATTTTCAGTATATGCTACTATTGACGGAGTAGTACGATCACCTTCAGAATTTTCTATTACTTTAGGTTTATTTCCATCAATAACTGAAACACAAGAATTAGTAGTACCTAAATCAATACCAATTATTTTAATCATCATTTTCACCTTAATATTATTATATAAACTTACTACATTATAAAATATATATGCATATACTTCAAAATATCAACTATAACAATATATTTTATAAAATAAAAATTTAATATTATTTAATTAAATTTCAATATTCTAAAAATATTTTTTTTCAGATATACTAAATAAATATAATATCTTTTTTTAAAAACTTAATTTTAAGTTATATATTTAAACATATTTCAATTAACAAAAATAAAAACATGGAAAAAAAAAATAACTACAAAAAAACCATTAATTTACCAAAAATAAATTTTCCTATGAAGGCAAATTTAAATACTAAAGAACCAAAAATAATAAAAATATGAAAAAAAAATAACATATATGAAAAAATTAGAGAAAATAAAAAAAACAAAAAAAAATTTATTATTCATGATGGACCACCATATGCTAACGGAAATATACATATAGGTCACGCTTTTAATAAAATTCTAAAAGATATAATATTAAAATATAAAAATTTTATGAATTTTAATACCCCATATATTCCAGGATGGGATTGTCACGGACTACCTATAGAACTAGAAATACAAAAAAAAAATAAAAAAAAAATAAATTCAGTCAAAAAAATTAAAAAATTTAAACAAAAATGTAAAAAATATGTAAAAAAACAAATTAAAAAACAAAAAAATGATTTTATAAGATTAGGAATAATAGCAGATTGAAAAAATTATTATAATACTATGAAATTTAGCACTATAGCTAATACTATAAAAACATTAAGAAAAATACTTAAATTAAATTTATTAGAAAGAAAAAAAAAACCAACTAATTGATGTATTGAATGTAAATCATCTATTGCCGAAGCAGAAATAGAATATATAATTAAAAAATCTATATCTATATATGTTACATTTGATTTTTATTTACCTCAAATATTTATAAAAAAAAATAATATTTTGAATAAAAATATTCATAAATATAAAATAAAATTTATTATATGAACTACTACACCATGAACTATACCTGGTAATTGTGCTATATCTATACATCCAAAATATAAATATGTTCTAATAAAAAAAAAAAAATACATATTTATAATATCTAAAAAACAAAAAAAAATATTTTCATATAAAACAAAAAAAAAATATAAAACAATAAAAACAATAAAAGGTAAAATTTTTCAAAAATATTTTTCTATACATCCTATATCAAAAATCAAAATACCTATTATAATGGATAAAAATATAGAAATAAATACTGGAACAGGTATAGTACATATAGCTTCAGAACATGGAGAACAAGATTTTTTTTTATCAAAAAAAAATAAAATTAGTGGTTTAAATGTAATAAATAAATATGGAAAATATATTGATTATCCATATATAAATAAAATTAAAGGATGTAATTTACATGAATCAGAAAAAAAAATCTTAAAAAAATTGCATAAAAATAAAAAAATTCTATTGCAAGAAATAATTTTACATAAATACCCACACTGCTGAAGACATAAAAAACCAATAATATTAAGAAGTACACCTCAATGATTTATAAAATTAAACAATAAAAAATTTAAAAAAAAAATATTACAATCTATAAAAAATGTTCAATGATATCCAAAATGGGGATATAAAAAAATCAAAAATATGATAATTAGTAGACCAGATTGGTGTATATCAAGACAACGTCATTGAGGAACGCCTATTACAATATTTATAAATAAAAAAAATAATAAATTACATCCTAAAACATTATCTTTAATGAATATTATTTCATCAAAAATAAAAAAATATGGACCAGATTACTGATTAAATTTAAAACAAAAAGAATTAGGAGTTAGTAACAAATATATTAAAATATTGGATGTACTAGATGTATGATTTGATTCAGGATCAACATGTTTTACAATTATGAATCCTAAATTTAATAAAAATAAAAAAAAACAAATAGATTTATATTTAGAAGGATCAGATCAATATAGAGGATGATTTATGTCATCATTAATAATTAGTACTGCAATTAATAATTGCGCTCCATATAAAAAAATAGTAACGCATGGATTTATAGTAGATGAAAAAGGAAAAAAAATGTCTAAATCATTAAATAATTATATAAATCCTAAAGAAATAATAAATAAATTTGGAGCAGATATATTAAGACTATGAGTAGCATCCACTAAATTTACTAAAGAAATACATATATCTAATGATATAATTTTAAGAACTAGTGAAATGTATAGAAAAATAAGAAATACTATAAAATTTATAATTTCTAATTTAGATATATATAACTTTGAAAAACAACTAATTAAACCTTCTAAAATATTATTAATAGATAAATGAATTATACATAAAGCTAAAAAAACACAAGAAAAAATAATCCAACTATACGAAAAATTTAAATTTTATAAAGTTACAAAAAAAATACTTAATTTTTGTGTAATTTATCTAAGTTCAATTTATTTAAATATTATTAAAGATAGAAAATATACAATAAAAAAAAATACTCTACCTTATTTAAGTGTACAAACTACTTTATGAATATTACTTGAAACATTAATAAAATGAATTACTCCTATATTATCCTTTACCGTAGAAGAAATATACAGTTATGTTACTAGAAAAAAATCTTTTTCAATATATACTGAAACATGATATAAAAAATTATTTTATATACATAAAAATAATAATATAAATATTAATATTTGAAAAAAATTAATAAAAATTAAAAATCATTTGAATAAAAAAATAGAAAAAATTAGATTAAAAAAAAAAATTAATTCTACTTTAGAAACAAAAATAATTTTATATTTAGAAAAAAATTTTTTTCAAAAAATAGAAAAAATGAAATCAGAATTAAAATTTTTTTTTATAACTTCAGAATTAAAAATAAAATCTAATTCAGAATTAAACAAAAATAATTTTTTCAAAATTAAATGTAAAAAACATAAAGGTATTAAATGTAAAAGATGTTGACATTATGTATATAATATAAATACAAATAAAAAATATCCTAATATATGTAAAAGATGTATTAATAATCTTATAGGTAAAGGAGAGAAAAGAAAGTTTATGTAAAAATTAAAAAAATAACTTAAACATTAATTTCATAAAAATACTAAAAATATTATCATTAATTATAATTAATAAATGTTTCATACATAAACATAAAAAAACAATTAAAAAAAATCTAGATAAATTTTTATTTAAAAAATCTTTGTTTAATCACTTACAAAAAATATAAATATCTAAAACTAATAAAAATATAAAACTAAATAAATGTGTTCTAAATAAAAAACTATTAGGTAAAGTAACTGCTACACCAGATAACATACCAGGTATAAAAAAAGAAATAGACCATAATAAAATACTTAAAAAATTAGGTAAAATAATTTTTTGAAGAGATATTTCTAACATACCAGAAATAAAAAAAAAAAATGATTTTACTGGTCCAGTAAATTTACTAGATACAATTACAAAAGAAGAATTTTTTTTAAAATATTTAAATATATTTTCAAAAATATTTATATAATTAGATATTTTTTTTCGAAAATAAAATAAATAATCTTTTAAATATTTTCCAATATAATAAGAAATTATATCCCCTAAAGTACAACCTAAAACCACTAAAATATACGAGTAATAAAAATTTATATTACCTTTACCTATAAAAAAACCTATCAAAAACATAATCATGCTACTAGGTATTAAAAAACCCAAAAAAGCTAATGATTCAAATAAAGAAACTAAAAAAATCAAAAAATAAGCTATATATATATGTTTAATTATCAAATACCTAAAATATCATTGCATACTAGTAAAATAATTTCAAAAAAAAATTAAAAATGTATATTAAAATACTTATTTAAGTATAACATATATACTATCAATAATATTAAATTTATTTTAAAATATTTACATATATAAAAATATTATGTTGAAAATAAAAAATAGTTTAGGACAAGTTTTTTTAAAAAACAAAACAATAATCAAAAAAATAATTAAATTTATTAAACCAAAAAAAAAAGACATTTTTATAGAAATAGGTTATGGTCATGGAGAAATTTCAAATAAAATAATTAAATACAATAAAAATTTAACTTCATTAGAAATAGATAAATATTTAATAAAAAAAAATAAAAAAAAAAAAATAAAAATAAACTTAATTAATATAAGTGTATTAAAATTTAATTTTTTGAATTTTTTTTTAAAAAAAAAAAAAAAAATTAGAATATTTGGTAATATACCATATTATTTAACTAAAAAATTATTCTTTATATTTATAAAGAATTTTAAAATTATAAAAGATATACATATAATGATACAAAAAGAATTTTGTGATTTATTAATTGCTAAAAAAGGAGATAAAAAATATAGCAAAATTAGTATTTTAATAAAATATATTTATAATATCAAAATATTAATGAATATTAAAAATAAATTTTTTTATCCTAAACCTAAAGTAAATTCAGTTTTTATAATATTAAAACCTAGAAAAAAAAAATACAAACTTTTAAATATTAAACATCTTAATCATATATTAAATATTTCATTTAAAAGAAAAAAAAAAAAAATAATAAATAATTTAAAAAATATTTTAAATAAAAAAATAATTAAAAAAAATAATATAAATTTAAATAAAAGACCTAATAAAATTTCTATAAAAAATTTTTGTAAAATTACAAATTTATATTCTAAATATAAATTTAAATAAAAACTAATTTAAATAAAATTCTTTAAAAAAAAATTCATTAATTTAGATAAACTAGATTTATATCTAGAAGATTTATTAAAATGTATAACTTTTTTAGAAGATAATTTATCTAATAGAGATTGTATTAAAGTATAATAAATTATAACTGATTTTTTATTTTTATTTTTTATAGATAATTTAAATTTTTTTATATAGGTTTTTAACATAGATTTTTTACTTATATTATTTCTATTTCTTAATTTATTTATTAAAATTCTTTTTTTAGAAGATTTATTATTTGCCATTTTATTTATAAAAGTTATTTTTTAACACAATATTTATTAAAAAAATTTATTAAATTCAATGTAGAATTATCTAAATAAATATTTTTTTTAAAATTTTTATTTTTTAAAATATTATTTTTACCTAAATAAGGTAATAATACATTAGATAATTTTTTACCTAATTCTACACCTCATTGATCAAAACTACATATATTTAAAATTATTCCTTGAGTAAAAACTTTATGTTCATATAAAGATATTAATAATCCCAAAGTATAAGGATTAATTTTTTTAATTAGAATAGTATTAGTAGGACGATTACCTTTAAATTGAGTAAATTTATTTAAACTATTATAATTATTAAAATTATTATTTTTAAATATTTTATCTCCAAAAGCTAACGATTGAGTCTGAGAAATAAAATTAGACATCAATTTAAAATGAGAATCATTAATGTTATTAATATTTTTAATTTCAGCTATAAAATCACAAGGTACAATATATGTACCCTGATGTAATAATTGATAAAAAGAATGTTGAGATACAGTTCCTGTTCCTCCTCATATAATAGGAGATGTATTATACTTATTTATATAATTACCATTATAATCTACATATTTTCCATTAGATTCCATAACAAGTTGCTGTAAATAAATAGGTAAATAAAATAAATTTTCATTATAAGCTAATACTGCTTCAGTACTAAAATTAAAAAAATTATTATATCAAATACTTATTATAGCTAAAACTATTGGTATATTATTCAAATAATCTTCATTAAAAAAATGAACATCCATATCATGAGCTCCATCTAATAATTTAATAAAATTATTAAAACCTATAGCTAAAGAAATAGATATACCAAAAGCAGAACAAAACGAATATCTTCCACCAACTCAATTATGAACAATAAAAATATTATTCAAATTTACCCCAAATTTAACTGATTCAGTAAAATTACTTGATACTAATATAAAATGATAATTTAAAGACTTTTCTTTATTATTATAAAAATTTAATATTCATTTACGTAAAATGTTAGCATTATTTAAAGTTTCTAAAGTAGTAAATGTTTTAGAACATACTATAAAAAGAGTATTTTCAGGATTTAATTTATTTAAAACTTTTATAATATCAGTAGAATCTATGTTAGATATAAAATACATCTTTATATCACTATTTTTATATAAAGATAAAGCATTTATAATCATACGAGGACCTATATCAGATCCACCTATACCAACATTAACTATATTAATAATTTTTTTACCTGAAAAACCTAATCACTCACCATTTAATATTTTATCTGTAAAAAACTTTATTTTATTTAAATTTGTATCTATATCTTTTTTAATATCTATAAAATCTGAATTTTTATTTAAAAAAACATTTTTTCTATCTCTCAATAAAAAATGTAAAACAGGTTTATTTTCTGTAAAATTTATTTTTTCTCCAGATAACATAGAAAAAATATAATTTTTAAAATTAATTTCTTCTAATAAACCAAAAAATAAATCTAAAGTTTTTAATACAATACGATTTTTAGAAAAATCTACTAAAATTTTATTTCTATAATTAATAGAAAAATTACTAAATCTTTCTTTATCTTCTTTAAACAAATCAAAAATTTCTTTATCTTTAATAGATAAATAATGATCATTTAATTTACATCAATATTTGGTTTTTATAGGATTCTTAAACATAAAATATATTAAATTATTTAAATAATAAATAAAAAATTAAATTTATATATATAATATCATTTTTATTTAAATTATCAATTTATATATTATAATTTATATTAAAAGTTAATAACTAATAAATATTATGAACTTTAAATATAAAAATTATTTTTATTATTTTAATAAAAAAAAAAATGACATTTTCTTAAAAAGATCTAAAAAAACTATTTTCATTCTATTTTTTATGTTAACAATTAGTATATTTAACATATATAAATTACAAATAATCAATTTTAGATACTATTCTAGTTTAGCTAAAAATAATTATACTAGACTTGAACCTAGTATACCATACAGAGGAATAATATTCGATAGAAACAAAATACCAATAGTAATAAATAAAAATTATTATTATTTAACTATTAAAACAAAAAAAATTAATAAAATAAAAAAAAAAATAGAAAAAATTTTTTGTTTATCAAAAAAAAAAATCAATAAATTTATAAAAATATATAAAAATAATGTAGATAAAAATATTATTATTAAAAAATATTTAAATACTAAAGATTTAATAGAATATTATAAAAATAAATCAATACTTAAATATATATATTTAAAAAAAAACAAACATAGATTTTATCCTTATAAAAATATTTTATCACATGTAATAGGATATACATCAAAAGATAAAAATAACAACAATTATATAGGTAAAAATGGTATAGAAAAATATTACGAAAATATTTTACATGGAAAATATGGAATTAAAAAAATAATTTTAAATAATAAAGGTGAAATATTAAATATCACCAATATACAAAAATCTTATGCTGGTAAAAATATTTATTTAACAATTGATATAAATATTCAAAAATTTATATATAAATTAGTAAAAAATAATCAATCTTCAATAATTGTATCTAATCCAAATAACGGAGAAATTTTTACTTTAATTTCTACTCCAGGATATAATCCAAATTTTTTTACTAAAAATATATCTAATAAAAAATATAAAAAAATTATTAACAATCCTTATAGCCCTTTAACAAATAAAACTATTCAAGGAATATATCCACCAGCATCAACTATAAAACCTTATATTGCTTTAGCAGCATTACATAAAAAAATAATAAATATTAAACATATAATGTTTGATCCAGGATGATGAAAATTACCTAAATATAAAAAAATATTTTATGATTGAAAAACATTAGGACATGGACTAATAAATATTAGAAAATCAATAGAAGAATCATCAGATACATTTTATTACCACATAGCATATAATATGGGAATAAAAAATTTAATTAAATGAATCAAAAAATTTGGATATGGTAAAAAAACAGGTATAGATTTACCAAACGAAAATATTGGTTTTTTACCTAATAAAAAAATAATAAAAAAAAATAATTGATATATAGGAAATACAATTTTAATAGGTATTGGTCAAGGAAATTTAGCAATTACTCCTATACAAATGAATAAAGCTTTATTAACACTAATAAATAATGGATTTATTATAAAACCGCACTTATTAAAAAATATAGAAAATAATAAAAATATTAAATTATATATTAAAAAAATTAAAAATATAAAAAAAAAATATTGAAAAATAATTAAAACAAGTATGTACGGTGTAGCATGCAAAAAAAATGGAACAGCTTATAAAAATTTTTTAAATACAAAATACAAAATAGCTACAAAATCAGGAACAGCACAAATAATATCATTACAAAAAAATTATTTTTTAAAAAATAAAAACACTATATTTCAAGATCATACTTTAATGAATGCATATATACCATATAAAAAACCTAATTTCGCTATTTCAATTGTATTAGAACATGGAGGTAATGGACCAAGAATAGGATATATTATGAGAAAAATAACAGATTTTTTATATAAAAATAAAAAAATAATTCTTAAAAAAAATACTTAATATGATAAAAAAAATTAAAAATTTTTACAATAATTTAGATATAATAATATTTTTCTGTATTATAGTAATATCTATTTATAGCACTATAATTATATATAGTGCAAGTAATAAAAATATATATATAATATATAAAAGAATAATTCATTTATCAATAAGTATATTTTTAATGATTCTATTAACTAAATTAAAAAGTTCGTTTTATAAAAATAATTCTAATATACTTTATATTCTATGTAATATTCTTTTATTAATAGTTTATATAAAAGGACATATTATTAAAGGAGCTCAAAGATGGATAAATATAGGAATATTTCAATTTCAACCATCAGAAATAGCTAAAATAATTATACCAATAATAATTGCTAAATATATAGACAACAATTATCCATTAAAAATTAAAGATTTATTTAAAACTAAACTAATAATTTTAATACCAACTATACTAGTATATTTACAACCTGATTTAGGAACATCTATATTAATATATATATCAGGTTTAATTACTTTATATTTAGGTGGAATTAATAAAAAAATTATTTTATTATTTACAATAACAAGTATTATATTATTACCAATAGTATGAAAATTTTTTTTACATAATTACCAAAAAGAAAGAATAATTACATTAATTACTAATAAAAAATCCTTAAAAAACGGATATCAAATTAATCAATCTAAAATTTCTATAGGGTCTGGAGGAAAATATGGAAAAGGAATATTTTATGGAACTCAATCAAAATTAAACTTTATACCAGAAAAAAAAACAGACTTTATATTTACTATTATAGCCGAAGAACATGGATTCATAGGAGTATTATTTTTATTAATTATATATAGTTTATTAATAACTAGAAGTTTTTATATATCTATAAATAGTAATACTTTTTTTGAAAAATTACTTTCTTCTAGCTTTATAATAATATTTTTTATTAATACCCTTATAAATATAAGTATGGTAAGTGGTATTTTACCTATCGTAGGAATACCATTACCATTAATAAGTTATGGAGGATCATCTCTAATAACAAATATGTCTATATTTGGAATTATCATGTCAATAAAAAAAAAATAAAATATGAAAAAACTTAAATTACTACTAATATTAGTATTATTTACTAATTCATTTGCTAATAATATAGCAAACAATATTCACTCTAAATCATTTATTTTAATAGAATATAATTCTCAAAAAATATTAGCAAAAAAAAATATTAATTTAAAATTATCTCCTGCGAGTTTAACTAAAATAATGACAAATTATATTTTATTAGATAAATTAAAACATAAAAAAATATCTTTAAAAGATATAATTATAATTAATAATAACTCTTCATCAAAAAATCCTATATTTAAAAATTCATCATTAATGTTTTTAAAAAAAAGAGATAAGGTTACGTTAAATAATTTAAATAAAGGAATGATAATACAATCAGGTAATGATGCTAGTGTAGCTATAGCCGAATATATTTCAGGTAATGAAAAAAAATTTATTAAATTAATGAATTTTTATGCTAAAAATATGAATTTAAATAATACCAATTTTAAAACAGTACATGGATTAGATAAAAATAATCAATATACAACTTCTAAAGATATGGTTAAATTAAGTTTATTACTAATAAAAAATTTTCCAAAGGATTATAAAATATATAAAAGAAAAACATTTACTTTTAATAATATTAAACAAAAAAATAGAAATTCTTTATTATGAAATAAAAATTTAAATATAGATGGTATAAAAACTGGTCATACAAATAATGCAGGTTATAATCTTATAACATCAGCAAAAAAAAATAAGTTAAGATTAATATGTGTAGTACTAGGATCTAAATCTATAAAAGAAAGAAATAATGATACAAAAAAATTAATTCAATGAGGATTTAATAATTTTAAAATAAAAAAAATATTCAAATATTTCAATGAAATAAAACAAATAAAAACATGATTGGGTAACAAAAAATATATTAATATAGGTACTAATAGAAATATATATATATTATATAAAAAAAATAATATTTTAAAAAAAAAAATTACTTTTAAAATATTTAAAATTATCAAATCTCCAATTAAAAAAAAACAAATTTTAGGAAAAATAATTATTAATTCAAAAAAAAAAAAAAATCTTTTAATTTCTTTAGAAAATAATGAAAATACAAATTTTATTAAATATTTAATAGATTTTTTTATATTAACGATAAAAAAAATTTACAATAAAATAAAATTTTTTTAAAAAAATGAAATTTAAAATAAAAAAAATTTATAAAGTTATAGTGGGATTATCTGGAGGAATAGATTCTTCAGTTACTACATGATTATTAAAACAAATTGGTTTTAAAGTAGAATGTTTATTTATAAAGTGTTGAGAAGAAAATAATCAAAACCTAGAATACTGTAATTACCAAAAAGATTATTTAGATGCTTTAAATATATGTAAAAAATTTAATATAAAATTACATAAAATAAATTTTTCTTATGAATATTGAAATAAAGTTTTTAAAAATTTTATTAAAGAACTAAATAAATCTAAAACACCTAATCCAGATATATTATGTAATAAAGAAATAAAATTTAAACTTTTTTTAAAATTTGCTTTAAAAGTATTAAAAGCAGATTTTATAGCTACAGGACATTATGTAAATAAAATAAGAAAAAAAAATATATATTTATTATTAAAAGGAATAGACAATTCAAAAGATCAAAGTTATTTTTTATATACAATTAAACAAAAACAAATAAAAAAATCTTTATTTCCATTAGGAACTTACTACAAAAAAAAAATAAGGGAAATAGCCTTAAATTTAAAATTACCAAATGCTAAAAAAAAAAGTTCTACAGGAATATGTTTTATAGGTAAAAAAAAATACAAAAATTTTATTAAAAATTTTATAAAAGATAAACCAGGTAAAATTATAGACATAGAAAATAAAAAATTTTTAGGATACCACAAAGGACTTTTCTACTATACTATAGGACAAAGAAAAAATTTAAATATAAAAAGTAATGTACCATATTATGTAGTAAAAAAAAAAAATAAAAAAAATATACTTTTGGTAGTTAAAAAAAGAAACAAAAAATTTTTATATTCAAAAGGAATATACATAAAAAATATATATTTTATTCATTTAAAAAAAAAATACAAAATTTTATTTTGTAGTATAAAAACTAGATATCAACAAAAAGAAATACCATGTAAAATTATATTCAATAAAAATATAAAAGTAATATTTAAAAGTTCTATATTTGCTATTACTCCAGGACAATCAGCAGTATTTTATAGAAAAAATATATGTTTAGGAGGAGGAATAATAAACAAAAATATACATAAATTAATTAAATAAGACTGTTAAAATCAATAAATTTAAAAAATATTAAATTTAATTTATTTAATAAAATTAATCTATTATTTTTAATATTGATATCATTAACATTTATCATTACATAAGAAAAAAAATTTTCTACTTTAATAATAGACATAAAAAAATAATTCATTAAATCATTATACATATATTTTTTAAAACAAAAATAAATTTTTTTTTCTAAAAAAATTACATAATTAAACAAATCTTTTTCTTCTTTTAAAATCAAAAAATCATTATTTATAGAAAAAAAATTATTTATATATTTATTTTTCAATAAAATATTTCTAATTCTTTTAATCAAATTTAAAAACAATAAAAATTTTTTAGAATTTCTTATTTTTCATACTGTTTCTAGTCTTAATTTAATATCTAAAAAATCAAATATATTTAAATTTTTAACAGAATTAATAAATTTTTTATTATAGCCAAAATCTAGAAATATTTTATTAGAACGTTTAAAAATAAAATTTATAATAATAATTATATTAATTTTTTTAGGTTTTTTTTTAAATAAAGAAATATTAAATTTCAATAAATAATACAAATTCAAATGAAAATTATTAATTAATATTATATTTAATATTAATAAAGATAATTTTCTTAACCCATATGGATCATTATTTTTATTTAAATCAATAAAATCATTTAATACTAAAATACCTACTAATGTATCTAACTTATCAACTAATGAAATTATAGCACTATATTTATCATTAGGTATATAATCTCCAGAATATCTAGGATGATAATGATTTTTAATTATCAAAGATAATTTTAAATTTTTATATTCTAAAAAAGAATAATACATACCTATAATACCTTTTAAATCCGTATATTCTTTATATAAAGATGTAGCTAAATCACATTTAATTAATAAAATAGCCTGATATAGTAAATTAATATCAATAAATTTATAAGATAAATATTTAGAAATTTTTTTAGTTAAATATAACATTCTCCTAATTTTATCAAAAAAACTACCTAATTTATTATAAAAAATAATATTCTTTAATTTTAATAAATAACTTATAAAAGGTAATTTTATATCATTAAGAAATAATAATTTAGCATCATTTAACTCAGATTTAATAACAAATTCATAATTTTTTTTAATATTTTTATAATCTAAACGATTAAATCTTGAATTAGTTATTATAACTAAATAGTTTAATAAATTATAATTTATATCAAAAACTGGAAAACCATAATGTTTTTTAATTATAAAAATTAATAATTCTTTAGGTAAAGATAAAAATTTTTTTTTAAATTTACATATTAAAGAACCAGGTCATTCTATTATAGAAGTAATTTTATTTAAAAAATTATTACTATAATTAAAAGAAAAATTTTTTTTTAAACAAATTTTATTTAAAATATTTATTATTTTATTCTTACGTTTATTATAATCAACAATAATTTTACCATATTTAAATAAAACTTCTTCATATTTCCTAGCATGATTTAAAAAAATTTTTTTTTTACTTAAAAATCTATGTCCAAAAATAAAATTATTAGACTTAATATTAAAAATATTTACATTTAAAATTTTATTATTAAACATTACAACAATATTATTTATAGGTCTAATAAAAATAAAATTATTTTTTCCTCATCTCATCACCTTACGTTTTTTAATTAATTTAGATAATACATTTTTAAAAATTATATTTATAAAAAAAACAATATTTTTTTTTTTAATTTTTTTTTTTATAAAAAACTTTCTTTTTTTATTAACTATTAAATAATCTATTTTTTTTAAATTAATATTAAATTTATTTATTCAACTTAATAAAGGATTTTTAAAAAGATTTATTTTTGTATTTATATTTATTTCAGGACCATAAATAATTTCTTTATTTTTATTAATTTCTTGATAAAAACTAAAATCTTTAAATATACAAGATATTTTCCTTGATGTTACATAATAATTTCAACTAGAATAAATAAAAAATCTTTTCTTAAATTCCTGTAAAAAAAAAAATACAAAATCTTTTCCTAATTTTTTTAAACCTTCTATAGGAAGTTCTTCTATATTCAACTCAATTAATAAAAAACCATATTTAGACATTTAGATTTACCATTTTATTTTTTTTCATAAAAAATATATCTTTTAGCTATTTCATGAAATAAATTTCTTATACGTAAAATAAAATTTTGTCTCTCAATACTAGAAAAATAATTTCTAGTATCCAATAAATTAAAATAATGTACCATTTTAATTACAAATTCATAAGAAGAAATAATAAAAGGTTTTTTAAAAGAAATTAATCTCAAAGCTTCAGACTCAAAATTAATAAAACAATTTAATAAAAAATTAACATTAGAATTATGAAAATTATACAAAGATTTCTCTACCTCATTTTCTAAAAAAATATCTTTGTACTTTATAAATTTATTCCCTTTATTATACCATACCAAATTATATATATTAGTAATATTTTGTAGATATAAAGATAATCTTTCTAATCCATAAGTAATTTCAATTAAAACAGGATTACAATTAAAACCAGAAATATTTTGAAAATAAGTAAATTGAGTAATTTCCATGCCATTTAATCATACTTCTCAACCAACTCCATACACTCCTAAAGTAGGATTTTCTCAATTATCTTCTATAAAACGTAATTCACACTTAGATAAATCAATACCAATATATCTTAATGAATTTATATATATATCTTGAATGTCAACTAAAGTAGGTTTTATAATAACTTGAAATTGATAATATTGTTGTAATCTATAATAATTTTTTCCATATCTACCATCTAATGGTCTTCTACATAATTGAACATAAGAAAAAAAAGAATAATTACCTTTTAAAGCATTAAAAAAAGTAATAGGATGAAAAGTTCCAGCTCCAATTTCTAAATCTAAAGACTGCATAAAACAACTTCCCAATCTAGATCAATATTTAATTAATTTAGAAATTAATTTTTGAATAGTAAACATACAATAAAATACAAAAAATTATTTTAATTTATAAAAAACTCTATTTTTATTTATACCACTAATTAAATCATAACTAATTGTATTTGCTATTTTAGATATATTATCAACATATAAATTTTCCCCTCATAATTCAACTTCATCTCCAATATTAATATTTTTATTATCTAATAAATCTATTACCATCATATCCATAGATATATATCCTAATATTTTAGCTTTAAATTTATAGTTTACTAAAACATAATATTTATTAGATAATTGTCTAGGATATCCATCTGCGTATCCACAAGCAACTATTCCTATAAATCTTTCAATTTCAGAATAAAAACTACAATTATAACCTATACATTGATTTTTTTTTATTTTTTTAATACTAATTATTTTACTAATAAAATTCATTACAGGTTTAAAACCATAATTCAATATATCACACATATCTCCTGTAGGAGATAAACCATATAATAATATTCCTACTCTATATCAATTACTATAAATATCATTGATTTTATTAATTAATCCCAAAGAACTAGTAAGAGATATATTTTTAAAATTTAAATTTAAAATTTTATAAATTTTTTTTTTTAAAGAAAAAATATTTTTATATTTACTTGAAAATGTATAATGAAATATTAAAGATAAATTTTTAACAATATTATTAGAATTTAAAATTTTATAAATATATTTAAATTCATTAACATAAAAACCTAATCTATTTATATTACTATTTAATTTTAAATAAACATTTATTTTTTTATTTAAAAAAAAAACTTTTTTAAATAAATTTACCTGTCATTTACTATGAATAACTACATCAATACTAAATTTTAAACATAAATAAATTTCTTCAATATCAAAAAAACCTTCTAATAATAGAATAGGTTTTAATCAACCTAAAAAACGCAAATGTAAAGCTTCTGAAATACTTAATACAGCAAAACCATCTACATAACCAGATAATATATTATATATATTATCAATTCCATGACCATAAGCATCACCTTTAATTACTATCCATATATTTCTATTTTTAGATAATTTACGTATAATAAAAAAATTATTTTTTAAATTATTAATATTTAATACACTAAATATAGGTCTAACCATAAATTTAATAAATTAAACAAAATATTAGATAAATTATTTTTTATTCAAAATATCTATATAAACCATAGGTGCATTATCACCATTTCTAAAACCACATTTTAATATCCTAACATAACCTCCATTAGAATCCATAAATCTTGGTATAATAATATTTATTAATTTATAAATAATATTTTTATTTCTTATATAAGAAAATAAAAAATTTATAGAATTTTTTTTTTTACTTAAAATCATACTAATTATTGATTCAATATAACATCTTAATTCTTTAGCTTTTGAAATAGTAGTTTTTATTCTTTCATATACTATTAAAGAATTAACCATATTTTTAAACATACAATTTCTATGACTACTATTACGATTCAATTTACGACCTTTCTTTTTATGACGCATATATTTATAATTAACCTTTTTTAAAATTATTTTTTGATAAAATATTATTATCTCAATTATTTATTTTCATACCTAAAGTTAATCCTTTAGAAAGTAAAACATTTTTTATCTCAGTTAATGATTTTTTACCTAAATTAGGAGTTTTTAATAATTCTATTTCAGTTTTTTGAACTAAATCACCTATATAATGAATAGATTCAGCTTTTAAACAATTTGCTGATCTTACAGTAAGTTCTAAATCATCAACTAAAGATAATAATATAGGATCAAAAGGTAATTTACTTTTTTTTACTTCTTTAATACTTTTATCATCTAAATTTATAAAAGAACTTAACTGATCAACTAAAATTTTAGCTGCTCTACGTATAGCAAACTCAGGTTTTATAGTACCATTAGTATAAACATCAATAATCAATTTATCTAAATCTATACGTTGTTTTAAACGAGTTGATTCAACTTTATAAGAAATACGTTCTATAGGAGAATAATAAGCATCTAAAAATAATTTACCTACTTTTATATTTTTATTTACTTCTTTAATATTTCTAATTCTAGAAGAAGCAGATTCATATCCTACTCCCAGGTTAATATAAATACGCATATTGATAGAAATATTTGCATCAGTAATATTACAAATAACATGATTAGGATTAACTAAATAAAAATTATGATCACAAGTCAAATCAGATGCTAAAACTGGACCTAAACCACTTTTATTTAAATAAAGAATAGCTTCCTCTCTATCATCATCTAATTTAATAGATAATTTTTTTAAATTTAAAAGAACTTCTATTATATCTTCTAATAAACCATTTTTTACACTATATTCATGTAATACACCATCAATTTCTACTTCTGTAACTGCATAACCAGATATAGAAGATAATAAAACACGTCTAAGAGCATTACCTAATGTATAACCAAAACCTTTTTCTAAAGGTTCTAAAACTAATCTAGAACATGTTTTAGATATATTTTCTATATTAACTAACTTAGGTTTAATAAATTCTAATGTAGTAAACATAAAAAAACTATACCTCAATATTTTAAAACTAAAAAATATAATTATTATTTAGAATAAAATTCTAACACAAGATGTTCTTGTATATCAGCAGAAATTAAAATACGTTTAGGTACATTCTTAAATATACCTTCCATATTTTTGTAATTTACTTCTAATCAAGAAGACAATTCACGTTGCTGAGAAAGTTCTAAAGAATATTTAATACGATCTTGATTACAAGATTTTTTAACTACTTTAATAACATCTCCAGGAAAAACTTCAAAAGAAGAAATATTAACAATATTATTATTTACCATTATAGATTTATGGTTTATTAATTGACGAGCTTCACATCTAGTAACACTAAACCCCATTCTATAAACAACATTATCTAATCTTCTTTCTAAAAATTTCAATAATATACTTCCTGTATTACCTTTTAAACGTAATGATTTTTTATAATAATTAAAAAATTGATTTTCTAATATTCCATAAATACGACGAATTTTTTGCTTAGCACGTAATTGTAAACCATAATCAGATAATCTAGATTTTTTATATCCATGTTGACCTGGTAATCTATCTAATTTACATTTAGATTCTATATCACGTAAACCAGATTTCAAAAATAAATCACTTCCTTCTCTACGACTTAATTTTAATTTTGCACCTAAATATTTAGCCATATAATTTAAAATTTAAAATTTTAATAAAATATTATACACGTCTTCTTTTAGGAGGACGACAACCATTATGTGGAATTGGAGTAACATCATTAATACTAATAATATTAAAACCAGCAGCATTAAAAGTTCTAATACTAGATTCTCTTCCTGGACCAGGACCACTAACCATAATTTCTAAATTTTTAATACCATAAATTTTAATAGTTTCAATACATTTTTCAGTTGCTATTTGAGCTGCAAAAGGAGTAGATTTTCTAGATCCTCTAAAACCAGATCCACCAGAAGTAGATCAACCTAAGACATTACCATTATTATCTGTAACACTAACAATAGTATTATTAAAAGAAGAATATATATGAGCTACAGCATTCAAAACTTGTCTTTTAATTTTTCTTCTATTTTTTTTTAAAAATTTAGACATATTAATCTACCTATTATTTTAAAATACGTAATTTTCTACAAGTTTTAGCATTTGTTCTTGTCCTTTGACCTCTTACAGGCAAATGTTTTCTATGACGTAAACCTCTATAACAATTTAAATCTACTAATCTTTTAATATTTAACATTATTTCCCTACGTAAATCTCCTTCAATTAAAAATTTAGATACTTCATTTCTTATTAAATTTAATTTATCAGAACTCAAATCACTAATTTTAGAAAAATAATTTATATTTAAAGTATCACAAATATATTTAGACCTAGATTTACCTATACCATAAATAGATGTTAAAGCATACATAATATTCTTATTATCAAAAATACTAACACCAGATATTCTAATCATTATTATATTCCTTAAATAATTTAAATTACTAATATTTCTATCCTTGACGTTGTTTATGTTTAGGATTAGAATTACATATAACCCTCAATATACCTTTACGTTTTACAATTTTACAAAAAAAACAAAATTTTTTTATCGACGCTCTAACTTTCATATATTTAAAAATTAATTTTTTTTAACATAGATAAATAATTATTAGACATTATTAATGTCTGAATTTGAGTTATAAATTCTATTATAACAACTATAACAATTAATAAAGATGTTCCACCAAAATAAAAAGAAACACCAATAATATCAGACATAAAATCAGGTATCAAACATACTATAGACATATATAAAGAACCTAATAAAGTTAATCTTAAAATTATACCTTTAATATATAATGATGTACTTTCACCAGGACGAATGCCAGAAATATAAGCACCAGATTTTTTTAAATTATTAGCGATATCATTAGAATTATACATTAATAATGTATAAAAAAAAGAAAAAAATATTATTAAAAATAAATAAATTATTAAATATAAAAAACTTTTTGGATAAATAAAATTTAATAAATTAAATATTCAACTAAAATAAATATTATTTTTAAATCAAAATAATAATACATAAGGAAACATCATAACACTAGAAGTAAATATAGCTGGAATAACACCAGACATATTAATTTTAAAAGGTAAATAAGTATCAGAAGGAAAATATCTATTATATTGATATCTATAAGAAGCATATTGTATAAGTATTTTCCTTTGAGATATTTCCATAAAAACTATAAAATATATAGTATATATAACTAAAAAAAAAATTAACAAAACTTTATAATAAGTAATATTATTATTTTTTATTTGATAAAATAAATTAAATAACGATTTAGGTAAACTAGATATAATACCAGTAAAAATAATTACTGATATACCATTTCCTATACCTCTCTCGGATATTTGTTCTCCTAATCACATTAAAAACATAGTACCAGTAACTAAAGTAGTAATAGAAATAAAATAAAATTTCATACCCTTATCAAGTACTATATCTTTTAAAATAGGTAAATGAGTAATAGTTGTAGATAAAGCACAAGCTTGAACTATAGAAATAATTAATGTTAAATAACGTGTATATTGACTCAGTTTATATTTACCACTACTACCTTCATCTTTAAATTCTATAAAATAAGGAAAAATAACAGTAAATAATTGCATAATAATAGAAGAAGATATATAAGGCATAATTCCTAAAGCAAAAATAGAAGCATGAAACAAAGAACCACCAGAAAATATATTGAATATATCTATAAAACTACTATTAGTCGTACTAAGTAAATTATTTAATAAATATAAATTTATTCCTGGTATAGGAATAAATACACCAGTACGTAATACAATTATAGAAAAAAATAAAAATAATAATCTACTTTTTAAGTTCTGTAAATTATTTAATATACTGTCAAAAATAAAATTCTTAATATTCATATTTTTATAAAAATTATTTATTTTTAATAATTTTATTTACACCAGAAGAAAATTTTATATTTTTATTACTAAATCTAATATTTTTTCTTTTAAACTTACCATTTAATATTATTTTAACTAATTTTGCTCTCAAAGGAACTAATTTCTTAGATTTTAATTTTTTTAAATTTATTAAACTATTATCATTAAATATATTTAAATCACAAATACGTAATTGAAATATTTTCTTAGAGTTAAAATTTTTAAAACCAAATTTAGGTATTCTCCTATAAAATGGAGTTTGACCACCTTCATAACATCTTCTAATTTTACCTCCAGATCTACATTTCTGACCTTTATGTCCTTTACCACAAGTTTTTCCTAAACCAGAACCTATACCTCTACCCACTCTTTTTTTAACTTTTTTTTTAACATTACTTAACAAATTATTTAAATAAATAACCATCAATTTAACCAAATATAAATTTTGAAATTAAAATACAAATATTTCCTTTAAAAATTTACCTCTTTTTTTAGCTATATAAAGAGGAGATTTAATACTTTGTAAAGCTTTAATAGTTGCTTTTATAACATTTAAAGGATTACTAGAACCATATAATTTAGCTAAAACATTTTTAATTCCAACAGCTTCAAAAATAGCTCTCATAGTTTTACCAGCAATAATACCCGTACCTTCTGAAGCTGGTTTAATAAAAACTTTTGTACTTACATATGTGCTTTTTAATTCATATCTTATAGTTTTTCTTTTATTTAATAAAATAAATATCATATTTTTACGAGATTTATCTATAGCTTTCTGAATAGCTAAAGGAACTTCACGAGCTTTACCATATCCATAACCAATTTTACCATTTTTATCTCCTACTACTGTTAAAGCTGTAAAAGAAAAAACTCTACCTCCTTTAACTGTTTTAGAAACCCTATTTACAGAAACTAATTTTTCATAAAACTCATTATTATTATTAGATTTAATCATAAAAAACTCTAATTTAAAATATTAAACCATATTTTCTTGCATTATCTGCTAGAATTTTAATTCTACCATGGTATTTAAAACCTGAACGATCACAGACAACATTTAATATACCTTTTTTAATTGCTTTTAAAGCAATAATTTTACCTATATTTTTAGCAGCTATTTTATTACCCCCATATTTTATATTATTTTTTTTTTCTAAAGTAGAGGCTGAAACCAAAACTTTAGAAAAACCATCTTTATAAGATATAATTTGAGTATATATATGTCATGCAGTTTTATAAACCACTAAACGTAATTTATTTTCTTTCCTTAAAATACAACGCATTTTTTTACATCTATATAAACGTTTTTTTCTTTTATTTATCATATTTTTATTATTAAACTATTTACTTAGTTTTTTTTTGTGTTCTTTAATACGTACTTTTTCATTCACATAACGTATACCTTTTCCTTTTTTATAATGTTCTGGAGGACGAAAAGAACGTATTGTGGCTGCTACACAACCTACTAATTGTTTATCTCAACCAGTAATAATAATTTCATTAGCATCAGAACATTTAATATTTATATTTAATGGAATATTATAATGTATAATATGAGAAAAACCTAAACTTAAAGATAAAATATTATTTTCAACAATAGCTTTATAACCTACACCTACTATTAATAATATCTTTGTATAACCATACATCATTCCATTGATAATATTAAATATTATAGATCTTGTTGTTCCAACATACATTTTATTTTTTTTTAAATTATTTTTAACTTTAAAAAAAAGTTTTTTATTTTCTAAAACAGGTACTACAGATTTATGAATAACTTTAAAAACTTGTAATTTTTTTCTTTTTAAAAAAATTTTTTTACCTTCAATTTTTACTGAAATAGATTCAGGAATAATAATAGGTTTTTTAGCAATACGAGACATATTTAACCTTTAATTTAGAAAATATAACAAATTATTTCTCCACCAATTTTATATAAACGAGCCTCTTTATCTGATAAAACCCCCTTAGAAGTAGATATAATTAAAATACCTAAACCAGATTTTATAATAGGTAATTTATTAAAAGGCAAATAAACTCTTAAACCTGGTCGACTTATTCTTTTTAATTTTGATATAACAGGTAAACCAGTAAAATATTTTAATTTTATTAAAATATATTTTTTAAAATTATTATTTATTAAAGAATAATTTTTTATAAAACCTTCTTTTCAAAATATTTTTAAAATAGATTCTTTAAATTTTGAATAATAAATTAAAACATTATCTTTTTTTGATAATTGAGAATTTCTTATACAAGTTAACATATTACTAACAGGATCTTGCATACTCATAAAATAAATACCTTAAATTTTTAAATTATCAACTAGATTTTTTTAATCCAGGTATATATCCCATAACAGCAAATTCACGAAACTTAATTCTACTTAAACCAAATTTACGTAAATAAGCATGAGGTCTACCTGTTAATTTACATCTATTATGATGACGTACAATACTTGAGTTTCTAGGTAAAGATTGTAATTTAACAATAGCTTTTCACCTATTTTTATTAGAAGTTTTATCACTAGATATAATTTTTTTCAATCTTTTTCTTTTAAAATAAAATTTTTTAATTAAATAAGACCTTTTTTTTTCACGTTCTATAATTGATTTTCTAGTCATATAAATTTATTTATATTAATTAAATTAATTATCTAAAAATGGAAAATAAAGTTTTTCTAACAAATAACAAGATTCTTCTATAATATTAGTATTAGTTATTATAGATATATTTAATCCATGAATATAAACTACTTTTTCGTAATCAATTTCAGGAAAAATAGTTTGTTCTTTAATACCTATATTTAAATTAGCATATTTATCAAAAGATTTTATAGAAAAACCTCTAAAATCTCTAATACCAGGTATAGATATAAAAATTAGTCTATCTAAAAAATTTCACATATTTTTTTTTCTTAAAGTCACTTTACATCCAATAGGATAACCTTTACGTATTTTGAAATTAGCTATAGATTTTTTACATTTAGTTATTATAGGTTTTTGTCCAGAAATTAATTTTAAATTTTGACATACATCATTTAATCTTTTTTTTTCTAAATTAATATGATTTAAACTAATACTTAATATTATTTTAATTATTTTAGGTACTTGCATTATGGATTTATAACAAAATTTATCTATTAATTTCTTAATAATAACATTTTTATATAAAATTAATAAATTACTCATATAAAATTTTAAAAAATTATTTTACTACATTTAAAATAACGAACTTTTTTATTATTAATAAATTTAAAACCTATTTTAGAATTTTTATTAGAATTTTTACAAAAATGACTAATATTAGAAATACTTATAAAAGATTCTTTATAAATTTTACCTCCTATAATATTTTTTGATGGAATAGATTTTTGATGTTTAATTACTAAATTTATACCATCAATAATAACTTTATTTTTAAATATTTTTTTTATTGTACCTTTTTTGCCTTTATCTTTACCACTAATAATAATAACTTCATCATTTAAACGAAATTTAGAAGACATATAATTATCCTTGAATTAAATTACTTCTGGAGCAAGAGATATAATTTTAATAAATTTATCTAATTTTAATTCCCTAGTAATAGGTCCAAAAATTCTAGTACCTATAGGTTGTTCATTGGAATTATTTAATAAAACACAAGAATTACTATCAAATTTAACAAATGAACCATCTGATCTAGAAATACCATATCTAGTTCTTATAACAACTGCTTTTAATACCTCACCTTTTAATACTTTACTTTTAGAAATAATATCTTTTACAACTACTTTAATAATATCTCCAATATTAGCATATCTACGATTAGTGCCACCTAAAACTCTAATACACATTACAATTTTAGCACCAGAATTATCTGCTACATATAATAATGACCTCTCTTGTATCATAATATTATTACCTATTAACAGATTTAATTATTTTACAAAAAACTCAAGATTTTTTTTTAGAAAATGGTTTACACTCTTTTATTTCAATAAGATCTCCTATTTTACATACATTATTTTCATCATGAACATATATTTTAATATTCTTCTTTATATATTTTTTATAAATATCATGTTTAATAATTCTAGGAATATAAACAACCAAAGTTTTATTCATTCTATTACTTAAAACATAACATTTAATTTTTTTCTTTTTCTTTATTAACACAAACAACACCTTTATAATTTAAAAAAGTTTTAATACGAGCTATATTTTTTTTACATAAACGTATTAAATGGGTTTTTTTTAATTTACCAGAAGATAATTGAATACGTAAATTTAAATATTCTTTACGTAAATTAAATAATTCAATATTTAATTCTTTAATACTTTTATTTTCGAAATATTCCTTACTATTAATCATAATAAAATTTTTAAATTACAAACATAGTTTTAACAGATAATTTGTCACCAGCTAATTTAAAAGCCTTTCTAGCTATTTTTTCATCTACACCATCTAATTCATATAAAATTTTACCAGGTTTAATAACTGACACTCAATATTCAACATTACCTTTACCTTTACCCATACGTATTTCCAATGGTTTTTTAGTAATAGGTTTATCTGGAAATATTCTAATCCATAAAAATCCTTGTCTTTTAATAGTACGAGATATTACACGACGAGCCGCTTCAATTTGTTTTGAAGAAATACTTCCTCTAGTAATTGCTTTTAAACCAAATTTACCAAAATTTAAATTTATATCATTAGATATACCTTTATTACGTCCCTTTTGTACCTTTCTATATTTAGTTTTTTTAGGCTGTAACATATAATTATATACCTTTCATAAATATTAATTATTTAAACTTTCTACGAATTCTTTTAAAATACCTTCTTATACTTAAAACATTACTATTA
The DNA here is from genome assembly GCA_036689335.1 of Candidatus Stammera capleta. Classification (GTDB taxonomy): domain Bacteria; phylum Pseudomonadota; class Gammaproteobacteria; order Enterobacterales; family Enterobacteriaceae; genus Stammera; species Stammera capleta_V. The sequence continues at coordinate 50,959 of CP144796.1, read as the reverse complement.
TATAACTTAATAGGATAAAATTTATCTAAAATTTCACCTTTAAATATTCATACCTTAATTCCTATAACACCATAATTAGTAAAAGCTTGTGAAAAACTATAATCTATATCAGCTCTTAAAGTATGTAAAGGAACTCTACCTTCTCTATATCATTCTCTTCTAGCTATTTCAGTTCCTCCTAATCTACCACTTACTTCTAATTTAATACCTTTAGCACCTAAACGAATAGCATTATTAATAACTCTTTTCATAACCCTTCTAAACATAATCCTTCGTTCTAACTGTATAGAAATATTATCTGCTATTAATTTAGCATCTAATTCTGGTTTACGAATTTCAGAAATATTAATTTGACAAGTTACACCAGTAATAAAAGTAATTTTTTTTTTTAACTTTTCAATATCTTCTCCTTTTTTACCTATAACTATTCCAGGACGAGCAGTATATATAGTAATTCTAATACTTTTTTTTGCTGGTCTTTCAATTAATATTTTAGAAATCAAAGCTTTAGATAATTTACTAAATAAAAATTTTCTTACCATATAATCACTTTCTAAATTACTGGAAAAATCTTTTTTATTAGCAAATCAAGAAGAATTTCACATTTTAGTAATACCTAATCTAATTACATTAGGATTAACTTTTTGACCCATATTATCCTCCTATAATAATATTATTATATATCAGAAACAAAAACAGTAATATGACTAGTACGCTTTGAAATATAATTTACTCTTCCTTTCGCTCTAGGAAAAATACGTTTTATTAAAGTAGCCTTATCAATATAAATTTTAGATATCTTTAAAATATCTCTTTGCATACCTTTATTATTAATAGCATTAAATAAAGCAGATTTTAACACTTTTCTAATCAAAACAGCTGCCTTTTTATTAGTAAAATTCAATATATTTAATGCTAAATTAACATTTTTTCCTCTAATTAAATTAGCTACTAATCTTAATTTTTGAGAAGATGATTTAACATAACGATATTTAGCAAAAATTTCCATATAATTTAAAATAAAATTAATATTAATCTTTTTTAATTTTTCTATCAGAAGATAAATGCCCTCTATAAGTTCTAGTAGGAGAAAATTCACCTAATTTATGACCAACCATATCTTCTGTAATATAAACCGGAATATGACGTCTACCATTATGAACTAAAATAGTTAATCCAATCATATTAGGCAATATAGTAGATCTTCTAGATCATGTACGAATAGGTTTTTTATCTTTTAATTTAACCATTTTTTCCACTTTATTAAATAAATGAATATCAATAAATGGACCTTTTTTAAAAGAACGAGACATATTATTTATTTATACCTAAATTATTTCTTATTACGTTGTTGAACAATAAATTTATCTGTACGTTTATTTAAACGAGTTTTTTTTCCTTTAGTTTTTTTTCCTCATGGAGTAACAGGATGTTTACCAAAATTACGACCTTCTCCACCTCCATGAGGATGATCTACAGGATTCATAGCAGTACCTCTTACAGTAGGTCTTATACCTAATCAACGTGAAGAACCTGCTTTCCCCAACATACATAACATATGTTCAGAATTACCTACTTCACCTAAAGTAGCTCTACAAAAAATATTAATTTTTCTTAATTCACTAGAACGTAAACGTAATATAACATTTTTTTTTTCTCGAACTAATAATTGACAATAAGAACCAGCTGATCTAGAAATTTGACCTCCCTTACCAGGAAATAATTCTACATTATGAATAATAGAACCTATAGGAATATTTTTTAAAGGTAAACAATTACCTAATTTAATATCAATATTATGACCAGATTTTATTTGGTCACCAACTTTTAAACCTTTAGGATAAATTATATATCTTCTTTCTCCATCTTTATATAAAATTAATGCTATAAAAGACGATCTATTAGGATCATATTCTATACGTTCTACAACAGCAGAAATATTATCTTTATTTCTTTTAAAATCTATTAAACGATATTTTTTTTTATGTCCACCACCAATATGTCTAACAGTTAATTTACCTAAATTATTACGACCACCAGTACGTACTTTTTTTTTTAATAAAGGATAATAAGGTTTTCCTTTATATAAAAAAAAACTAGATATTTTATTTTTATGCCTACGACCAGGAGAAGTAGGATTATATTTAATAACAACCATATTAGACCTATATAAATTTATTTAAATAAATTATTTAAATTAATATCCTGATTTTTCTTTAAAATTACATAAACTTTTTTTCATCTTTTTGTGCAACTTAAAACTCCATTTTTCTTTTTTTTTTTCTTATTTTTAACTCATAAAGTCCTAATTTTATATATCTTAAAATTAAATATTTTTTTAATTGCTAAAGAAATATCTATTTTATTAATATCTTTACATACTTTAAAAACTAACGTTCTGTTCTTATTTAATAAAAAATTAGTTTTTTCTGAAAAATAAGGTTTTTTTAAAAAATTAAAATAATTTAATTTATTATTCATTAACTTAATTTATCCTCTAAATATCTAATAGAAGAAACAGTAAAAATTACATTTTTAAAATTTAAAAAATCAATAATATTAACATTACTAACATTACATATACGTATATTATATAAATTACGTGAAGCTAAAAATAAATTTCTATCTCATTTTTTTATAATAATTAAAAGTTTTTTAAAACCCCATGATTTTATTTTATCTAATAAAATTTTTGTTTTAGGTAAAGAAATATAAAAATCATGTAAAATATATAATTTAGATTCTTTATATAAATTAGATAAAACAATTTTAAATGCTTTATTATACATTTTTTTATTTACTTTACAAAAATATTTCTTAGGTTTTTTAGCAAAAGTAACTCCACCAGAACGTCATATAGGACTTTTATAAGAACCAGCTCTGGCTCTACCAGTTCCTTTTTGTCTTCAGGGTTTTCTATTTGATCCTGAAACATCAGATCTAGATTTTTGAGATACATTACCTTTACGACAATTTTTTTGATAAGCAATAACAACTTGATGTAACAAAGAAATATTTAAGTTAACTTTAAAAACATCATCAGATAATAATATATTTTTATTAGTATCTTTTAATAAAATATTAGCCATAAAATTATTAATTTTGTTTAATTGACGATCTAATAATTAATCTATTACCATTGTAACCAGGAACAGATCCACGAATAAGTAAAATATTTTTTTTACTATATATTTTTATAATATCTAAATTTTGAACTGTATTTCTACTGTTACCTAAATGACCACACATTTTTTTTCCTTTAAACACTTTACCTGGAGTTTGATTTTGACCTATAGAACCAGGAACTCTATGAGATAAAGAATTACCATGAGTACTATCTTGAGAACTAAAATTTCATCTTTTAATAGTACCAGTAAAACCTTTACCTTTAGTTATACCAATAACATCAACTTTTTTAATATTTTTAAATAAATTTACATCTAAAAATTGACCTACACGTAAATGTAATTTTTTAACATACGGTACTTCTCATAAACCAACTCCAGGCTTAATATTTATTTTATTAAAAAAACCTAATTTAGGTTTATTAACTTTTTTAATATTTAAACTACCAGTAGTTAATTGAGTTATATATTTACCGTTATTTTTTTTTATTAAAGTAATAATATTTCTTTTAATTTCTATTACTGTAACAGGAAAAAATACACCATTTTTATCAAATATTTTTGTCATTCCAACTTTACTACCTATTAATACAATCATAAATTTAACCTAAACTAATTTGTACATCAACACCAGAAGCCAAATTTAATTTCATAAGAGCATCAACAGTTCTCTCCGTAGGTTTAACAATATCAATTAAACGTTTATGTGTTCTAATTTCATATTGATCTCTAGCATCTTTATCTACATGGGGAGAAACTAAAATAGTGAAACGTTCAATAGAAGTAGGTAAAGGTATAGGACCCCTAACTTGAGCTCCAGTTTTTTTAGCAGTTTCTACTATTTCTAATGTAGAAATATCTATTAAACGATGATCAAAAGCTTTTAATTTAATTCTTATTCTTTGATTAATCATTTATAACCTACTAAATTAAAATTTTAAGATAAAATTTTACTAACTATACCAGCTCCAACTGTACGACCACCTTCTCTAATAGCAAATCTTAATCCTTCATCCATAGCTATAGGACTAAATAATTTTACAGAAATTTTGATATTATCACCAGGTATAACCATCTCTACATCTTTAGGTAAATTTATTGTTCCTGTAACATCTGTAGTTCTAAAATAAAATTGAGGACGATAACCATTTAAAAAAGGAGTATGTCTTCCACCTTCTTCTTTAGATAAAACATAAACTTCAGATTCAAAATAAGTATGAGGATTAATACTACCAGGTTTAGCTAAAACTTGACCTCTTACAATATCTTCTCTCTTAATACCTCTTAATAAAATACCTACATTTTCACCAGCTCTACCTTCATCTAACAACTTACGAAACATTTCAATACCAGTACATACAGATTTTTGAGTATTTTTTATACCCACTATTTCTACTTCATCACCTACTTTTATTAAACCTTGATCTATTCTACCAGTTACTACTGTTCCTCTACCAGAAATAGAAAAAATATCTTCTATAGGTAATAAAAATGGATGATCAATATTTCTTTTTGGATCAGGTATATAATTATCTAAACAATTTGCTAAATCAAAAATTTTATCTTCTCATTTAATATTTCCTTCTAATGCTTTTAACGCCGAACCTCTTATAATAGGAGTTTTATCACCAGGAAAATTATATTGAGTTAATATATCTTTAACTTCCATTTCTACTAATTCCAACAATTCCTCATCATCTACCATATCACATTTATTTAAAAAAACGACTATATAAGGAACACCAACTTGACGAGCTAATAAAATATGTTCTCTAGTTTGAGGCATAGGACCATCTGTAGCAGCAACTACTAAAATTGCTCCATCCATTTGAGCTGCACCAGTAATCATATTTTTGATATAATCAGCATGACCAGGACAATCAACATGAGCATAATGCCTTTTAGAAGTATCATATTCAACATGAGAAGTATTAATTGTAATACCTCTAGCTTTTTCTTCAGGAGCATTATCAATTTGTTCGAAAGCACAAGGTTTACCACCAAATTTTTTTGCTAAAACAGTAGTAATAGCAGAAGTTAAAGTAGTTTTTCCATGATCAACATGTCCTATTGTTCCAACATTTAAATGAACTTTAGAACGTTTAAATTTTTCTTTTGACATAAATACACCTTAAATTATTAATATTAAAATTAAATTATTTTTTATAACCACGTAAATCTATAATTTTTTTACAAATATATTCTGGAGATACATTATATTTTTTAAATTCCATACTATATAATGCTCTACCCTGAGTTTGTGATCTTAAATCTGTAGCATATCCAAACATTTCAGATAAAGGTACATATGACTTAATTAATTTACCAAAATTAATATCACTTATTTCATCTATAACACCTCTGCGACGATTTAAATCACCTATAACATCACCCATATATTCATCAGGAGTTTCTACTTCTACCTTCATAATAGGTTCTAATATAACAGGTTTAGATTTTAAAAAAGCTTTTTTAAAAGCTATAGAAGCAGCCATTTTAAATGCTATTTCAGAAGAATCTACATCATGATAAGAACCAAAAAATAACCTTATTTTAATATTCATAACTGGATAACCGGCTAAAGGACCAGATTTTAATTGTTCCTTAATACCTTTATCTATAGCAGAAATATATTCATTAGGTATTACACCACCTTTAATATCATTAATAAATAAATAACCATTTTCAGAAATAGAATATTCAGAAGGAGATAAAGGATATAAATCTATAACTACATGACCATATTGTCCTCTACCACCAGTTTGTTTTATATATTTTCCTTCTATATTTAAAGAATTTTCTAAAATAGTTTCTCTATAAGAGACTTCTGGTTTACCAATATTACAATTAATATTAAATTCTCTCTTCATTCTATCTACAATAATATCTAAATGTAATTCCCCCATTCCAGATATTATAGTTTGATTAGTTTCATTATCATAACAATATTTAAAAGAAGGATCTTCTTTAGATAATCTAGATAAAACAACACCTATTTTTTCTTGATCATATTTAGTTTTAGGTTCTAAAGCAATAGATATAACTGGATTAGGAAATTTTATTTTCTCTAAAATAATTGGATTATTTATATCACATAAAGTATCCCCAGTAATAACATTTTTTAAACCTATAGCTGCTGCTATATCACCAGCATAAACTTCTTTAATCTCCTCTTTTTTATTAGCATGCATTTGAACAATACGACCAATACGTTCACGCTTATTTTTAGTAGAATTTAATACTATATCTCCTGATTTTATACAACCAGAATAAACACGTAAAAAAGTTAAATTACCAACAAAAGGATCATTACTAACTTTAAAAGCTAAAGAAGAAAAAAATTCTTTATCACCTATTTTTCGTTCTAAACTAGAATTAGAATTTATATCTAAACCATTTATAATATTTAAATCTTTAGGAGAAGGTAAATAATCTATTATAGCATCTAAAAGACATTGAATACCTTTATTTTTTAACGCACTACCACATGTAACTAATAAAACATTATTTTTTAATACTTGTTCTCTCAAAGAAGATTTAATTTCTAAATTAGTATAATTAATACCATTTAAATATTTAGACATTAAATCATCTGATAGATCAGCAATAAATTCTATAATTTTTTGACGTCAATAAATAACAGTATCATAAATATTTTTATCTAAAATATCACTTACATTATAAGTTATACCATTATCACTATCATTTCATGTAATTGATTTTAGAGTTATTAAATCCACAACACCATAAAATTTATCTTTAATATTAATAGGAATTTGTAAAGGTATAACTTTAATTTTAAATTTTTTACTTAATTGAGATATAACATTAAAAAAATTAGCTCCTATACGATCCATTTTATTAATAAAAGCAATACGTGGAACTTTATATCTATTAACTTGTTTTCAAACAGTTTCTGACTGTGGTTGTACTCCACCAACAGAACAATATACCATTACTGCTCCATCTAAAACTCTCATTGACCGTTCAACTTCTATAGTGAAATCTACATGACCAGGAGTATCTATAATATTAATTCTGTGAGAAGAATATTGATTAAACATACCAGATCAAAAAGCAGTTGTAGAAGCCGAGGTTATAGTAATTCCTCTTTCTTGTTCTTGTTCCATTCAATCCATAGTAGCAGTTCCATCATGTACTTCACCTAATTTATAATTTACTCCTGTATAAAATAAAATACGTTCAGTTACAGTAGTTTTTCCTGCATCTATATGAGCACTAATACCAATATTTCTATAATCTGATATAGGAGTTAAACGAGACATATATATTTACCAAATAAAATTTACAATTATCATCTATAATGAGCAAATGCTTTATTAGATTCTGCTATACGATGTGTTTCATCACGTTTTTTAATAGCAAATCCTTTTTTATTAATAGCATCTAGTAATTCTTCAGCTAATTTTAAAAACATTTTTTTTTTAGATCTTTTTTTAGCTGATAATATAATTCAACGTATAGCTAAAGTATTACTTCTTTTAGGTCTAACTTCTACAGGTATCTGATAAGTAGTACCTCCAACCCTACGAGATTTAACTTCTACAATAGGTTTAACATTATTAATAGCTAATTCTAATGAATCTAATTTATCCTTTTTAATTTTTTTTTCTAATATATTTAAAGAAGTATATAAAATATTTTCTGCAATAGATTTTTTACCATTTAACATAAGTAGATTAATAAATTTCATAACTAATTCTGAATTATAAATATAATCAGGAATTATAATACGATTATTTATTCTCTTACGACGTGACATAAAAACTCCTATATATTAAATTAAATTATTTCTTAACACCATATTTAGAACGAGATGTTTTTCTTCCTTTTACTCCAGAACAATCTAATGTACCTCTAATTACATGATAACGTACTCCAGGTAAATCTTTTACTCTACCACCTCTAATAAGAACAACAGAATGTTCTTGTAAATTATGACCTTCACCAGGTATATAAGCAGTAACTTCTAAATTATTTGTTAAACGTACTCTACAAACTTTTCTTAAAGCAGAATTAGGTTTTTTAGGAGTTGTAGTGTATACTTTGATACAAACACCTCTCTTTTGAGGACACCCTGCCAAAGCAGGTACATTATTTTTAAATATTTTACGTACTCTAGATTTACGTACTAATTGATTAATAGTAGACATTTAATTTACCTAAAATAATATTTCAATAAAAATTACAAAATTATAAAACAAAAAATAAATATAATAATATTAAATTTAAATTTATAATTTTAAATAAAATTAAATTAATTAATACTTTAAAATATGTATTATTTATGATATAAATATTAGTGAATAAATTTTAAATTAAATTAATAAATAAATACAGCAAATACCATATATTACTACATTTTATTAATTAAGATCAATACTTAAATAAATTTTAACATTAGTTTATTAAATTAAATAATAATAAAAAATATTTTTTATTAATATCATATTAATATATAATAATATATAGCGTGTTGGCAGAAAGGTAATGCAGTGGATTGCAAACCCATATATCCCGGTTCAATTCCGGGACACGCTTTTAAATAAAAAATACCCGAGTGGTGAAACAGGTAGACACAAGGGACTTAAAATCCCTCGATTATAATAATAATCTTGCGGGTTCAAATCCCGCCTTGGGTATATCTTATTTTTTTTACATTTAAATAAATAAATACATGTCAATCTTAAAAATATTAATATATCCCAATAAAAAATTACGTCAAAAAACCAAAAAGGTAATAAAATTTGATAAAAATTTAAAAAATATAGTTTCTAATATGTTTGAAACTATGTATTTTTATAAAGGAATAGGTTTGGCAGCTATACAAACAAATATTAACAAATCTATAATAGTAATAAATATAACTAAAAAAAAAAATGAAGGTTTATTATTAATAAATCCACAAATTATTCAGAAAGAAGGAACAATTGAAACACAAGAAGGATGTTTATCTATACCTAATTTTTTTTATTATATTAAAAGATTTAATTTTCTATATTTAATTGCTAGAAATATAAATGGAAAAAAAATTACTTTAAAAACTAAAGGATTATTATCTGTATGTATACAACATGAAATAGATCATATTAAAGGAAAATTATTTATAGATTATATATAAAATAAATATGAATAATAAAAATTTGAAAATATTATTTTTTGGTACACCTGAATTTGCTTCATTTCAACTTAAAAATATTATTAAAAATACTAAACATAAAATATTAGGAGTAGTAACTAAAAAAAAAAAAAAAAATAATATTAATCCAGTTGAAAAAATATCTATAAAAAATAAATTAAATATCTTTCAACCTAAATCTATAAAAGAATTAAAAAAATTTAAAAACATATTTAAAAAATTAAATATAGATATAATAATTACAGTAGCTTATGGTTTTATAATACCAAAAAAAATTCTAAATATACCTAAATTAGGTTGTATAAATTTACATGCATCTCTTTTACCAAGATGAAGAGGAGCATCACCAATACAAAAATCTATATTATCTGGAGATAAATTTTCTGGTATAACATTTATAAAAATGAATAAAATTATTGATGGAGGAGAAATAATATATCAAAAAAAATGTTTAATAAAAAAAAAATATACTTACAAAAAATTACATAATATACTTAAAAAAATAGGTGCAAATAAATTACCAATTTTATTAAAAAAAATATCACGTAATAATTATATTACATTAAAACAAAATAAAAAATATATTACATATGCAAATAAAATAAATAAAAAAGAAGGATTGATAAACTGAAAAAAAGATACAGCTTTAGATATAGAAAGAAAAATCAGAGCTTTTCATATATGACCTAAAACATATTTTTTTTATAAAAAATACACTATATTTATATGATCAGTTAAAATAAAAAAAATTAACAATAAAAATTTTATACCTGGTGAAATATTAAAATATAATAAAAAAGGATTAAAAATATTTACTAAAAAATCTTTTTCTCTTATAATAACTGAAATACAGTTAAATAACTGCAAAAAAATAAAAATATCTCAACTAATTAATTCTAAACCTTCATTATTTATTCCAGGAAAAATATTATAAATTTTTTTGCCTTATAATTTCAAAAATTATAATTCCAGATGATACAGAAACATTTAAAGAATTAACATTTTTAGTAGGTATTTTAAACAAAAAATTACATTTTTCCTTAATTTTTTTTCTTATTCCACTTTTTTCTGAACCTAAAATAATAGCTATAGAATTATATTTATTAAAATTAATTTTATAAATACTTGTTTTAGAATTTATATCAGTACCAAAAATAAAAAAATTATATTTATTTAATAAATTTATTATATTTGCAATATTATTTACAATAATAATAAATATCTTATAAATAGAACCTGTAGATACTTTATGCACAATATTATTTTCTATAGAAACAGAATTATGTTTACTTAAAATTATAGCATCTATATTAGCTGCTACAGCAGTTCGAATACAAGAACCTAAATTATTTGGATTATCAATACTATCTAAAATTAAAAAAAAATGTTTTTTTTTTTTATGTATTAAATCTATAAAATTTTCCATACTATTAAAAAACATTTTTTTTTTTATAAAAGCTATAAACCCTTGATGTTTTACATAATTTATATTTTTAAAAGAAAAATTATAAACTACTTTATAAGAAATATTATTTAAAATAACTAATTTTTTAATTTCTAAAAATCTTTGAGAGTTTTTTTTTATTAAAAAAATTTTTTTAATATAATTAGATTTAAATTTAATTAAATTTTTAATAGTATTAAAACCATAAAAATATTTATATTTTTTTTTCATAAAATTATTTATTAATTAAATATTTTTCTATATAAGAATACTTTTTTAAAATATATAAAAATCTTACTTTAGAAACTAAAATATCAAAATAAAATAACTTACCATCTTTGCTCCATTCTTTAAATAAAATATTATTTTTATATAAAATATTTCTTATAAAAATAGAAAATTTTAAAGGAATACATAATAAATATTTTCTTCTATCAGAAAATAAATAAAAATTAATTAATGTATATATAAAATTTATACCAATTCTTTTCTTAGCAGATATTCATATTCTAATAGGTAGATTATCTTTAAAATCTATTTTAATATTATATTTTTTAATTTTATCTATTTTATTCATTACCTGTACTATAGGTATAGAATTATTTATATTTAAATCATCCAATATAGAATTAACAACATCAATATAATTTTTAAAATATAAATTAGATACATCAATAATATGTAATATAAGATGAGAATAAGAAATTTCACTTAAAGTTCCTTTAAAAGCACTTTTAATATTTTTAGGTAAATTTCTTATAAAACCTATAGTATCAGAAACTAAAACATTAGAATTAAATTTAAAAATATTAATTTTTCTAATATAAGTATCTAAAGTAGAAAAATAACTATCACCTAATTCTAAATTAGAATTAGTTAATAAATTAAATAATGTTGATTTTCCAGAATTAGTATAACCAACTAAAGAAACTATAGGAATATTATATTTATTTCTAAATTTAATATTACTACTTTTTTGATTAGTTATTTTTAATATTTTTTTATTTATAAATTTTATTCTCTTTTTTATTAATCTTCTATCAATTTCAATTTGTGTTTCTCCTGGACCAGAAATATTTTTAGTTCCTCCTTTTTGACGTTCTAAATGATCTCATCTTTTAATTAAACGAGTGCTTAAATAATTTAAATAAGCTAATTCTACTTGAAGTTTTCCATAATTAGTTACAGCTCTATTTTTAAATATATCTAATATTAAATTAGTTCTATTTAAAATGTAACATTTAAATATTTTTTTTAAATTATATTCTTGAGTACTCTTAAGAACTAAATTGATTATTATTTTAGAAAAATTAAATTTTTTAATAATTAAAATAATTTCTTTAATTTTACCTAAACCTAAAAAATATTTTTTATTAGGATATCTAATATTTATTTCTAATAATTTATCTATATAAAAACCAGCAGAAAAAATTAATTTTTTAAATTCATTTTTATTAATAATATTTTTTTTATTAAAATATATATATATTCCTAAAACTTTTTCTATTTTCTTAAAATCAAACAAATAAACACCCTTAATAATTAATTATTTTTTTAATATAATTGAAAATATCAATAACTTTTTTTTTACAATCATTATTTTTAATTATAAAACTATTAGTTCATTTTCTTAATCAAATCAATTGTTTTTTTATTAAATATAACGTACTACGAATAGTATTTTCTATCATTTCTGAATAAGAAATTTTTTTATCAATATATAATCACATTTGTTTATATCCAATACATTTCATAAAAGAACTATTTAAATTTAAATCATTTCGTAAATATAAATTAAACACCTCATCTTCTAAACCTAGATATAACATATTATAAAATCTATTTTTAACTAAAGTTACTAAATTATTTTTATCATTAGGTATAATAATAATTTTATATATATCAAAATTTAAAATCAATTTTCTATGTCTTTTAAAATATGAAATATTTTTTCCAGTAGTTAAAAAAACTTCTAAATTACGTATAATTCTATATTTATCATTAAAATGAATTTTTTTATATGAAATAAAATCAATTACTCTTAAAATATTTAAAATAAAATCACTACCATATTTAGAAAATAAAAAATTTATATAATTACGTATTTTATAATTAGATTCAGGTAATAAATATAATCCATTAAATAAAACATTAAAATACATCATAGTACCTCCAACTAATAAAGGTACTTTTTTTTTAATGTAAATAATATCATATAATTCTTTTATCAAATCTAAAATAAAATTTTTTACTGAATAAAAATCATTAGGATTAATAATATTAACTAATCTATGAGGAAAATATTTTAATTCTAATTTACTAGGTTTAGCTGTACCAATATTTAAATCTCTATATATTAAACCAGAATCTACACTAATAATTTCCACAGGAAGAATTTTACTTAATTCCATTGCTATATAACTTTTCCCTATACCAGTTGGACCTAAAATACAGAAAATTTTTGAAATATCATTTTTTATAAGCATAAATTATTAAAATAATACAAATATAATTTATTAAAATTTAAAAAGTAAAAAATTTTTTTTTTAAATTTAAATTGAAATTTTAAATAACAACTATGAAATTTATATATTAATTTCATAACATTATAATTATTTAATTCACTATAAGTAATAATATAATTAGATAACCAATAAATAATTATTTTAGAAGAATTTTTTTTTTTTCCTATTTTGTTTAAAAAAATTATAAAAGATAAAAAAAAATTTTTAAAATTAATATTTAAAAATTCAATAGGTAAACTAGTTATTAAAAAATAATTCTTTTTATAATATATATCTATACCTAAAATGTTTAAAATATTTATAATATTATTAAAATTTATAAAATATTTTTTATTAAAAAATAATTTAATTTTTTTAATTTTAACTTTTTTAATTAAAAAAAAAAATTTTTCTTTTAAAATCAACATATACATATAATAAAAAACATATAATAAATCTGAAACTATTAATAAACCATTTTTTTTTACAGAAAAAACAAAACGATGATTAAATATATTAATTATATTACCAAAATAAATTAAAAAATAATGTAAATAATTATTAAAAATAAAATTATTTGAACTTAATTTTTTAATTAAGTAACTATTATTTTTAATAAATTTATTTTTTTTTTTTTTTTTAAAAAATAAAGATAAATTATTATATATTTTACTAAAAATAAGACATGAATTTAAAAATAATATTTTAGTTTTACTGGGACATATATTTATATTAAAATTTTTACTTTCAGTATAAAAAAATAATATATAAGAAAAAAAAGTATCTTTATGAAAAAAATTTAAAAAAAAATTATTAACTATTGAATACAATAAATTTTCAGTAGAAATAATTCTATTATTCAAAAAAATAATTTTAATATTTTTAAATTTAATATTTAAAAAAACATATCCACAAAAAGATATATATTTGTCTTTTATATTTAAATAAATACTTTTTCTATAAAAATTTTTTCCATATATATTATTAATACGTTCTAAAATATTAACTTTATCTTTATGAGATTTATTAATATATTTTTTATATAATTTGTTTTCTTTATAAAATAAAAAATTAATTTTATAATTAGATAAAACAAAATAACTTATTATTTTTTTAATCAAAAAAAACTGATTTCTAATTAAAAAAAATAATTCCCTTCTTTTTAAAGGATAATTAAAAAAAATATTTTTAACATTTACAATAGTACCAAAATTATGTTTTACAGGTTCAATTAAAAAAGAAATTTTATCTTTAATAAAACTATTAAATAATAATCAACCATAATTATCATTACTATTAATAGATTTAGAAGAAATACTAAAATTAGATATATAACTTATACAAGATAGAGCCATACCTCTAAAACCAAAACTATTTAAATTTAATAAATCACTAAAAAAATATATTTTACTAGTTGAATATCTCTTAATAGATAATAATAAATCATTTTTATTTATACCAATACCATTATCAATAACCTTAATTAAATCTAAACCACTATTCAAAATTTCTATCCTAATAAGAGTAGGTTTAGCATCTAAACTATTTTCTATTAATTCCTTTAAAACACAAGAGGGACTATTAAGAAATTCTCCCGCAGAAATTCTTCTAATAGTTTCCTCAGGTAAAAATTTAATATTCATTTTAATTTTTTAATAAACAAATTTTATTCACAAAATTTTCTACACCTAAATAAATATATTTAGCCAATTTATATTGGTAAAATTTATTATTTAACTTTTTTTCTTCTATAGGATTACTTATATAACCTGTTTCTATTAATATAGAAGGAACATAAAACAAAGATAATACAAATAAATCAGCATATTGTAAATAATTTTTATGTAAAAATATAACATTACGAAATTTATTAATTATTTCTAAAGCTAAATTAAAATTTAATTGATCATTTTTTTTTTTATCATTAAATAATAAATAATTAAATTTAAAATTATTATTTTTATTAAATTCTAAATACTCCCTTTTATTAATATATTTATATTTAGATAATATAGGTAATAATCATATAGAAGCACCTTTAATATACTTATTATTTCTTATAGAATTAACATGAATAGATAAAAATAAATCTACATTTTTGGTTTTAGCTATATATAAACGTTTTTCAAGAGAAACATAATTATCTTTAGATCTAATTAAAAAAACATTAAATTTTTTATTTAAACTTAAAAAATTAAATAATTTTTTTGATATTAATAAAGTAATATCTTTCTCTCTTGAACCATTAAGTCCAATAGCTCCAGGATCATGTCCACCATGACCAGGATCTATAACTATATTAAATTTACATTTATTTTTAATATTACTTTCTTTAAATTTACTTTTTTTTTTCTCTAAATTTAATAATTTTTCATTTAAATTTAAAAACTCATTTTTTTTATTTAAAAAAACATTATTTTTATGTAAAAATAAAAAATTAGATTTACTTTTTACAAAAAAATCAAAAAAAATATTTTTCAAAAAAATAAACAATATAAAAAAAAAATAGAACATTTAAATACTATATAAAATATATTACTAAAATTATAAAAACATCTTATTTAAACTTAATTTATGTACACTAAATAAATAAAGATAAAATATAAATTTAATAAAAAATATAAAATTTATTTAATTATTTTATCAAAAAAAAACTCTTAATATAAATAATATTAATAAATTAATTATAAAATATCATAAATAAATCAAGAATTTAAATAATAAAAAACAAAATATTTATCTATTTAAATAAACTAATACTAAAATAAACAATTTAAAATTTTTAATTAAATTAATTAACTAATAACTTAATAACCTAATAATAATATTAATACTTAAAATAATATACTATTTATAAATTTATGCATAAGCGGAAAACGAGACTCGAACTCGCGACCCTAACCTTGGCAAGGTTATACTCTACCAACTGAGCTATTTCCGCAAATATTACAATTAAAAAAATTATTACGATAATACGATAATTCACATACAGAATTTTTAATATCTAACATAGCACTATGATATTTTTTTTTATTAAAAAATACTTTGACATCTATAAATCATCTTTTAACTAATTCCTTTATAGTACTAACATCTATATACCTATAATGAAAATAAGATTCTAAATTAGGCATATATCTAAATAAAAATCTTCTATCTTGACCTACAGTATTACCGCAAATAGGAGAAACACCTTTAGGTACTCAATTTTTTAAAAAATTTATAATTCTAAATTCCGCTTCAATTTCATTAATAGAACTTTTTTTAACCTTATTAATTAAACCAGTATAAGAATGAACTTTTAAATTTCAACCGTCCATATTATTCAAATATTTATCTTTTTGACCTAAAACTATATTAGGTCCCTCAGAAAGAATATTTAAATTACTGTCTGTAACTAAAGTAGCTATTTCTAATATTTTATCTTTATCAGGATTTAAACCTGTCATTTCTAAATCTATTCAAATTAAATTACTTTTACATAAAAACATAAATATAAAAATTTTCTGATTTAATATTAAAATATTCGGTACGAACGGGACTCGAACCCGTGACCCCCAGCGTGACAGGCTGGTATTCTAACCAACTGAACTACCGCACCAAAAAATATTCTGGCAGTGTCTTACTCTCACATAAGAAAAACCTACACTACCATCAGCGCTATGACCTTTCACTTCTGAGTTCGGAATGGATTCAGGTGGTACAATCATGCTATTACCGCCAGAATATTTTAAAACATTTTTAAGTTGTGAAGTTAAGCCTCACGGGTTATTAGTATTAGTTAGCTTAACATATTACTATGCTTACACATCTAACCTATCAACGTTATAGTCTATAACGACCCTTTAGGAAAATATAATTTTCTGGGAAACCTAATCTTAGGGTAAGTTTCGCGCTTATATGCTTTCAGCGCTTATCTTTTCTGTACTTAGCTACCAGGCAATGCTATTGGCATAACAACCTGAACACCATAGGTACACCCACTCCGGTCCTCTCGTACTAGGAGCAGATCCCTTCAAGTTTCCAACGCCTACGGCAGATAGGGACCGAACTGTCTCACGACGTTCTAAACCCAGCTCGCGTACCACTTTAAATGGCGAACAGCCATACCCTTGGGACCGACTACAGCCCCAGGATGTGATGAGCCGACATCGAGGTGCCAAACACCGCCGTCGATATGAACTCTTGGGCGATATCAGCCTGTTATCCCCGGAGTACCTTTTATCCGTTGAGCGATGGCCTTTCCATACAGAAACCACCGGATCACTAAGACCTGCTTTCGCACCTGTTCGCGCCGTCACGCTCACAGTTAAGCCAGCTTATGCCTTTGCACTAAAATTACGATTTCCGAACGTAATTAGCTGACCTTTGTACTCCTCCGTTACTCTTTAGGAGGAGACCGCCCCAGTCAAACTACCCACCAGACATTGTCCTTATTCCGGATAACGGAATCAAGTTAGAATATTAAATACTAAAGGGTGGTATTTCAAGGTTGATTCCATAGAAACTAGCGTCTCTACTTCATTATCTCCCACCTATCCTACACATTAACAATCAATATTCAATATCAAGCTATAGTAAAGGTTCACGGGGTCTTTCCGTCTTGCCGCAGGTATACTGCATCTTCACAGCAATTTCAATTTCACTGAGTCTCGGGTAGAGACAGTCTGGCCATCATTATGCCATTCGTGCAGGTCGGAACTTACCCGACAAGGAATTTCGCTACCTTAGGACCGTTATAGTTACGGCCGCCGTTCACCGGGGCTTCAATCAAAAGCTTCAAATTTTACTTTTAACTTCCTTTATTAACCTTCCGGCACCGGGCAGGCATCACACCGTATACTTCCATTTTCATGTTTGCACAGTGCTGTGTTTTTAATAAACAGTTGCAGCCAGCTATTATCTTAGACTAATTTCAGCTTTAAAAGTAAATTTTATCACCTAATATTAGTGTGCCTTCTCCCTAAGTTACGGCACCATTTTGCCTAGTTCCTTTACCCGAGTTCTCTCAAGCGCCTTAGTATATTCTACCTAACCACCTGTGTCGGTTTATAGTACGATTTAATATTATTTTAAGTTTAGAGGCTTTTCTAGGAAGCATGGTATTAATTACTTTTACTTTTTCAAGTTTCGTCATCATGTCTCGATATATATGATATCCGGATTTTCCTAAATATCTATCTACACACTTAAACTAAGATACCTACACTTAGATAATCTAACCTTCTTCGTCCCCCCATGACAAATAATACAAGTACAGGAATATTAACCTGTTATCCATCAATTACGCTTTTCAGCCTCATCTTAGGTATCGACTTACCCTGCCCCGATTAACGTTGGACAGGAAACCTTAGTTTTTCGGCGAGTAGGTTTTTCACCTACTTTATCGTTACTCATGTCAGCATTCGCACTTCTGATATCTCCAACATACTTTACAATATATCTTCAACGATTTACAGAACGCTCCCCTACCCAATATATAAACTTCATACATTGCCGCAGCTTCGGTATATAATTTAGCCCCGTTACATCTTCCGCGCAAGATGACTCGACTAGTGAGCTATTACGCTTTCTTTAAATGATGGCTGCTTCTAAGCCAACATCCTAGCTGTTTTAGCCTTCTCACATCGTTTACCACTTAATTATAATTTAAGGACCTTAGCTTGCGATCTGGGCTGTTTCCCTTTCCACACTGGATCTTAGCACCCAATGTGTGTCTCCTATGATAAATATCTATCGTATTCGGAGTTTGCATCAGATTGGTAGACCGGTAAGATCCCCTAACTGAAACAGTGCTCTACCCCAATAGAATACAATTCATAAGGCACTACCTAAATAGTTTTCGGGGAGAACCAGCTATCTCCCGGTTTGATTGGCCTTTCACCCCTAACCACAAGTCATCCGCTGATTTTTCAACATCAGTCAGTTCGGTCCTCCAATTAGTATTACCTAATCTTCAACCTGCTCATGGCTAGATCACCGGGTTTCGGGTCTATATCTTACAACTAACGCCTATATAATAGACTCGGTTTCCCTACGGCTCCCTATATTAAAAGTTAACCTTGCTATAAAATATAACTCGCTGACCCATTATACAAAAGGTACGCAGTCACATTTTACATTTTTAAAATAAAATGCTCCTACTGTTTGTACGTATACGGTTTCAGGTTCTATTTCACTCCCCTATCCGGGGTTCTTTTCACCTTTCCCTCACGGTACTAGTTCACTATCGGTCAATCAGTAGTATTTAGTCTTAGAGGATGGTCCCCCTATATTCAAACAAGATTACACGTGTCTCGTTCTACTTAAAGAATAAATAAAAATTTATATTTTCATATACAGGACTATCACCTTATATTGTTAATTTTTCCAAATTATTCTATTAATACAAATATTTAATAAATATTCAAGACTAATCCCCTTTCACTCGCCATTACTAAGGGAATCTCAATTGATTTCTTTTCCTTAGGATACTAAGATGTTTCAGTTCTCCTAGTTCGCTTTACTAATCTATTTTATTCAACTAGTAATAATATAGTATTACCTATATTAGGTTTACCCATTCGGACATCACCGATTAAACGTTCCTTATCAACTCATCGATGCTTTTCGCAGATTAGCACGTCCTTCATCGCCTCTGATTGCCTAGGCATCCACCATATACGCTTAATTACTTAACTTCACAACTTAAAAATGTTTCGAAAATCAATTTTTAAAGAAACGTCCTCTAGGGGATTCGAACCCCTGTTGTCGCCGTGAAAGAGCGATGTCCTAACCTCTAGACGAAAAGGACTAAAATTATTTAAATCTAAATAAATAATTTATATGAGCACCTACAAATTCCTACTATTATAATAAGGAGGTGATCCAACCGCAGGTTCCCCTACGGTTACCTTGTTACGACTTCACCCCAGTCATGAATCACAAAGTGGTAAATGTCCTCCCATTAAATAAATAATGGGTTAAACTACTTACTTCTTTTGCAACACACTCCCATGGTGTGACGGGCGGTGTGTACAAGGCCCGAGAACGTATTCACCGTGACATTCTGATTCACGATTACTAGCGATTCCGACTTCATGAAATCGAGTTGCAGATTTCAATCCGAATTAAGACGTACTTTATGAGATTTGCTTGCCTTTACAGGTTTGCTTCTCTTTGTATACGCCATTGTAGCACGTGTGTAGCCCTGGTCGTAAGGGCCATGATGACTTGACGTCATCCCCACCTTCCTCCAATTTATCATTGGCAGTTTTCTTTGA
This sequence comes from Candidatus Stammera capleta, assembly GCA_036689335.1. Taxonomy (GTDB): domain Bacteria; phylum Pseudomonadota; class Gammaproteobacteria; order Enterobacterales; family Enterobacteriaceae; genus Stammera; species Stammera capleta_V. The sequence continues at coordinate 30,464 of CP144796.1, read as the reverse complement.
GTTCCCAGCTTTCCTGTTGGCAACAAAGAATAAGGGTTGCGCTCGTTATAGGACTTAACCATACATTTCACAACACGAGCTGACGACAGCCATGCAGCACCTGTCTCAGCGTTCTCGAAAGCACTTTCACATTTCTGTAAAATTCGCTGGATGTCAAGACCAGGTAAGGTTTTTCGCGTTGCATCGAATTAAACCACATGCTCCACCGCTTGTGCGGGCCCCCGTCAATTCATTTGAGTTTTAACCTTGCGGTCGTACTCCCCAGGCGGTCAATTTAACGCGTTAGCTACGAAAGCCATAATGTAAAACTACAACCTTCAAATTGACATCGTTTACGGCATGGACTACCAGGGTATCTAATCCTGTTTGCTCCCCATGCTTTCGCACTTTAGTGTCAGTATTCGTCCAGGAGGCCGCCTTCGCCACTGATATTCCTCCAGATATCTACGCATTTCACCGCTACACCTGGAATTCCACCTCCCTCTACGATACTCTAGTTTACCAGTTTCAAATACACTTCCTAAGTTAAGCTTAGGGATTTCATATCTGACACAATAAACCACCTACATGCTCTTTACGCCCAGTAATTCCGATTAACACTCGCATCCCCCGTATTACCGCGGCTGCTGGCACGGAGTTAGCCGATGCTTCTTTTGTAAGTAACGTCAAATATATAAATTATTAATCTATATATCTTCTTCCTTACCGAAAGTATTTTACAACCCTAAGGCCTTCATCATACACGCGGCATAGCTGCATCAGGGTTTCCCCCATTGTGCAATATTCCCCACTGCTGCCTCCCGTAGGAGTCTGGACCGTATCTCAGTTCCAGTGTGGCTGATCATCCTCTCAGACCAGCTAAGGATCAAAGCCTAGGTAAGCATTTACCTTACCTACTAGCTAATCCTATCTAGGCTCATCTAAAGACATGAGGTCTTAAAAGATCCCCCACCTTTGGTTACTTAATAATAACATTATAAGGTATTAGCTAAAGTTTCCTAAAGTTATCCCTTTTCTTTAGGCAGATTCCTAGATATTACTCACCCGTACGCCACTCGCCATCAAAATAGTAAACTATTCTATGCTGCCGTTCGACTTGCATGTGTTAAGCTTGCCGCTAGCGTTCAATCTGAGCCATGATCAAACTCTTCAAAACAAAAAAAACTTATTTTTTAATTTTTAAAAAACTAAAAATTAAAATTCTTTTAATAACGTAAAAATATGTAGATGCTCATATAAATTATTTAATTTTAAAAGAACAAAATTCAAAATTACATAAATATAATATAACAAGAAAAAAAAAATAAAACAAGTTTTTTAAAAAAATTATTCAGAAATAATCTCAATAAAAAAATCAAATTCTTTCTTTTTATATAAAGAAATAATAATTTTATACTTAGATAAATATTTTAAAGAACTATTAGGTAAAATAACAAAATTTCTAGAAATATTAAAATTAATTTTTTTAGAAATAATTTTTGATATAGTTTCTGCAGTTATAGAACCAAATAATTTTCCTTTTTTACTACATTTAGATTTAATTATTAAAGGAGATAATAAAATAATTTTTTTATATAACTTATTAATTTCATTTTTTCTTTTTTTTTTTAATTCAGAAATTAAAGAAAATTTTTCATTAAATTTATTAATATTATCTTTAGAAGCATAAATAGCTCTATTATAAGGAATTAAATAATTTCTTGCATAACCAGATTTAACATCTACTATACTACCTACGTTACCTAACATAGTCTTATTTAATAAAATTATTTTAACCATAAAAAACTCAAAATTTATTTATGCAAATCAGTATAAGCTAATAAAGATAAATATCTAGCACGTTTTATAGATTTAGATATTAACCTTTGATATTTTATAGAAATACCTGTAATCCTACTAGGAATTATTTTATTACATTCTGTAATATAATTTTTTAATAAATCTAAATTTTTATAATCAATATCATGATTTTTTTTACCTCTATAAGGACAATATTTTTTTCTCTTATTAAATTTAAACATTTTAAAACCTTTAAATTATATAATTAGTTCATATTTTTAATTTTCATATAAGAATCAGTAGATATAGATTTTTTTTTTTTAATAATTAAATATCTTAATATATTAGTATTTAATTTAAAATCAATTTTTAATTTATTTATATAATAAACACTAACCTCTATATTCATTAATATATAATGTGCTTTATAACACTTTTTAATAGAATAAGATAAATATCGTAATCCTCAATCTTCTAATCTATGTATTTTACCATTACTAATATTTATAATTTTAGAATAATATTTAATTATATCTGATACATATAAACTTTTATTAGGATAAATCATTAACACAATTTCATAATGACGCATTATTATTTTCTCAAAATTATTGAATAAACTACATTTTATTACATAAATATTGTAATTTTTTAATTTTTTTTATTAATTTATTTACAGATAAATTATGAAAATTAATATTTAATATTATATCAAATATAACAAAATGTTTTTTATTAAAACAAAAATTATTTTTAATCAAAAATTTTTTACTTAAACAACTAATAACCTTATTTTTAAACTCTAATAACGAAAAATCTAAAATTGATTTAGGAATACCTATTTTATTTAAAATATTAAAACCTAAACTTTTATAAGATACTCCATTTTTAATTTTATATAATAATATTAAATTATTATTATTACTAATATAATCAAAATAAATATTTTTAACACCAACAAAAAATTTATCAATTTTAGTTAACTCATAAAAATGTGTAGAAAATAATAACATTGGTTTAATAACTTTAATAATATAAAATAAACATGATCAAGCTAAAGATAAACCCTCATAATAAGAAGTACCTCTACCCATTTCATCAATTAAAACTAAACTATTAGTAGTGGAATTATTAATTATATTAGAAACTTCACTCATTTCAACTATAAATGTAGATTTGTTATTAGATATATCATCAGAAAAACCTATTCTAGTTAAAATTTTATCTATAGGTCCAATTATAGAACTATCAGCAGGAACATAACAACCAATATAAGAAATAATACATATTAAAGCAATTTGTCTCATATAAGTACTTTTTCCACCCATATTAGGACCAGTAATAATCAAAAATCTATTCTTTTTATCAAAAGATAAACTATTAGATATAAAATTATCCTCAATATTATTTTCTACTATAGGATGACGACCATTAATAATTTTTAAAATATTATCAGTTGTTAAAATAGGTTTTTTATAATTTAAATCATAAGATCTATCTAAAAAATTCATAAGTATATCTAATTTCGCTATATAATTAGAAATTTTAAACAATTTATTAATATGATTTAAAATAAATTCAATAATTTCATTAAAAATATTTTTTTCTAAAAAATTAATTTTTTTTTTAATTACTAATATAATATTTTCATATAATTTTAACTTAGATATAAAATATCTATTATGATTTTTTAAAGATTTACATTTTATGTAATAATTAGGAACTAATAAAGAATCACGTTTATTTATTTGAACATAATATCCATATGTTTTACTATAAGAAAAAAATAAACTATTTATTTTTGTTTTATTTCTTTCTTTATTTTCTAAAAAATTTATTTTATTTTTATTTTTCAATAATAAAAAACGTAAATTATCTAATTTACTACTATATCCTTTATTTATAATTTTTTTATTATCTACATTAGGATCAGAAATAGAAATATTAATTAAATTAATAATATCTTTAATTAAATTTTTATTTAATATAAAAAAATTTACTATCTTTAAATTACTTTTTTTCTTTAAAAAAAATATAAAATCAATTATTGAAACTAAATAATTTTTAAAATTTATTAAATCTCTAGAACTAACGGTTTTTAAAGAAATTCTTCCTAAAATTCTTTCTAAATCACCTATATTTTTAAAAACTAATCTAATTTTTTGAAAATTAATCTTAAAAAAATCCATAATACTATGTCGATAATATATTTCATTAATATCTCTAATAGGAAATAATATTCACCTTTTCAACATCCTTTTACCCATAGGAGTGATAACTTTATCCAAAACATACAAAAGAGTATTTTTTCTGTTACCAGAAAAAGAATTTACCAATTCAAGATTTTGAATAGTAAAAGAATCCATAAATATTATTTTAGAGTCATTAATTAATTTCAATTTATTAATATGGTAAAAATTAACAAATTGTGTAGATTTTATATATCTTAAAATACAACCAGCAGAATTTATACCCAAATTATTATTCTTTATACCAAAACAAGAAAAATCTATAATATTAAAATGATTTAATAAAACATTATAATTTTTTTCAAAATTAAATTTATCTTTAGAAACATATTTAAAATATTTTAATCATTTAATACTTTTCAAAAAAAAAAAATTTTTACAACATAATACTTCTGAAGGTTGAGTAAATAACAATTGGTTTTTTAACCTATCTAAACCATAAATCTCTGAAATATAAAATCTACCTGACGAAATATCTAGAAAAGAATAACCAAAAATTTCTTTATTGTTTTTAGAATATATAGCAGCAATATAATTATCTTTTGATTCATTTAAAAATCTTTCCTCACTAATAGTACCAGGAGTTATTATACGAATAACTTTACGTTTAATTAACTTACTACTTTCAGTATTTTTAGACTCTAAAACTTGATTACATAAAGCAATAGATTCACCTAAACAAATTAATTTATAAATATATGATTCTACAGAACAAATAGGAATACCAGCCATAGGAACATCTTTTTGTTTAACAAAAACTTTTTTAGTCAAAGTAATATTTAATAAAGAAGCTATTCTTTTAGCATCATCATAAAAAAGTTCATAAAAATCACCTATTTGATAAAATAATAAAATTTTAGGATATTTTTTTTTTATTTTTAAATACTGATCAATAATAGGAACCATTTTAAATATACATAAATTAACGTTTAGAAAATTGTGGTCTACAACGAGATTTACGAAAACCATATTTTTTTCTTTCTACTTCTCTAGAATCACGAGTTATTAAACCCAATTTCTTAAAAATAGAACGTAAACTACTATTATATTTTAATAAAACTCTTGTAATCCCATGTCTAATAGCCATTGATTGACTAGAAATACCACCACCTTTAACTGTTATATAAAAATTAAATTTACTAATATAATCATAATCATGAATAATATTTAAAGGAAAAAGAACAATTAATTGATTAATTTTATTTTTAAAATATTTTTTTAAAATAAATCCATTAATTACAAATTTACCTTTACCTTTTTTCATAAAAATTCTAGCAGAAGAAGTTTTACGTCTACCAGTACTGTACATAGTACATACTCCTAAATATTAATTAATACAGGTTTTTGAGCATATTCTTTATATTCACTATTAGAATATATTTTTAATTTTTTTAATTTTCTTCTAGACAAAACATTTTTAGGCAACATGCCCTTAACAGCATGTCTAATAATAAATTCCGGAGATTTTTTTAACATATCAATAAATGAAATAACTTTAATTCCTCCTACATAACCACTATGAAAATAATATTTTTTATTTTTTAATTTATTTCCAGTAACTAATATTTTACTAGCATTAATTATTATAATATAATCACTATTGTCTACATGAGGTAAATAATTAGATTTATTTTTACCAATTAATATTGGTATTATTTTACTAACCAATCTACCTAATATTTTTTTTTTTGCATCAACTATATATCACATATTAATTTAAAATTTATAAAAATTATTTAATAATTTAATTTGTTCCACCTATAATCATAGAATCTATTTTTAAAGAAGGTTGACCTACACTAACAGGAATATTTTGATTATCTTTTCCACAAATACCACTACCATTATCAAACTTAAAATCATCAGAAATCATGCTAATTTTATTCATAATTTCTATTACAGAACCAATTAAAGTACAACCTTTTATAGGACTAGATATTTTTCCTTTTTTAATTAAATATCCTTCTAAAACAGTAAAAACAAATTTTCCTGAAGTAATATCTACTTGACCACTAGATAAATTCACTATATATATACCAAAATCAACACTATTAATTAAATCAGAAAAATTATTTTTACCTTTTACTAAGTAAGTATTAGTCATTCTAGGAATAGGTAAATATGCATAAGATTCTCTTCTTGCATTCCCAGTAGATTTTAATTTCATTAAATTAGCATTAAATTTATCTAACATAAAAGATTTTAAAATACCATTTTTAATAAGTATATTTTTTTTACCAGAAATACCTTCATCATCAACATTTAAAAAACCTTTTAAACCATTAATAGAACCATCATCTACTACTGTACATAAATTAGAAGCAACTTTTTTGCCTATTAAATTAGTATAAATAGATATTTTTTTACGTATAAAATCTCCTTCTAAACCATGACCTACTGCTTCATGTAATAAAACACCAGGACAACCACTACCAAGTACAATAGGAAAATTTCCACTAGGAGAATTAACAGCATATAAATTATTTATACCTATTCTAATAGTTTCATTAGCTCAATGTTCTACAATAGGAATATTTTCATAATATTTATTAATTAAATCATCATAAAAATAACTTCCACCACCACCACCAATTCCAATTTCTTGATAATTATTCTTTTCTAATTGTATTTTAATAGATAAATTTGTCAAAGGTCTAATATCTCCAACAAAAACATTATCAGTAGAAACTATTAATACTAAATCATAACTGTTAATTAAATTTATAGATACATAATTTATATAAGGATTAGATTTTCTAATATAATTATCTAAGTATAATAATAAATCAATTTTATTTTTATTTAAAGAAAAATTTATTAAAGATTTTTTTTTATATATACTTTTTTTTTTAGAATTAAACAATAAATTAATACATTTATTTATTTTTTTATCAATATGTATACTTTTAATTTTGTTAATTAAATTCAATATAGATCTAAAATTTATTTTATCTGAACAGGAAAAACTAATTTTATTATCTGATATAATTCTAACTCCAACACCATTTTTAAAATTTATAAAACTATTTTTAATTATTTTATTCTCTAAAAAAAAAGATTCTAATACAGAATTTTGAAAAAATAAATCTCCATAATTAAAATTTTTAACATACAAATTAGAAATTAAATCCATTAAATTAGATTCAGAAATATTATTTTTACTCAAAATACTTTCATAAACTATATTACTCATCTCATCACTCTAAAATTCATTTTTATTATTATTTATAAAAATTTTTTTTCTAAATAAAAAATTTGTAATTACTAATCATATAAAACCATCAAAAAAAGAATTTATTAAAATAAAATTATTAAAATTTATATTTAAAATTATAACATCAATTAAAAAAGATATTATTCTAACTAAAAAAGAAAAAATAGTAAAAAAGAAAAACATTCTTCAAATAAATAAATTAATTATTTTTTTGTGTAAATAAAATATTATATATGTAGATAAAAAATATATTAATATTGTTCTACCTAAATAAAAATTTAAAAAAATATCACATAACATTCCTCAAAAAAAAATAAATATTAAAAAATTTTTATTTCAAAAATTTAAAATTAATATATACATATATATTATATTTAATACAGAAATTTCAATATTCATAATAATTCCAAAATATTTAAAATATTCTTAAATAACAAATATTAACTATATACAAAAACAAAATTTAAATTTTGTAATTCTAAAAAATATTTAACATCTACAATTAAACTACCTCTATTAAAATCTAAAATAATATTTTTTACTACTCCTACAGGATAACCAGTAAAAATATAACCATCTATATTAGGTAAAACAATTATATCTCCTACACGAACATCTGTATCAATAGAAAAATCATTTATTTTCATATCATTAAAACAATTATAACCATTAATAATAGTATTTATATTATTTCTTAAAATAATTACAGGTAAACTACTATTTTTACTACAAATCAATTCTATTTTACTATAATTATTTCCAGTATAAATTATTTTACCAACAATACTAATATCATTAAATAATAAACTACCATATTTAATATTCTTATTAAATAAATGATTAATTATTAATTCATCTATATTATTAGTATGATAAAAAAAAATTTTAATAAAATTAATTTTTTCTCTTATTTTTTTTAATAAAGGAAAATGTAATATCTTACGTAAAAAATTATTCTCTATTTTAAATATATTTAAAAAAAATACTTTTTTTTTTAAGAAAAAAATTTTTTTTTTTAAAAAAAAATTCTCATATTTAATTTTTCTAAAATTTTTTAATAAAAAAAATTTATTATTTATTCATAAATTTAAATTATCATAAATAAAATAAAAACCAAAAATAATTTTATCTGTACAAAAACGTATTCTATTAGATATATGATAATAAAAATCAAAAATTAACAAAAAAAAGCAAAATATTATAAAAAATAAAAAATAAGGAACATTATTCTTTTTTTTAAAAAACATAAAAAAAATATTTTATATTATTCATTACTAAATAAATCACCATTATGAATATCAATCATTTCTAAAGCTTTACCACCTCCTCTAGCTACACATGTTAGAGGATCATCAGCTATAATAACCGGTATACTAGTTTCTTCTATTACTAAACGATCTAAATTTTTTAATAAAGCACCTCCTCCAGTTAAAACCATACCTCTCTCTGATATATCAGAAGCTAATTCAGGAGGACATTGTTCTAATGCAATCATTATAGCACTTATAATACCCCCTAAAGGTTCTTGTAAAGCTTCTAATATTTCATTAGAATTTAATACAAAACTTCTAGGAACACCTTCAGCCATATTTCTACCTCTAACCTCTATTTCCTTAACAGAAGAACAAGGATATGCAGAACCAATTTCATGTTTAATTCTTTCTGCTGTAGCTTCTCCTATTAAAGAACCATAATGTCTCCTAATATAACTAATTATAGATTCATCAAATCTATCTCCACCTATCCTTACAGAAGAAGAATATACTACACCATTCAATGAAATAACTGCTACTTCAGTAGTACCTCCACCTATATCTACTACCATTGAACCAGTAGCTTCAGAAACAGGTAAATTAGCTCCTATAGCAGCAGCCATAGGTTCTTCAATTAAAAATACTTCTCTAGCTCCAGCTCCTAAAGCTGATTCTTTTATTGCTCTACGTTCTACTTGGGTAGCACCAACAGGAACACATACTAAAACTCTAGGACTTGGTCTCATAAAACTATTAGTATGAACTTGTTTAATAAAATATTGTAACATTTTTTCAGTAACAAAAAAATCTGCTATTACTCCATCTTTCATAGGTCTAATAGCAGAAATATTACCAGGAGTTCTACCTAACATTTGTTTAGCTTGATAACCAACAGCAGCTACAACTTTAGAAGAACCAATTTTATCTTGCTTAATAGCTACAACAGAAGGTTCATTTAAAACAATACCTTTATTTTTAACATAAATTAAAGTATTAGCTGTACCAAGATCTATAGATAAATCATTAGAAAAAATACCACGAATTTTTTTAAACATTATATTTTATTCCTTACAATTTATTAGATTAAATAAATTTTACTAAATAATATAAATATATTAAAATATATATATTTATAAAAAACTATTATTATAAATATATTATATACTTATATATATAAAAAAAAATTTGATATTTAAAAATAAAATTCATTTTACTTTAGTGTTAAATTAATACAAAAAAAAATTAGTATTTTAATATCTATATTTAAAATAGTAAAATAAATAAACATGTACGCTATAATAGAAACAGGTGGTAAACAATATAAAATTACTATTGGTAGTTATATTGTAATAGAAAAAATAAATAAACATGAAAATAAAAAAATTATTTTTAAAAATATTATTTTAATATTTTATAAAAACAAAATAATTACTAACAAAAAAAAAATAAATAATTATATTATTAAAGGAAAAATAATTGAAAATATAAAAAATAAAAAAATTAAAATATTAAAATTTAAACGTAGAAAACATTACAAAAAAATAGCAGGTCACAGACAAAAACTACAAAAAGTGAAAATTTATTCAATAAAAAAAAATAATGGCACATAAAAAAGCTGGTGGATCAACTAAAAATGGTAGAGATTCTCATTCTAAAAGATTAGGAATAAAACATTTTGGAGGAGAATACGTAAATTCAGGTAATATAATTATCAAACAAAGAGGTACAAAATTTCATGCCGGAATAAACGTAAAACTTGGAAGAGATTACACACTATATGCGATAAAAAATGGAAAAGTAAAATTCAAAATTCAAGGAAAAAATAAAAAAAAATTTGTCCACGTAATATAAAATACAAATTCTTATTTTAAAACATAAAATTATTTAAAATATTAAATAAATAATTTAATATTATGATATTAATAATATATTTTAAAATAAAACTAAGGAAAATATATGACAAGAATACTAATGACTATAGAAGGAGAAAAAAAATTACGTAAAAAATTAAAATATTTAAAAGAAATTATAAGACCATCAATAATATTATCTATATCAAAAGCAAGAGAATTTGGAGATTTAAAAGAAAATTCTGAATACCATGCTGCTAAGGAAGAACAAATAATATGTGAAAAAAAAATTAAAGAAATAGAAAAAAAACTTTTTTATGCAAATATAATAGATATATCAAAAATAAAAAACAATAAAAAAATTGTATTTGGATCTTTAATTACATTAATAAATTTAAATAATAATAAAAAAATAATTTATAGAATAGTTGGAGATGATGAATCAAATGTAAAAAAAAAACTTATTTCTATAAATTCTCCTTTAGCTAAAAAGCTTTTAGGTAAAAAAAATAATAAAACAATTACTTTAAAAACTATTAAAGGAAACATAAAATATAAAATAATAAATATTAAATAGATATATTCAATATTAAATATCTAAAATAAAAAAATGAAAAAAAAAAAATGAATTAATATTCATATAAATGATAAATATATAAATTTAAAAAAAAAGAACAAAATAATTTCTAGATCATGATTTAAATTACAGGAAATAAATTTAAATTTCAATATAATTAAGAAACAAGATAATATAATAGATCTAGGATGCTCACCTGGAGGTTGAACACAATTTTTAACTCAAAAAATAAAAAATACAGGTAAAATTTTTAGTTGTGATATAAAACCTATAAATAAAAATTTAAAAACAATTTTTATATTAGGAAATATATGTAAAAAAAAAATTTTCAATAAAATAATTAAAAAAACATCTCGATATAAAATAAACAATATTTTATCTGATATATCTCCTAATATATCAGGAATAAAAGAAATAGATAATCCTAAATTTAAAAAAATAATAAAAACAATTTTAAATTTATGTAAAAAAAAATTAAAAAAAAAGGAAATTTGGTTATAAAAGTTTTTTTAAGTGAAATATTTTCTTATACTATAAAAAAAATTAAAAAACTATTTAAAATCGTAAAAATTAAAAAATTAAAATCTTCACGTAATTTTTCTAAAGAAATATATATAATTGCATTATACTTTAAATATAATTAAAATTAAATATTATTAAACTATATGATAAAAAATTTATTTTTTTGGTTAGTTATTACTATAATAATAGTGTCTACATTTCAAAATATAGGACAAAAAAAAAATTATCCTAAAATAGAATATTCTAGTTTTTTATCAGATATAAAAAAAAACAAACTTAGAGAAGTTAAAATAAATGGTAAAGAAATTAACGTAACAAAAAAAAATTACCAAAAATATAAAACTTATATACCAATAAATGACCCTTACTTATTAAAAAAATTAATAAATAAAAAAATTAAGATTAGCAGTTTATCAATAGAAGAACCTAATTTTATAATATCTATTTTAATATCATGATTACCGATTATTTTGCTAACAGGATTATGAATATTTTTAATAAAACAAATACAAAATAGTGGTAAAGGAACATTTTTTTTCGGAAAAAGTAAAGCTAAAATTTTAAATAAAGATAATATAAACACTACATTCAAAGATGTAGCCGGTTGTGATGAAGCTAAAGAAGAAGTAAAAGAATTAGTAGAATATTTAAAAAAACCTTATAAATTTCAAAAATTAGGAGGTAAAATTCCTAAAGGAATACTTATGATAGGACCACCTGGAACAGGTAAAACACTTTTAGCAAAAGCTATAGCTGGAGAAGCACAAGTTCCTTTTTATAGTATTTCAGGATCTGATTTTGTAGAAATGTTTGTTGGTGTAGGAGCATCAAGAGTAAGAGATATGTTTAAACAAGCTAAAGAAACTTCTCCATGTATAATTTTTATAGATGAAATAGATGCTGTAGGAAGAAAAAGAGGAATAAATATAAATAGTGGTCATGATGAAAGAGAACAGACTCTTAATCAAATGTTAGTAGAAATGGATGGATTTGATAGTAACAAAGGAATAATAATAATAGCTGCAACAAATAGACCTGATGTACTAGATCCAGCACTTATGCGTCCTGGAAGATTTGATAGAAGAGTAATAGTTGACTTACCAAACATAAAAGGAAGAAAACAAATAATTAAAATACATACTAAAAATATACCTTTAAATAAAGATGTTGATATTAATATTATATCTAAAAGCACACCAGGATTTTCAGGAGCTGATCTATCTAATTTAATTAATGAAGCTGCATTATATGCAGCAAAAAAAAAATTAAATAACGTATCTATGAAAGAATTCGAAAAAGCTAAAGATAAAATAATAATGGGTACAGAAAGAAAATCATTAATAATGTCAGATACACAAAAAGAATTAACTGCTTACCATGAATGTGGACATACTATAGTTAGTCAATTAGTTCCAGAACACGATCCAGTACATAAAGTAACTATAATTCCTAGAGGAAAATCTTTAGGATCAACATTTTTTCTCCCAGAAAACGATAATATAAATATTAATAAAAAACAATTAGAAAGTAAAATATCTACATTATACGGAGGTAGATTAGCTGAAGAAATAATATATGGAAAAGAAAATATATCTATAGGATCAAGTAATGATATTAAAATAGCCTCTTCAATAGCAAGAAATATGGTAACTAAATGAGGTTTTTCAGAAAAACTAGGTCCATTATTATATTCTAATAATGATGAAGATGATACAAAAACTTTTAAAAATACATTTTTATCAAATTATATATCTAAATTAATAGATAAAGAAATTAAAAAGATCATAGACAAAAATTATTTACGTGCTAAAAAAATTCTTTTAAAAAATATAAATATATTACATAAAATGAAAAAAAAATTAATAAAATACGAAACTTTAAACAAAAATGATATAAAAAAAATTATTTTTTATAAAAAATTTACTAAAACTGTTTAAAAAAATTTTTATAAAAAATTATTTAAATTTAATCAATTTTTAAAGGATAAATATGTACAAAATATTTTTAATAATATTTTTTATTATCTGTATTTCTTTAATTTTATTAATAATTTTTACCCCAAGTAAAAATAACATTATAGGATCTCCATTTAATGTTAATAATAATATTATTACAACAAAATTTTTAAAAGATACATTAAATTTCATTATAATAATATTTGCCACATTATTTTATTTGACTGCATTATTACTAAATATAATAAATAAATAATATATAAATATTAAAAAACTTTTATACTTAATATTTTACAAAAAACAATTTTTATACCGGGATGGTGAAACTGGTAAACACACTATCTTGAGGAGATAGTTTCTTATGAAAATACGGGTTCGAGTCCCGTTCCCGGTAAATAAATATATAATAATAAAATTTTAAAATTTCATTCTTCTAATATATAATAAATTAATTTATTAAATTTAAATTAACTATTAATAATAATTATTTAATAAACTTCTAAAATAAAATAATATTTATATTTCAAATATCTATATCCTTTATTTTATAAATATAATTGAGGCAGCTAGAATGAATAAAGAAATTTTAGCAGTTGCAGAAGCTGTATCAAATGAAAAATCTTTACCAAAAGAAATAATATTCAAAACATTAGAAAAAGCTTTAACTATAGCAATAAAAAAAAAATATAATAAAAAAATAGATATAAAAATTAATATAGACCGAAAAAAAGGTACTTTTAATACATATAGAAGATGAATAGTAGTTAAAAAAATAAAAAAACCATATAAAGAAATTACATATAAAAAAGCCATTCACAAAAATAAAAACATTAAAATAGGAGATATTATAGAAAATAAAATTAAATTAGAAATTTTTGATAGAATAACAACACAAAAAGCAAAAAAAATTATAATACAAAAAATACGTGAAATTAAAAAAATAATTATTTTAAAAAAAATAAAACAAAAAAAAGGTCAAATAATAACAGGACACATAAAAAAAATAAACAGAAAATCTATATCAATAAATATTAAATTTAATTTAAAAGTAATACTTCTAAAAAAAGATTCAATAAAAAATGATAAATTTAAAATAGGTAAAAAAATTAAAGGAATAATATATAAAATAAAAAAAATAAAAAAAAAATATAAAATTTTCATTACTAGAACAAAAAAAAAATTTCTACTAGAATTATTAAAAAAAAATATACCAGAAATTAAAAAAAAAATCATAAAAATTAAAGCTATATCAAGAAAACCAGGATTAAGATCTAAAATAGCAGTAAATACTAATAATAAACATATAGATCCAATAGGTGCATGCATAGGTTTAAAAGGTTCAAGAATACAATTAATATCTAATGAATTATCTGGTGAAAAAATAGATATAATATTATGAAATAATAATCCCAAAAAATTTGTTATAAACTCTTTATTACCTGCAAAAATATCAAATATATTGATTAATAAAAAAAACAAAACAATGGATATAAATGTAAAAACAAAAAATTTAGCTAAAACTATAGGTAAAAATGGACAAAACATAAAATTAGCATCAAAATTAACAGGATGAGCACTAAATATTATTAGTATAAAAAATTAATAATTAAATAAACAAATATTATTTTATAAAAAAATGTTTAAAAAAATAAATAAAAATAAATACAAAAAAAGTAAAAAAAAAAATATATTTTATACAAAAAAAAAAACCAACAATATAAAAAAAAGAAATAAATTAAAAAATAAAAAAAAAATAGGATTTTTTAAAAAAAAAAGTATTTTCAATAAAAATTATAAAAAATTCACCAGAAAAAAAAACAAACTATTTAAAAGTAAAAAAATAAAAAATAAAAATAAAAAAATAAAAAAAAATGTTCAAGATATAAATAAAAAAATAAAATTAGAAAAAATAAAACTAAAAAAAAAAAATATTTTAAATAAAAAAAAAAATAAACTATATGTAAGACCTCCCATAATAACTATTATGGGTCATGTAAACCATGGTAAAACATCACTTATAGATTATATAAAATCAAGTAAAATAGTTGATCAAGAAAAAGGTAATATTACACAATATATAAATGCTTATTATATAAATAATAAATTTGGAAAAATAACTTTGTTAGATACTCCTGGACACTCAGTATTTACTAATATGAGAAATAGAGGAATGAATATAACAGATATAATATTATTAATAATATCTATAGATGATGGTATAATGCCACAAACATTAGAAATAATTAAACATATTAAAAAATATAATATACCTACAATAATTGGATTATCTAAAATAGATAAAATAAATTATCATAATAATATTGATGTTATAAAAAAAAAAATTAGTAAATATAACATAATTCCTAAAGAATGAGGCGGAAAAAATATTTTTGTAGAATTTTCAGTTAAATCATCTAAAGGTATAAAAAAAATTTTTAAAGCTATAAATAAAGAAAGTAAAAATATTAATTTAAATACTAACATAAATAAATATGCATCTGGATTTATTATAGAATCTAGCTTAAACAAAAATAAAGGAATTATTACAAATATATTAATAAAAGATGGAAAACTTAATATAGGGGATATAATTTTATCTGGCAATATATTTGGAAAAATAAAATCAATATGTAACGATAATCATAAAAAAATAAATTATGGTCTACCATCTATGCCTGTAGAAATTTTAGGACTATCTAAAATACCTATACCAGGAGAAAAATTCATAGTAGTTAAAAATAAAAAAATAATAAAAAAAATAGTTAATTTAAAAAATAAAAAAATAATTTCAAAAAAAAAAATATACACAAATAAAACAGAGAATATATTTCAAAAAAAAAAAAAAATAAATATATTAATTAAAACTGATGTATATGGATCATTAGATACAATATTAAAATTAATAAATAAAAATTTTAAAAAAAAAATCAATATAATTTCTGCTAAAATAGGTGAAATAAACGAAAACGATATAATATTATCAAAAACAACTCAATCTATAATAATTTCATTTAATACTAAAATAAATAATTTAATTAAAAAAAAAATACAAAAATATAAAATAAAAATATATTTTTTTAATATAATATATAAACTAATTAACAAAATAAAAAAAATTATAAAAAAAACATTTCAATATTCTAATAAAATAACGGTAGGAAAAGCAAAGGTAAAAAATATTTTTAATAAATCCAAATTAGATATAATAATAGGATGTATAGTAAATAAAGGTAGTATTAAAATATCTTATCCAATTCAAATTATAAGAAATAAAAATATTATTTATGAAGGTAAAATTAAATCATTAAAAAGATTTAAAAAAAAAGTTGTGATAATTAAAAAAAATATTGAATGTGGAATACACATAAAAAATTTTAATAAAATAAAAATAGGAGATACTATAGAATGTATTAAAATAATAAAAAATGAAAATTAAAATAAAATATAAAAAAAATATTAAAAAAATAAAAACAAAAATTACACAAATAATTTTTGAAAAATACAATTTTATAATAGGTAAAAAAAATATTTTAAGTATTAATTATATAAAATTAACAAAAAATTTTTCACATATTTATATATATATAGATTTTATAAATCAAAAAAATATTAATATAATAAAAAATATAATTAAATATTTACAAAAATCAGAAAAAAATATCAAAAAAGAATTAAAAAAAAAAACAAATATTAGATATTTATCAAAAATATTTTTTAAACACGATAAATTTAACATTAAAAAACATAAATTATTAAAAAAAATTACACTAGCAAATAAAAATTGTAAAAAATAATATAAATATATTTAAAAAATTTCAAATATAAGATATTTAAAATAAACAAATATTTTGTTTATATTATTCATAATATATATACAATATAATATATAGAAATATATTTAAAATAAAAAATAAATTAGGAGACATTTAAAATGAAAAAAATAGTTTTAATAAGACATGGAGAAAGTAAATGAAATCAAAAAAATATATTTACAGGATGAAAAGATATAGATTTATCTAAAAAAGGAATTACTGAAGCAAAAAATGCAGGTACTATTCTAAAAAAAAATAATTTCAATTTTGAATATGCATATACATCTTTTTTAAAAAGATCTATACATACTTTATGAAAAATATTAGATAAATTAAATTTATCATGAATAAAAGTTACTAAAACTTGAAAATTAAACGAAAGACATTATGGAAATTTACAAGGATATAATAAAAAAAAAATTGCTGAAATATATGGTGAAAAAAAAGTTTTAGAATGAAGAAGAAGTTATACTACTAAACCACCACAAATTGATTGTAAAAGCGAAAAATTTCCAGGTAAAGAAATTAAATATAAAGATCTTAAATATAAAGAAATACCTTTAGGAGAAAGTTTACTTGATACATATAATAGAGTAATTCCATATTGAAAAAAAAATATTTATCCAAAAATAAAAAATAATTTATCTATACTAATAGTAGCACATGGAAATTCTTTAAGAGCATTAATTAAATATTTAGATAAAATATCTGACAAAGATATTGTTAAACTTAATATTCCAACAGGAATACCTTTAATTTATGAATTTACAAAAAAAATGAAAGTAAAAAATAAATTCTATCTTAAATAAAAAGATATGGCCCCTATTGGATTCGAACCAATGACCAAGCGATTATGAGTCGCCTGCTCTGCCTCTGAGCTAAAGGGCCAATATCAAGATTTTAACAAAAAAATAATTTTAATACAACAAAATTATTCTCTATTTTTTAAATTTAATAACTTTTACCATTGCTGGTCTTAATAATCTATTATTTAGTAAATATCCATCCTGTAAAATTTCAACAACTAAATTATCTTTATAATCTTTATTCTCAGATTCAATTACTGATACAGCTTGATGAAAATTAGGATCAAAATTTACATTAACTTTATTTATTATAGAAACACCAAATTTTGTTATTATAGACAAAAAATTTTTTAAAGTTAATTTAATACCTTCATAAGTAATAACATTATCTAAATTTTTATTTTTACTAGATTTAAGAGCATTTTTTAAATTATCTATAACGGGTAAAAGATTTTTAAAAAATTTTTCTAAAGAATATTTATACACATTTTCAATATCTGCTTGATTACGTTTGTACATATTATCTAATTCTGCTTTAGAACGTAAATTTATATCTTCTATTCTTTTTTTAACATCTAATAAATTATTTTTTAACTTATTAATTAATTTATTTTTAAAACATATTTCTTTTTTATATTTATATATTTTATTAGTTAATTTTTCTAAAATATTTTTATCTATTTTCTTATCTAAAGTAAGATCATTATTAATTTTATCTGAATTATTTTTTTTATTATTATTTTCTTCAATCATATTATTTTATCTCCAAAATTTAATGTCAATAGTATAATAATAATTATTATATATCACAAAATAATTTTATTTTTTAAAAATATTTAAATTAAAATAATTAAACAATAAAAACTTATATAAATAAAATTTTAAAATGATTACTATATTAAAAAACAAAAAAATATTTCAATATTATACAATAATAAAAAAATATCAAGCAGGTATAATTCTATATGGATGAGAAATACAATCAATAAAATATAAAAATATAAATATAAATAATAGTTATATTGAAATAAAAAAAAATAAAATACCCTATCTAATAGGAACTAAAATAAATCCAATACAAAAAAATTACCAAAATACTTCAAAAACAAGAAAAATTAAAATTCTTCTAAAAAAAAAAGAAATAAATTCAATTTATAATAAAATTAAAATTAAAGGATACACATTAATACTAATTTCTCTAATTCTTAAAAAACCATGATATAAAATAATTATAGGATTATCAAAAGGTAAAAAAAAATATGATAAAAAAAAATATATTAAAGAAAAAGAAAATAAAAAATTAAATAAAAATATTGATTTAAAAATATTTAAACCTTATAATATATAAGGGACTGTTTTGGATTTGACAAAATATACAAATTCTAATGTGCATGTCGAGGTACGGTTGGCCGCGTAAAAAACCGTAAAATTTAGTTGCAAAAAATAAAAACTATGCTTTAGCAGCTTAAAAAACTGTATAAGCCATTTTTTATAATAATTTTTTCTCTTTTATTATATAAAAAATGTTTCTAAAAAGAGAAATTTTATAGAAGTTTACATCTATAAAAAATTTATATAGTAAACTAATTAATTATTAATTTTTTTTATTTTTAATAATTAATAAAAATAAAATAGAATAAACATGTAGATCAAAAGAATAAGTTGTTTTGGACGCGGGTTCAAATCCCGCCAGTTCCATTAAAGGTGATTAGCTCAGTGGTAGAGTGTCTCTTTTACAAGGAGAAGGTCAATGGTTCAATTCCATTATCACCTATTTTAAAAAAAATCTAAATATAATTTTTTATAAATTATACTTAATAAAGAAATACTAATTTCTTCATTATTCATACTTGAAATTTTTATAATTTTACTTAACATATTTTTATAAAAAAAAATACCTTTCTTCTTATTATTGAATTTTTTTTTAATTAAAAAAATTAATTTATTTATACGATGATTTATTAAAAAATTTCTATCTGGGATACTAATTTGTTTAATTTTAATTTTTATATGTCTTTCTAAATGAAATAAAAACCTTTTATTTTTAAAATTAATAAATAAAATTGTCTTACCAATTTTATTAGCTCTGCCTGTTCTACCAATACGATGAATATAAGATTCTATATCCAGAGGTAAATCATAGTTAATAACTAAACTAACATTATCAATATCTAAACCTCTAGAAGCAATATCTGTAGCTACAAGAATAGAAATTTTAGAATTTCTAAAATCACGTAATACTTTTTCTCTTAAATTTTGATTCATATCACCATTAAAAGCAGAACAAAAATAACCTTTTTTACTAATGAAATTAGATAATTTTACAGTATATAATTTAGTACTTACAAAAATTATCACACTAGTATAATTCTCTATTTCTAAAAATTTCATTAAAATTTCTAATTTATTTCTCCATGACTTTATCAAACAATAATATTGTTTGATATTTACAGGTAAAATATTATTTTTAGATAAATTTAATATAACCTCCTTAGGTTTATACATAAATCTATTTACTATTCTTTTTATAGGTAATGGCATTGTAGCAGAAAATAATGAAGTTTGATGTTTATATTTTATAAAAGAAATAATAGATTCTACATCTTTTATAAAACCCATACGTAACATTTCATCAGCTTCATCAATAACTAAAAATTTTACTCAAGAAATATTAATTATATTTTTTTTTAATAAATCCAATAATCTACCAGGAGTGGCAACAACTATATGAGGTTTTTTTTTTAATCCTAAAAATTGAATATTATATTTTTGACCACCATACAAAGATATAATTTTAATATTTCTATTAAAATTAGAAAAAACTTTAAATGCATCACTAATTTGAATATTTAATTCTCTAGTGGGTACTAAAATCAAAGCTTGAATACTAACTAAATTAATATTTATATTATTTAATATAGGTAAAACAAAAGATGCTGTTTTACCACTTCCAGTTTTAGCAATTCCTAAAACATCATAACCATCTAAAAAATAAGGTATACATTTTAATTGTATATCAGTAGGATTTTTATAACCTAATTTATTAATAACATTTAATAATTCTTTCTTAAGTTTAAAATAACTAAAATTATAACACTCATTATTAATATCAATCATTTAAATTCTCTATAAATAAATATTTAATTTAATATTTTTCAATACCTAATTTAATTTTACCATTACTATTTATATTTAATACTTTTACATAAATATTTTGTCCAATTTTAAAAAAATTATATATATTCTTATTTTTGTTTATTAAAATACTTGAAATATGTATTAAACCTTCCTTACCATTTAAAAAAGAAACAAAAACACCAAAATTAACTATTTTAATTATTTTGGCTAAATAAATATTTCCTAATTTTACTTCTTCCGTAATTTTTTTTATAATATTAACAACATTTTTAATTTTTTTTTTATCATAAGAAATAATATTTATTGTTCCATCATTATCTATTTCTATAGAACAATTATATTTTTCTGTAAGATTTTTAATTACAGAACCACCTTTACCAATAACATCTTTTATCTTATTAATTTTAATTTTAAATTTATATATTATAGGAGCAAAAACAGATAAATAATTTCTCGAACAATTAATTATAGAATTCATTTTATTTAAAATAAATAATCTAGATTTTTTAGCTCTATTTAAAGAAAAATTAATACTGTCACAATTAATACCTTTTATTTTCATATCCATTTGCAAAGCTGTTATACCACTTGAAGTTCCTATAACTTTAAAATCCATATCTCCTAATCTATCTTCATCACCAATAATATCAGATAAAATTATATCTTTACCTTTATATTTTATTAAACCCATAGCAATACCTGATACATGATGTAAAATTGGAACACCAGCATCCATTAGAGCTAAAGAAGCTCCACATACTGAAGCCATAGACGAAGATCCATTAGATTCTAAAATATCAGAAACTATTCTAATAGTATAAGGAAATTTATTTATTTTAGGTAATATAGGAATAATACCTTTTTTGGCTAAATAACCATGACCTATTTCTCTACGTTTTAATATACCTATATTACCTATTTCACCTACTGAATATGGAGGAAAATTATAATGAAAAATAAATCTATCAACACGTTCTCCTAAAAATATATCATCAAAATTTTGTGCGTCTTTAGACGTACCTAAAGTTACTGTAACTAAAGCTTGAGTTTCTCCTCTTGTAAATAATGATGATCCATGAACTCTTTTAGGTAAAAAACCTATTTTAACATCTATATCTCTTATATCATTTACATTACGATTATCAATACGTTTTCCATATTTTAATAATTTATTAATAATAATATTTTTTTCTATTTTAATTAATTCATTTAAAACCAAATAATTATTTACTTGTTTTTTTTCATTTAAATCCAATAATAAATTATCTTTTATAGTATTCAAACGATTTTCTCTATCCTGTTTATTTAAATTAGAAAAATATATGTTTTTAAAATCTTTAAAACAATATTTATTAATATAATTAATAACATCTTGAGAAAGAAATTCATTTAAATAATTTAATTCATTATCTAAATTTTTAAAATTAACTTTACTAGAAAACAATTCAATATTTTTAATTACACTAAAATAATTTTCAAATCCAAAACATATACCATCAAAAACTTCTTTTTCACTCAAATTTTTAGAAGAAGAATCAATCATGAAAATACCATCTTTATTACCAGCTATAACTAAATTTAATTTACTTAAATTCATTTCTGATAAACTAGGATTCAATATATATGAATTATTAATATAACCTATACGAGCAACACCTATAGGTTCTAAATGAGATATACCACATATACTTAACGCAGCAGAAGTACCTATAATAGAAATTATATCCGTACTTATTTGAGGATTAACAGATATAACATTAACAACAATTTGTACATCATTAAAAAAATTTTTACTAAATAAAGGACGTATAGATCTATCAATTAATCTAGAAGTAATAATTTCTACATCACTAGATCTACCTTCCCTTCTAAAAAAACCACCAGGAATTTTACCAACAGAATAAAATTTTTCTTGATAATAAACACTTAAAGGTAAAAAATTATTATCTAAATTTACTTTATTATTTAAAACTACTGTAATAATTACTACAGTGTCATCCATACTAGCCATAACAGAAGAAGTAGATTGACGTGCTATAAAACCAGTTTCTAACTTAATTAAATTTCTTCCATATTTAAATTCTAAAAAATTATATTCCAACAAAACTATTTACCTTTCTTAAAATTAAACTAATTTAATAATAAAAATTACTAAAAAATTAAATTATTAATCACGTAATTTCAATTTTTTTATTAAAAAAAAATATTGATTCATATCTTTTAATTTAATATATTTTAATATACGACGACGTTGAAAAACTAATTTTAATAAACCTTTCTTACTATGAAAATCTTTCTTGTAAATAGAAAGATGTTTTTGCAATTTATTTATACGATAAGTTAATAATATAACTTGTAATTTATGTGAACCGGTATCTTTATTACTAATTTCAAAATCATTAATAACTTTATTTTTATTTATAAAACTAAATAACATTAAATAAACCTCTTAATAAATAAAATACATACTTAAATACCAAAGTCAAAAAGACTTTGGTATTACATAAATAAAATTTTTTTAAATAAATTTATTCTAAACAATAAATTTATTTACATCATTCCTCCACCCATTCCGTTCATTCCACCATTCATACCTGTATTACTAGGATTTATATCAGATTTTTCATCTTTAGGTAAATCAGTAATCATACATTCTGTAGTAACCATTAAACCAGCAACTGACGCTGCATACTGTAAAGCTGAACGAGTTACCTTAGTAGGATCTAAAATACCCATATCTATCATGTCACCATATTTTTCAGTAGCAGCATTATAACCATAATTACCACTACCTGCTTTTACATTATTAGCTACAACAGAAGGTTCATCACCAGTATTAGAAACTATTTGACGTAAAGGTGATTCCATAGATCTTAAAGCCACTCTAATACCAACATTTTGATCTTCATTTTGAGCAGTTAAATTATTTAATCTTTCTGCTACTCTTACTAAAGCTACTCCACCTCCAGCTACTACTCCTTCTTCAACAGCAGCTCTAGTAGCGTGTAAAGCATCTTCAACTCTAGATTTTTTTTCTTTCATTTCAACTTCAGTAGCTGCACCAACTTTTAATACTGCTACACCACCAGCTAATTTAGCTACTCTCTCTTGTAATTTTTCCTTATCGTAATCAGAAGTAGCTTCATCAATTTGTTGACGTATTTGAGAAACTCTATTAGAAATTTCTTCTTGACAACCAGAACCATCTATAATAGTAGTATTATCTTTATTAATTACTACTTTTTTAGCACTACCTAAATCACTAAGAGTAATATTTTCTAATTCCATTCCTACTTCTTCAGAAATAACTTTACCTTTAGTTAAAATAGCTATATCTTGTAACATTTCTTTACGACGATCACCAAATCCAGGAGATTTAACAGCTGCTACCTTTACAATACCTCTCATATTATTAACTACTAAAGTAGCTAAAGCCTCACCTTCTACATCTTCAGCAATAACTAATAAAGGTTTACTAGATTTAGCAACAGATTCTAATATAGATAACATTTCACGAATATTAGATATTTTTTTTTCTACTAATAAAATAAACGGATTATCTAATTCTACAACACCAGATTCAGTTTTATTAATAAAATAAGGGGATAAATAACCTCTATCAAACTGCATTCCTTCTACAACATCTAACTCATCTTCTAAACCAGTTCCTTCCTCAACAGTTATAACACCCTCTTTACCTACTTTTTCCATAGCCTGAGCTATTAATGCACCAACTGTTTCATCAGCATTAGCAGATATAGTTCCAACTTGCGCAATAGATTTAGAATCAGAACAAGGAACAGATATTTTTTTTAATTCTATAACTGCAGAATTAACAGCTTTATCTATACCACGTTTTAAATCCATAGGATTCATACCTGCTGCAACAGCTTTCAAACCTTCATTAACTATAGATTGAGCTAAAACAGTAGCAGTAGTAGTTCCATCACCAGCAGTATCATTAGATTTAGAAGCTACTTCTTTAACCATTTGAGCTCCCATATTTTCAAACTTATCTTCTAATTCTATTTCTCTAGCTACTGCTACTCCATCTTTAGTAATAGCAGGAGCACCAAAAGATTTATCTAAAACTACATTACGACCTTTAGGTCCTAAAGTAACTCTTACAGCATCGGCTAGAACATTAACACCACGAAGAATCTTTGATCTTGCATCATTACCAAATTTTACGTCTTTAGCTGCCATAATTTATTTCCTTTAAAATTTACAAAATTTTTAAGTTAATTATTAATTAATCATCAAAATTAATAAATATATTATTCAATAATAGCTAATACATCACTTTCAGACATAATTAATACCTCGTTGTTATCTAATTTTTCTGTCTTAACACTATATCCATCATTAAAAATAACAACATCACCAATTTTAACATCAAGAGGCTTAATTACTCCATTATCAAGTACACGACCTTTACCAACAGCTAACACTTTACCACGAGTAGATTTTCCAGCTGCTGAACCAGTTAAAACTATTCCACCAGCAGATTTAGATTCATTATTTTTACGTTTAACTATAATACGATCATGTAATGGACGAATTTTCATTTATTTCTCCTATATAATAATTACTTTTATTATTATAATACATTAATTAAATATAATAAAATTACTTATTAATCTATATGGTATATAATAAGGATAAAAAAATAACTTTCAAGATATTTATATTAAAAATACTAAATATTTGATATAACTAATTATATTAGTTATAATTAAACAATATTTAATTTAAAATAATTATCAATATGTGTTTAACATCTAAAAATATTATATTAATAACATGTAATATACCGAATGAAAAAATTTTAAACAATATTAAAAATATTCTTTTAAAAAAAAAATTAGTATCATGTATTAATGTAATTAATAATATAAATTCATTTTATTTATGGAAAAATAAAATTAAAAATAAAATTGAAATTAAAATAATATTAAAAAGTTTTTCTCATTTTAGAAATAAAATAATTAAAATAATTAAAAAAATACATCCATATAAAATTCCAGAGATATTAATTTTTAAAATTAATAAAATAAATAAAGAATATTTAATTTGAATGAAAAAAACACTAAAAAATAATTAAAAGCCCAGATAGCTCAGTCGGTAGAGCAGAGGACTGAAAATCCTCGTGTCGGCGGTTCGATTCCGCCTCTGGGCAAATTTTATTTTTTTTAAAAAAAAATTAAAAATCTTTTACACTTTTCTTATTAAGGAAAGATTTAATTTTTTTTACTGTATTTTTTTTTAAAACGTCAAATGCTATTTTTTTAGAATTAAGCCATGATAAATTACGAATACTATATTTAATTTTAGGAATAAAATTAGAACTCATACTCAATTCATCTAAACCCAAACCTAATAATAATACAGTTACTTTTTCATCAGAAGCTAATTCACCACATATACCTATTTTCTTATTTTTTTTATGTACAGAATCTATAGAATATTTCATTAAACGTAATATAGAAGGAGATAAAGTCTCATAAAGATGAGAAACCATAGAATTATTTCTATCTACAGCTAATGTATATTGAGTTAAATCATTAGTACCTATACTAAAAAAATCTAATTCATCAGCTAAATCATTAGAAATCATAGCAGCTGAAGGAGTTTCTATCATTCCACCTATTTTAATATTTTTATCAAAATTAATTTTTTTCTTTTTTAATATAGATTTAACCTTATTAAATTCTTTTTTTAAAAACAAAACTTCCTCTAAAGAAATAATCATAGGAAACATAATACGTACTTTACCATATACAGAAGCTCTTAAAATAGCTTTTAATTGATCATGTAATATATGTTTATTATTTACATATATTCTAATAGATCTTCATCCTAAAAAAGGAGTATTTTCTTTAGGAAAATTCATATAAGGTAAAAATTTATCTCCACCTAAATCTAGGGTACGAATAGTAACTACTTTTCCATTCATTAATTCTAAAATATTTTTATAACAATAAAATTGCTCATCTTCTGTAGGAAAAGAATTTCTGTTCATAAATAAAAATTCCGTACGATATAATCCTATTCCTTCAGCACCATTATTTAAAATGTTATGTAAATCTTCATTACTACCTATATTAGCAAATAATTTTATCTTATATCCATCTAAAGTTTCAGTAGGTAATTTACTTAATTTAATTAACTTTTTTTTTTTATATAAATATTTTTTATTCAAATATTTAAATTTATTTATAATTTTTTTATCTGGATTAATATAAATATTATTTTTAATTCCATCAATAATTAAATAATTATTATTACCAACTAATTTAGTTATATTTTTAACTTTTACAATACTAGGTAAATCTAGTGATTTAGCTATTATTGATGTATGGGAATTAATACTACCTAATTCAGTAATAAATCCAACAATTTTTTTAAGATTGAATTGTATAATTTGAGAAGGAGATAAATCTTTAGCAACTATAATAATATTTTCTTTATTATCTAAAAAATTATAATCTAAAATATTTATATTTTTTAGATTGAAAATTAATCTTTTACCTATATCTAAAAAATCATTAGCTCTTTCTTGAATATAAATATTATTAACTTTATTAATAGCATTCACTTGTTTTTTAATAACTTTGTCAACAGAAAATTCAGCAGAAATAAATTTTTTTTTTATTAACGATATAATATCATTAATAAATACTTCATCTTTTAATAAAATTATATAACCATCAAACAATAATTTTTTATCTTTATCTAATATATTAGATTTTATTTTTTTAAACTGTTTGATAGTTTTTTTATGTGCTTTATAAAAAAGTGAAATTTCAAGATCAATATCATTAACATTAATTTTATTTTTATTTATATAAATATTTTCTTCATTTAATAAAAACGCATTACCACATGCATATCCTGATGATACTACAATACCTTTTGTAATCATATAAATATACCTTTAAAATATCATCTTCAAAATAATTTTCATTAATTATTCTTTAAGAGATTTTAATAAATTAACTAATATTTTCAGTGCATTTAATTCATCTTTGCCATCTACAATAATTGTAATTATATCATTATAAGAAATACCTAAAGTTTGTATTTCAAATAAATTTTTAGCATTTATAATTTTATTTTTCAATTTTATTTTAATTTCAGAAGAAAATTTTCTAGCTTCTTTAACAAATTTTGTAGCTGGTCTTATATGAAAACCATTAATTAATTTAATATTAATTTTTTTCTTTAACATTTTACACCTTCAAAATTTTAATATTTAAATAAATAAAAATATTGAAAAAACAAAAATTTCATATAAATTTATAAAAATTAACTTTACGTAATACAAAATATATTTTAACATATATAAAAATATTAATTTTAATTTTGTTTAAAAAGTTAAATAATCATTAACAATTATTAATAAATTTTATTAAATATTAAAATAAATAACATTTTAAAATTATTTAAAAGAGATTAAAAATGAAAAAAATATTTACTACCATATTAATAACTATACTAATTTTAAATATTACATTAGCTAAAAAAACAAAAAACATAAATAAAATATATATAGGAAATAAAATAGGATGATCAAAATATAAAGATTTAGAAAATATTAATCAAACAATAAATAAAAAAGAAAATATCCTTACTAAAGGAAACGGTATTTTTTTAGGATACAAAATTAATAAAAATTTATCTTTTGAATTAGGATATGACTGATTAGGAAATTTGAATCAAAAAAAAAAATTTCTAATTAATTATTTTGATTCTCAAGGAATATATTTATTAACAAAAATAAGTTACCCTATAAATAAAAAAATAGATATATATACTAGATTAGGTAATATTTTAACTAAATCAATATTTAATCAAGTAAACAAAATAAATAAAAAAAATTTAATATCAAAATATACTATATTATCACCACTAATATCTTTTGGTTTAGAATATAAAATTAATAAATATTTATTATCTAGATTAGATTATCAATTTATATATAAAATTGGAAATAAAAATTTTCTTAAAGAAGAAACAAATAATAATTTTTTTAATATAAGTTTAATTTATT
The DNA here is from genome assembly GCA_036689335.1 of Candidatus Stammera capleta. Taxonomy (GTDB): domain Bacteria; phylum Pseudomonadota; class Gammaproteobacteria; order Enterobacterales; family Enterobacteriaceae; genus Stammera; species Stammera capleta_V. The sequence goes on along the minus strand of CP144796.1, from coordinate 1,256 downwards.
TAAAAGAAAGAAATCAATTTAATAAATATATTAAACTAAAAATAAATTTCTATCAAAATAATTGTTTATTCAAAATATTTGACAAATATAAATTAAATAAATTAATAAATAAAATTTTTCTATATAATAAAAATATATATAAAATTAAAATCATTAATTATTTAATAACAAATAAAAATAGATCTAATACTTTAAAAATATTATACAATAAAATTAATGTTATCGAAAAATACTTTTTAAATAAAGGTATAAATTCATTTAGAATAGAAAAAAAAATTTATGATTTAAGTAAAAACAAAAATTATTATATTAACTATTTAAAATTAATTAATAGTATTGATATTAAAATTAAAATAAATTAAAATAAAAAACAGATAAAATTTTTTTTTAAAAAGTTTTATCTGTAAAATTAAATTTTTTTAGAGAATTAAATATATAATAAAAAAAAAATTTATTTATTTTGAAATCATTTATATTTAAATTAATTTCTAAATTTAACTTAATACTTATCAAAGTATTTCATAATTCAATATTATTAATATTACTTTTTAAATTATAAATTATATTATTATAATTACTAATTTTAAGATGTTTAATTTTATGTAAATTATTATATATATTTTTAATATTACCAATATTATTAATTAATATAATTGCCTTTTTAATACCAACACCCTTTATACCAGGAATATTATCAGATTTATCACCACATAAAATTAATAAATCTTTAAAAAAATTAGGATAAATACCATATTTTATAAATGTATATTTAGGATCTAAAATATTATTATTAGAAATAAATAAATAGACATTATTATTAACTAATTGTAGAAAATCCTTATCATAGGATAATATATATATAAGATATTTTTTTTTTTTAAATATATCACTTATTTTTTTTACTAAACTTCCTATAACATCATCACCTTCTACATCAGGATAAGAAAAATATTTAATACTAAAAATATTAAAAAATCTTCTAATACCTAATATGTATAATAATAATTCTTTAGAAATTTTTTTACGATTAGATTTATATTTTTTATATATTTTCTTTCTAAAATTAGATCTATCATAATCAAATATAAAAAATACATAATTAGGTTTATAAACTTTATATTTACTAAAAATCATATTTCAAAATATTAAAAATGATTTTTTATAATTAACTTTTTTCTTCTTATAATTTACAATATAAAAAGATTTATAAGCATATAAAGTAGAATCAATTAAAAAGAAAATATTACGCATAATTT